>NZ_KV830861.1:34914-311822 GCF_001836905.1 Rothia sp. HMSC062F03 | reverse complement strand
TAGATGCGTTTAAGCAGACCGCTCAACTCCATGTGGTCGAGGTAGTCGTAGGTGCGCTGAATATCCTCGCGGCCGCTCTCGATGAAGCGGGGGTTGAAGGGCTCACTACGGCTAAGAGAAGACTTGATGAAGTACTTCAGCTCAGCGAATCCTGAAAAGTTCAGCTTCTTCGTCAGTCGAATAATCGAACTGGTCGAGGTGTAGGTTTTGTGCGCCAAAGAATTAATCGTCGACTCCGCGACGAATTCCTCGTTCTCCAGCATGAAGGCCAAAATTTCCCGTTCAGTTTCGCTGAACCGGTGCTGATTCGCATTCACGACGTCTTGTAAATCCACTCAGAGCTCCTGAATCCGATGGTGAGCAATATATAAATATTACACGCTTCGGATTCCACAGCCCGGTTCTGCCGTATTGTTCCCGCTCACGCAGAACCTTTCGAGAGAGGCCCACAACCGGGGCCAAGGATACCCAAGATACAGCTTCGCCGGCGGCACCGGATGTATCCGGTACCGCCGGCGAAGCGGATTATTCACTGCCCGATGCGCGAACTACGCGGTGAGCAGAGGGGAGAGCTCTAGACGTTGGTCTTGGAGCTGTTCACCATGGTCTCGAAACGCTCACGGACCTGGGGAACATCCATACCGACGATCACCTGGAAGGCCTTGCCCTTGCGGACGACACCCAGGGCGCCAGCACTCTTGAACTCCGCATCCGAGGTGCTGACCAGGGACTCATCGGCCACGGAGACACGCAGGCGGGTTGCACAGTTGTTCACGGTGGTGATGTTGTCTGCGCCGCCGAGCAGCTCGAGGAAGCCAGCCGCACGGGGTGCGTACAGGTCGGCGCCTTCGGCGTCACCGGCAGCGGCTGCGCCGCCGTCCTTCTCAGCAGCCTTAGCAGCCTTGTACTCTGCCTTGCTGTAGAGCTTGGTCTCGCCGCCGTCTTCTTCACGACCGGGGGTCTTGAAGTCGAACTTCAGAATCATGAAGCGGAAGATCACGAAGTACAGGACGGTGAAGCACAGGCCCACACCAATCTGCATGAGGTAGGTGCCGGAGTGGTTTGCCCACAGCGGAATCCAGTTCTGGAACAGGAAGTCGAGCAGACCGCCACCCATGTAACCAACCAGACCCAGCTGGTACATGATTGCTGCCATGGATGCTGCCAGGATTGCGTGGACCAGGAACAGCGGGGGTGCCAGGAACAGGAAGGTGAACTCGAGGGGCTCGGTGATACCGATCAGGATCGCGGTGAGGCAGACGGGAATCATCAGAGCGAGAACTTCCTTGCGCTTCTCGGGACGAGCAGTGGTGTAGAACGCCGCTGCGATACCGATGGGTGCGAAGACCTTGGAGTTACCGTGCAGTGCGAAGCCGCCGCCGGGGAACAGTTCCTTCAGGGGCTTGTCGCTCTTTGCGAACTCGGTCAGGTGGGTCGGCCAGTCCTTAGCGATACCGTTCGGGGTAACAACGTTACCGAAGACGAACGGGGAGTAGATGAAGTGGTGCAGACCGGTCGGAATCAGGAAGCGCTCGAGGAAGGTGTAAACCCACACGCCGAGTGCGCCGGATGCGATGAAGAAGCCCTGCAGGGAGGAGATGCCGTGCTGAGCGTAGGGCCACAGCCAGGAGAACAGGAAGGCGATGGGCATCATCAGGAAGAAGCAGACGCCGTAGACGAACTGGGAACCCTGGAAGATACCGAGGAAGTCGGGCAGCTTCTTGTCGAACCAGCGGTTGTGTGCCCACACCACGATTGCGGAGATGATGATGGCACCGAAGATACCGGTGTCCATGGTCTTGATACCGGCGATCATCTTCAGACCGGTACCTGCCGCGCTCTCAGAGATGTCGGTGGTGTAGTCCAGGTCGAAGAAACCGGTGCCGCCCTTGCCCCATACCTTGAGCATGGTGCCGACGAAGTAGTTGAAGGTCAGGTAGACCATTGCAGCTTCCATCACTGCACGTGCGTTAGCGGTCTTTGCCAGTGCAATGGGCAGACCGATCACGAAGAGCAGTTCCATCTGGTTGAAGACGGTCCACGCACCGGACTCCCATACGGCCCAGAACTGGGACCAGAGGTTGTTCTTATCGGCGGCCAGGCCAATCAGCTGGTCGTTCTGCGCGATGATCGCGATACCGACCGCGAGGCCAGCGAATGCGAAGAGAAGAACGGGTGCCAGCATGGCAGAGCCGAACCTCTGTACTTTTTCCATCATGAGGCTATACGCCCTTTCGGGTATCGAGTGAGCGGGCGCAAGGGGCGGGCGGTCTTTGCCCGCCTGGGCTAACGCATCTTTATAAACACCCTTGAAAGTGTATGAGATGCACACCACACGACCTGCGCGCGCTAAGTGTCGAATGTGTTTTAGACAGAAATAATAATGCCACTTCATTCCGACCCATAGGCGCCCGAAGGACAGTTCTGAAAGAGTTTTTCACAACCTGAAACATATCCCGGCACCGGGTAAAAATACTGGGGAATAATCAAGCTTTTCCCCTGTCTGCCGGGGCCCAGACTCGATAGCATGAACATACTTGCGCGGCCGGAGACTGCCCTCCACCACTCAGAGCTTCCACAGGGAGAGCCATCCGACGCGCCCACCCCGTACCCCTACCCGAAACCCAATCGAAACTTATATATATGCGTTTCCTCACCCTCAACACCCACAGCTGGTGCGAAATCCATCAGATTGACAAGATCCGCACCCTCGCGCAGTTCATCGTTGATCAGCAGGTGGACGTTATCGCCCTCCAGGAGGTCAACCAGCTGACCTCCACCCCCGTGGTGGAACATCCCCTCCACTTCCGCGGCGGCGCGGGTATTCCGGTCCGTGAAGACAACTACGCCCTGCTCCTCGTGCGCGCGCTGGAGGCGCTCGGCGCCCGCTACGAGTGGACCCTCACCGAGACCCACCTCGGGTGGGAGCGCTACGACGAGTGCGTGGCCGTCCTCTCGCGCATGCCGATCCGCGGCATCAGGCCCATCGACATGTCCCCCGACTACACCTACTTCCAGGTGCAGCGCCGCGCCGCGCAGGCCGCCCTCATCGAGACCCCCTCCGATCCTTTCTGGTGCGCCACCACCCACATGTCTTGGTGGGACTTCGACGGTGAGCCCCTCTTCGCTCAGGAATTCACCCGCCTCTCGCAGGCTCTGGCCGAATGTGCCGAAACCGCCCCCGTACTGCTCGGCGGCGACTTCAACTCCGCCGCGCACCTGCCCGACGAGGGCTACGCCTTCGTGACCTCTACCGGCCTGATCGATACCCGCACCATCGCGAAGCACACCAAGGGTGAGAACACTGTGCACCGCGAGATTGCCGGCTGGGAGGGCTCCTCGGATGCCAAGCGCATCGATTTCGTGTTCACCGACCGCCTCGTCGACGTGGCTTCCCACACGGTGGTCTTCCGGGATAACTCCCCCGAGGCGATTTCCGATCACAGCGGCCTGCTCCTGGAGATTGACCCCGCAAGCTGGGCCCCTCAGAGCCTCCTGACGCCCCTCACCACCCAGCACTAAGGGCATCAGACTTTAGCCGCCCACAGAGCGGCCCCACACAACACTCATCCATACCAAGGAAAGGAAGAACAATGACGACCCAGATCCAGTGGTGGCAGGAACCCGTTGTCTACCAGATTTACCCCCGCTCCTTCAACGACTCCAACGGCGACGGCATCGGCGATCTGCCCGGCATTACCGAGAAGATTCCGTACCTGGCAGACCTCGGCATCGAAGTACTGTGGCTCTCCCCCATCTACGCTTCCCCGAACGATGACAACGGCTACGACATCTCCGACTACCGCGCCATCATGACCGAGTTCGGCACCATGGAAGACTTCGATGAGCTACTCGAAACCGCACACAAGCACGGCATCAAGCTCATGATGGACCTGGTCGTCAACCACAGCTCCGACGAGCACGAGTGGTTCAAGCAGGCACGCTCCTCCAAGGACAACCCCTACCGCGACTACTACATCTGGCGCGACCCCAAGGGCTTCGACGAGGACGGCAAGCCTATTCCGCCGAACAACTGGATTTCCTGCTTCAGCCCCTCCGTGTGGGAGTGGGATGAGGCAACCGGCCAGTTCTACCTGCACTACTTCTCCGTCAAGCAGCCCGACCTGAACTGGGAGAACCCGAAGGTCCGCGAAGAGGTCTACGACATCATGCGTTTCTGGCTGGACAAGGGCGTGGACGGCTTCCGCATGGACGTCATCAACCTGATTTCCAAGGACCTCTCCTTCCCCGAGGATCCGGCAGTTCTGGCTGGCGGCCTCGACAACTCCCTGGCTGTCGCAGCCAACGGCCCGCGCGTGCACGAATTCCTGCAGGAAATGAACCGTGAGGTCCTCAGCAAGTACCCGGTCATGACCGTGGGCGAAACCCCCTGCGTGACCGTCGACGACGCCGCGCTCTACACCGGTTTCGACCGCAACGAGCTGCAGATGGTGTTCCAGTTCGAGCACATGGACGTGGATGCCTCCGAGGGTGGCGTGACCGGCAAGTGGTCCGACCGCCGCTTCGACCTGGTGGACCTGAAGAAGGTGCTCACCCACTGGCAGGAGGGTCTGCACGGCCGCGGCTGGAACTCCCTGTACTGGAACAACCACGACCAGCCGCGCACCGTCTCCCGCTTCGGTAACGACTCCCCCGAGTACCGCACCGTCAGCGCCAAGATGCTCGGCACCGTTCTGCACCTGATGCAGGGTACCCCCTACATCTACCAGGGCGAAGAGCTGGGCATGACCAACGTCTTCTTCGACGATGTCAAGGACTACAACGACCTGGAGATTCACGACTCCTGGCGCAAGTACGTTGAGGAGTCCGGCCGCGTCTCCCCCGAGGACATGCTGCGCTACATCAGCGCCTCCGGTCGCGATAACGCCCGCACCCCCATGCAGTGGACCGCTGGCGAGAACGCAGGCTTCACCTCCGGCACCCCGTGGCTGAAGCTGAACCCGCGTTACACCGAAATCAACGCGGAGTCCGAGCTGGCTGACCCGGATTCGGTGTTCTACCACTACCGCGACCTGATTAAGCTGCGTCACGAGCACCCGATTGTCCTGACCGGCGAGTACCGCCTGCTGGATGAAGAGGACGACCAGGTCTACGCCTACCTGCGCGTGAACTCCGACGAGGACGCAGCCGCAACCGGCGAGCGCGCACTGCTGGTCGTCGCGAACTTCACCGATGACACCGTTCAGCTGAACTACGCGGGTGGCAACCTGGATTCGGTGGTGCTGACCAACTCGCAGGCACTCTCCCCGACCGAGCTGAAGGCTATCTCGAACGTTCCGCAGCTGATTAGCTCGAACTACCGCGATGAGAACCGCGAGTTCACCGACGAGGGAACCCTGCTGCGCCCCTACGAGGCGAAGGTGTACCTCTTCGGTAACGCCAAGTAGGCACGCCCCAAAATAATGGTGCGCGAGGGGGACCAGACGCGGACGTTCCGGTCCCCCTCGCCCTATACTTCAATCACAGACTCCTTTTTTCTCTTCGGCGTAACCCGCCGGTACAGAAAGGCAATTATGAGCAATTCCGAGGCATACGAGGTTCCCTCCTACGAAGGCCGCCAGTGGTGGAAGGAAGCCGTGGTGTACCAGGTGTACCCCCGTTCCTTCAACGACGCAAACGGCGACGGCATCGGTGATCTGAAGGGCATCACCGAGAAGCTGCCCTACCTGGCTAAGCTGGGCATCAACGTCATCTGGCTCTCCCCCGTGTTCGACTCGCCGAACGTGGATAACGGCTACGACATCTCTGACTACTTCGCCATCATGAGTGACTTCGGCACCATGGAAGACTTTGACGAGATGCTCGAAACCGCTCACAAGCACGGCATCAAGATCCTGATGGACCTGGTCGCTAACCACACCTCCGATGAGCACCCCTGGTTCAAGGAGTCCCGCTCGTCTAAGGACAACCCCTACCGCGACTACTACATTTGGAAGGACCCGAAGGGCTTCGACGAGGATGGCAAACCGATTCCTCCGAACAACTGGGCGTCCGAGTTTGGCGGCCCGGCATGGGAGTGGGACGAGGCGACTGGCCAGTTCTACCTGCACATCTTCTTCAAGGAACAGCCCGACCTGAACTGGGAGAACGAGAAGGTTCGCGAGGATCTGTACTCCATGGTCCGCTGGTGGCTGGACAAGGGCGTTGACGGCTTCCGTCTGGACGCTATCAACATCATCTCCAAGCCCGAGGGCTTCCCGGATGACCCCTCCACCGACTTCGAGAAGCACACCTCCTCGATTCCGTTCGTCATCACGAACGGCACCATGGTGCACCCGTGGATGAAGGAACTGACCCGCGAGACCTTCAGCCGCTACGATGTGATGACCGTGGGCGAGACCAGCGCAACCAGCCCCGAGGACGCTAAGCTGTGGGCTGGCTACCACACCGGTGAGCTGAACATGATCTTCCACTTCGATCACATGGGCGTGGATAACGACCCGAACGGCTCTCTGGGCGGCAAGTGGTCCTACGCGCCGTACAAGCTGACCGAGCTCAAGAGCATCCTGAACGACTGGCAGACCACCCTGGAGGGTAATGCTTGGGGTTCGCTGTACTGGAACAACCACGACCAGCCGCGTGTGGTCTCCCGTTTCGGTAACGATTCGGATGAGTTCCGCACCCTGTCCGCTAAGCAGCTGGCGACCACTCTGCACTTCATGCAGGGCACCCCGTACATTTACCAGGGTGAAGAAATTGGCATGACCAACGTGAAGTTCGATTCGATTGAGGACTACCGCGATGGTGACTCGATCCGTTTCTACGAGGACATGCACGTGGACCACAAGCGTCTGAGCCACGAAGAGGCAATGCAGGCGATCTACATCAAGGGCCGCGATAACGCTCGTACCCCGGTTCAGTGGGATGCTTCGGCAAACGCCGGCTTCAGCCCCGAGGGCGTGACCACCTGGATTAACGTGAACCCGAACTACCCGGCGATTAACGCTGAGGCTGTTCTGGCGGATGAGGATTCGATCTTCTACCACTACCAGCAGCTGGTGGCTCTGCGCCGCGGTGAGCTGAAGGATCTGATGGTTTACGCCTCCTTCGCTCCGGTGGATTCGCTCCAGGTTCCGCACGATGAGGACGAGGCCGTGTACGCCTACACCCGTACCGGTGGCGCGGATGGTTCCCCCGCTAACGAGTCTCTGCTGGTGATTTCGAACTTCACTGCCGAGAAGCAGGAGCGCGACTTCGCGGTGCTTGCTGAGGCACGCGAGTCGGGCGCCCGCGTCGAGCTGGTGAGCTCGAACTACAAGGACGATGCGGGTTCGACCCTGCGCCCCTACGAGGCAAAGGTCTACCACATCGTTCGATAGCGAAAGCTGTCCGACGGCTGCTGACCTCTAGGTCGGCGTAGAACCGCGGGAGGGCGGGGATTGTACGATCCCCGCCCTCCTTTTGCTGTACCCGCTCGTTGTGTGCTCGTTTCGGCTCCGGCTAACCGGAGAACGCAAGCTGAAGAATCGGCACCGCCAGCGCGATAAGACCGACGCTGACGACCGCCCCTGCGGCGATGACGGGGGCTGCGGTGCCCTCGTGCCGGTAGTGGGTCTCAAGGATCACGATATTGGCGGCAGGCGGCAGGACTCCCAGGATGAAGAGCACCTGCGGGTAGGCCAGTAGCTGGTCGAAGTGTACGCCCGCCGCGTCGTGCGCCCAACGGGCGAGCGCCAGCACGCCGAGGCTGTAAACGCTCACGAGCGCGGCGCGGAGCACCGCCCATCCGGCGGCCCGGGTCAGGTCTGCGCGGTGCAGCTTGGCGGCCCCGAGCCACATGCCCAGAACGATCATTCCGATAAAGCTGAAGACCCAGGTCAGCACCCGGTAGAACCCGGCCCCGTGAACGCTTAGGAAGTGCCCTGCGGGCAGGCAGAGCAGGCCGATTACCACGGCGATAACGGGCGGGCTCGTGCGCAGCCCTCGCAGTACCCTGCGGATGGTTGCGCCGCGGCTCGCGGCGGTAGCCGTACGGGGTGGGGAACCTTCACCCGATTCGGCCCTCGAGTCGCCCCGTAGCAGCGAGGTACCCAGAATATTGCCCATGATGGAGTTGCCGATATACGCGCCGATGTAGACGCGCACGGCCTCATCGCCCCAGATGCCCGCGACCACGGGGATGCCGAAGAGCCCGGCGTTTAGGTACACGAAGGCGAGCTTCTGCACGGGATCTCGGGTAATCCGCCCGGCACCGAGCACACCGAGGAGCATCATAACCATGGTGGACGCGGCAACAAAGAACAGCTCGGGGCGGCTGGTGGCAACCGTGTAGATGATGACGGCGGGAATAATCCAGCGGGTCAGCAGGGCCGAGGCCCATTCCTTGAGCCGTCTGCCCCGGTGCTCGGGCAGGGTGAGGGCCAGCGTCAGCCCTGCAACCAGGTAGATGAGGGGCAGGATGATTCCCACAAGACGCTCCTTCGGTCACCGCGTTGGCCCTTATTTTGGATGCGCACCGCGCCGTTGCGCTAAGCCGCCTTTCCATGGTCTCACGTTCGGGCACCGAGGACGGGCCGGCGAGGAATATTCTCGGGAATGTGAGCCTGTCTAATATCGCCCGCCTATACATTCAGATTAAGGTTGAGCATTTCACGGGATGCCATTTCGAAATTTTCGCGTCATATTGCATCATATTTGCCGAAACCCTCGTATTTTTTATACATCAAATTTACTCTAGAAATACGCAGAGATTGCATTTCCTACCGTATGAACTCGTCTGCCGTCCATACCCTCACGAAGCGAACTCAGCAGGATTAGTTCCCTTCAAGATCTCGCCGGGAGCACGCAATGCAGCAGCCTTACCTCTCCAACCCTTCCGACTCCGGGGGTGTCCCCTCCCCCAAGGTAGCGCGTCAGAAAACCCCGCACCGCGCCGCTCACCCCCACGCCGGGGTGCGTATCCCGTGGCGTTCCGCGTCCGCCGCTACGAGCGCCTCAGCGGTTACCCCCGCATCCCGTGTTACACCCTCAGAAGCCCTTGTCGAGGAGCGCACGTTCAGGGTCCCGCACCCGGTACTGAGCCTACTGTCCTGGTTGATTGCGGTGGCAAGCGTCGTATGGTTTGCCGTTCTGGGCGTGAACCTGACGCACCTGGTGTTCTCCGGTCTGGAACACGACTCCGATTTCTTGGTGCTGACCTACGGCGTGTACATGGCCTGCGCTTTTGGGTTCCTGTGTTTTGGGGCCTTCTTTGGTCTGCATTTTGGCCTGGGCTCGAGCGCGCATTGGCGTAGTTCGATTCGCCACCCGAATCGGCCGTATTAAATATTTCTGTCCCGCTTAGTTTTGCGGAATTTTCCGGAGTGTATTTCTTTTATTTAGACTCGCAGTTTAAAAAAATAAGCGGTTTTCTTTAATTTCGAAGAAAATATCCGTTTCGCATTAATATTTCTCTGCCCCATAGCTAAAGCCGCCCGGCGCATCCACAGCAGGATGCACCGGGCGGTTCCTTCCTAATCTAAAACTCTGGAGAAGGACGCTGCAAAGCAGAGCGTGCCACCAAGGGGAATTCTTCAGGATTTTCTACGTCATCTGAAGAGCTGGGTAAGCTGGCGAAAAATTCATATAAGGAAGATTTAGTCTCCTGCTTTTGAGCGTGCTCTTCATCGATTTTCGACGTCATCGGTCCCTCCTTATGATGTTAGGCCAGCGCTCAGCATGTATCAGGCCAACATGCATATACACATTATATTTCCATTCATCCTCGGCATCCGTAACACACATACGTATATAAGAAGCCGCCCGGCGCATCCACAGCAGGATGCACCGGGCGGCTTCTTCACGGGAGGAGCTTCACTCCCACTCGGGGATCACTCCCACGCAGGGATTACTCCCACTCAATGGTTCCCGGGGGCTTGGAGGTAACGTCCAGCACCACTCGGTTAACGTCCTTGACCTCGTTCGTAATGCGGTTCGAGATCTTAGCCAGCAGGTCGTAGGGCAGGCGCGACCAGTCAGCGGTCATCGCGTCCTCAGACGAGACCGGGCGCAGAACAATCGGGTGACCGTAGGTACGGCCGTCGCCCTGAACGCCCACGGAGCGAACGCCAGCCAGCAGAACCACGGGGCACTGCCAGATGTGCTCGTCCTGGCCAGCCGCGGTCAGCTCTTCACGCACGATAGCGTCAGCGGCACGCAGGGTTTCCAGGTTCTCGCGGTTAACCTCGCCGACGATGCGGATGCCCAGGCCGGGGCCGGGGAACGGCTGACGTGCCACAATCTTCTCGGGAACGCCGAGCTCACGACCGATGGCGCGGACCTCGTCCTTGAACAGGGTGCGCAGCGGCTCAACCAGTTCGAAGGTCAGGTCGTCGGGGAGGCCGCCCACGTTGTGGTGGCTCTTGATGTTTGCGGTGCCGTCGCCGCCGCCGGACTCGACAACGTCCGGGTACAGGGTGCCCTGGACCAGGAACTTGATGTCTGCGCCCTCTTCGCCGGCCTCTGCAATCAGCTTGCGCTGTGCCTCCTCGAAGGAGCGGATGAACTCGCGGCCGATAGCCTTACGCTTCGCCTCGGGCTCGGTAACACCCTCGAGTGCGGAGAGGAAACGCTCCGACTCGTCGATGGTGATGACCTTGATGCCCATGGATGCTGCGTAGTCCTGCTCGACCTGTTCACGCTCGCCCTCACGGAGCAGACCGTGGTCGATGAAGAAGCAGGTGAGCTGGTCGCCAACAGCCTTGTGCACAAGCGCTGCCGCCACGGAGGAGTCAACGCCGCCGGAGAGCGCACAGATAACGCGGTCGCTACCGACCTGCTCGCGGATCTTTGCGACCTGCTCTTCGATGATGTTGTTGGTGGACCAGGTGGGCTTCAGGCCTGCCACGTTGTAGAGGAAGTTCTCCAGGGCGACCTGGCCGTAGTCGGAGTGCTTCACCTCGGGGTGCCACTGCACACCGCCGAGCTTGCGGGACTCGTCCACGAATGCTGCCACGGAGGCGCCGGGGGTCTTGGCCAGAACCTCGAAGCCCTCGGGGGCCTCGGTCACGGAGTCACCGTGAGACATCCACACGTTCTGGGTGGTGGGGGTGCCGGTCAGGAAGGAGGAGTTCTCAGCGCAGACGACGGCGTCGGTTGCGCCGTATTCGCGCTGGCCGGTCTGGGCCACGGTACCGCCGAGGGTCTGGGCCATGACCTGGAAGCCGTAGCAGATACCGAAGATCGGCACGCCGGATTCGAAGAGGGCCTTATCACCCTTGGGGGCGCCGTCGGCGTAAACCGAGGAGGGGCCGCCGGAAAGCACGATGGCTGCCGGGTTCTTGGCGAGCATCTTCTCGGTGCTCATGGAGTGGGGGACGATTTCGGAGTAGATGCCGGCCTCACGCACGCGTCGAGCAATGAGCTGCGCGTACTGAGCACCGTAATCCACCACCAGGACGGGACGCTCTTCGAGCTGGTCCAGGTTCACAGAATTGGTCACGAAAATTACCTCAACGTGTTGGTGCTAATCCGCGCACTTGCGCGGGGATATATCTATTTTACGCTATCGCGGTGTGAGCTTGAACGCCCGTGGCGCGGGGACTATTCCGCCTACGACCGTTCTTTTTACGCTACAGATAGAAGGCACCGCCCGGCGGCCGCGGGGATAGCCCCGTAGCCGCCGAGCGGTGATTCATGACGCTACATTAGCCGCGGTAGGAAGGGACCACGGTCAGTTCGGCCTTCTGGAACTTCTTCAGCTCCAGGTAGCCGCAGTTAGCCATCGCGCGCTTGAGCGCACCGACAATGTTGCTGGTTCCGTCCACGTGGTGCGAAGGACCGTACAGGACCTCCTCCAGCGTGCCGACGACGCCCAGCGGGGTGCGCACGCCGCGCGGGAAGTCCAGCGAGTGCGCCTCGTTGCCCCAGTACAGGCCCTGACCGGGCGCCTCGGAGGCGCGAGCCAGCGGAGCGCCCAGCATCACGGCGTCAGCACCCAGTGCAAGCGCCTTCACCATATCGCCGGAGCGGCCCAGGGAACCGTCAGCAATCACGTGCACGTAGCGGCCGCCGGACTCGTCCAGGTAGTCCGAACGTGCCGCAGCCACATCGGCTATGGCGGTTGCCATCGGTGCGGAAATGCCCAGGCCCTGGCGGGTGGTCTGAGCGGAACCGCCGCCGAAGCCCACCAGCACACCGGCGGCGCCGGTGCGCATCAGGTGCTTAGCCTGCGAGTAACCAGCCACGCCACCGACGATGACGGGAACGTCTAGCTCGTAGATGAACTTCTTCAGGTTCAGCGGCTCGTGCGAGGTCGAAAGGTGCTCGGCAGAGACGGATGCACCGCGGATAACGAACAGCTCAACGCCGGCCTTCACCACGGTCTCGTAGTGCTCCTGAGTATTCTGCGGGCTCAGCGAACCGGCAACCACCACGCCGGAATCGCGAATCTCTTCCAGGCGTGCGGTAATCAGCTCCGGCTTGATCGGCTCGGAGTAAATCTGCTGCATGCGGGTGGTTGCGGAGGCGGGGTCCGCCTCGGGCAGCTCAACGATCTCGTCGAGCAGCGGCTGCGGGTCCTCGTAGCGGGTCCACAGGCCCTCGAGGTTCAGCACACCCAGACCGCCCAGCTTGCCCAGGGCAATAGCGGTCGCCGGGGACATGACCGAGTCCATGGGCGCACCAATAATCGGGGTGTCGAACTTGAAAGCGTCAATCTGCCAGGAGGTGTCGACATCGCGGCGATCGCGGGTACGGCGGGTGGGTACCAGCGCCACATCGTCCAGGGAGTAGGTGGGTCGGGCGCTCTTGGAGAGGCCAATCTGAATTTCAGACATGGGTGAATCCTTTCGAATTCGGTTTGAGGGGTGCCGCCGGGCGTTATTCGCACCGATGCCCGCCCCGGCACCCGGGAGGGTACGGGACGGGCTCAACGGCGCGCGGTGTGCACGCCGTGCGGCGAATCATCGTTGGTGATGCGTCTTAGCGGCGGTAGTTCGGTGCCTCAACGGTCATCGTGATGTCGTGCGGGTGCGATTCCTTCAGGCCCGCGGGGGTGATGCGCACGAACTGTCCCTTGTTCTTGAGCTCTTCGATGGTGCGCGAACCGACGTAGAACATGGTCTGGCGCAGGCCACCTTCGAGCTGGTGAATCACGGCGGAGAGCGGGCCGCGGAAGGGAACCTGACCCTCGATACCCTCGGGAATCAGCTTCTCCTCGCTGGAAACATCGGCCTGGAAGTAACGGTCCTTCGAGAAGGACTTGTGGCGGCCGCGGGTCTGCATAGCGCCCAGCGAACCCATGCCGCGGTACGCCTTGAACTGCTTGCCGTTCACGAGAATCAGGTCGCCGGGGGATTCGGTGGTGCCGGCCAGCAGGGAGCCGAGCATCACGGAGTCAGCGCCGGCCACCAGGGCCTTGCCAATCTCACCGGAGTACTGCATACCGCCGTCGGCAATCACGGGAACACCGGCGGGGATAGCTGCCTTAGCGGCCTCGTTGACCGCGGTCACCTGGGGCACGCCCACGCCCGCAATAATGCGGGTGGTGCAGATGGAGCCGGGGCCCACGCCAACCTTCACGGCGTCGGCGCCGGCGTCGATGATGGCCTGAGCACCCTGGCGGGTTGCGGCCTGACCGCCGATAACGTCCACGTGTGCGGCGGCGGGGTCCTTCTTCAGGCGGGCAATCATGTCCAGCACGCCCTGGGAGTGGCCGTTTGCGGTATCCACGAAGAGGGCGTCCACGCCGGCCTCGACCAGGGTCATGGCGCGCTCGTAGCCGTCACCGAAGAAGCCGATAGCGGCACCCGCGCGCAGGCGGCCATCCTCGTCCTTGGTGGCGAGGGGGTACTGCTCGGTCTTCACGAAGTCCTTGAGGGTGATCAGACCGGCCAGCTTGCCTGCCTCGTCCACGAGGGGCAGACGCTCAATCTTGTTGTGGGAGAGCAGGGCGAAAGCCTCGTCCTTGGAAACGCCGGGGCGGGCGGTCACCAGCGGCATGGGGGTCATGATGTCGCGAACGCGGATGTTCTCGAAGTCGCCGCGGGACATGTAGCGGATATCGCGGTTGGTGATGATGCCTTCCAGCACGCCCTCTTCGCTCACGACGGGCAGGCCGGAGACGCGGTAGTAACCGCACACCTCGTCGTACTCGGCGATGGTGGCGTCCGCACCGATGGTCACGGGGTTGATAATCATGCCGGATTCGGAACGCTTCACGCGGTCCACGTGTGCGGCCTGGTCCTCGATGGAAAGGTTACGGTGAATCACGCCGAGACCACCCAGGCGCGCCATGGCGATGGCCATAGCGGAATCGGTCACGGTGTCCATTGCCGCAGAAATGATGGGGATGTTCAGGTTAATGCGCTTGGACAGGCGAGTGGAGGTGTCAGCCTCGGAAGGAATGACGTCGGTGTTGCCGGGCAGCAGCAGCACATCGTCGTAGGTCAGGCCGGTGAAGCCGAAGGGATCCTCGGACAGAGCGGTGGGGATGGTCATTGTCTACCTTTCGGATGGTGTGCTTCGCCGGTGCGATTTTGCCGTGGGGAAGCGCTTTATACGGTGTCGCGGTATGTACCCCACTCCCCCGGCGCGAGTACCGGGCGGAGGCCCACGCGGGTTCTGAGCGGGCGCGTCCGCCGGATGCTCCGGAGGGTGCGGAAACGGACAGTCTACCTTCTATGATAAGCCGCTTAGGGTTTCTTCGCTCGGAAGATACCGAGCCGCCCGAAGAATGGCGGCGGGCACCGGGTTCTTGCACTCGAAGACACCGATGCTGCGGCGTTGAGGGGATAGCTAGTGCCCGGTACCGCCTCCAGTTCAGGGGGCAGTACCGGGCACACACACTATTTAGTCTTCTTCAGTTTCTTCGGGCTTCTCAACCACCAGGGTCTCGGTGGTCAGCACCAGAGCCGCGATGGAGGAGGCGTTCTGCAGGGCCGAACGAGTCACCTTCACCGGGTCAATCACGCCTGCCTCAATCAGGTCGCCGTACTCGCCGGTCTTGGCGTTGTAGCCATGACCCACGGGCAGCTCGGAGACCTTGGAGACGATGACGTAGCCGTCCTCGCCGGCGTTCTCCGCAATCCAGCGCAGCGGCTGGACCAGGGCGCGGCGAACGATCTGCACGCCCACGTTTGCGTCGTGGTTATCCAGCTCCAGGCCGTCCAGCGCCTTCAGTGCGTGGACCAGCGCAGAACCGCCACCGGAGACGATGCCCTCTTCCAGAGCGGCACGGGTGGAGGACACAGCGTCCTCGATGCGGTGCTTGCGTTCCTTCGCCTCAACCTCGGTTGCGGCGCCGACCTTGATGACGCCCACGCCGCCGGCGAGCTTAGCCAGGCGCTCCTTGAGCTTCTCGCGATCCCATTCGGAGTCCACGCGCTCGATTTCGCGGCGCAGCTGCTGCACACGGTCCTCGATGGCCTCGGGGTCGCCGCCGCCGTCCACGATGGTGGTGTGGGACTTGGTCACGGTCACGCGGCGTGCCGAGCCCAGGTGCTCCAGGGTGACCTGCGGCAGGTCAATGCCGAGCTCACCGGTCACGACGGTGCCGCCGGTCAGGATCGCGAGGTCCTGCATGATTGCCTTGCGGCGGTCACCGAAACCGGGGGCCTTCAGAGCAACCACGTTGATGGTGCCGCGCAGCTTGTTCACGACCAGGGCGGAGAGCGCCTCACCGTCAACGTCTTCTGCGATGATGGTCAGCGGCTTCTTCGCCTGAACGATCTTCTCGAGCACGGGCATGATCTCTGCGATGGTGGAAATCTTGCCCTGGTAGAGCAGCACCAGGGTGTTCTCCAGCACTGCTTCGCCGCGCTCAGCGTCGGTCACGAAGGAGGGCGAGAGGTAGCCCTTGTCGAACTGCATGCCCTCGGTGATCTCCAGCTCAATCTCGGTGGAGGAACCGTCTTCAATGGTGATGACGCCGTCCTGGCCGACCTTCTCGAAGGCGCGAGCCAGCAGCTCACCGATCTGCTCGGACTGGGCGGAGATAGCGGCGACGTGCGCCACCTCGGGACCCTGCACGGGACGTGCGTTCTCGAGCAGGCGTGCGGAGACAGCCTCCACGGCCGCCTCGATGCCGCGCTTGACGTCGGCGGGAGCCGCACCGCTGGTCACGTTGCGCAGGCCCTCGTTCACCAGCGCCTGCGCGAGCACGGTTGCGGTGGTGGTGCCGTCACCGGCAACGTCATTGGTCTTGGTGGCGACTTCCTTCGCCAGCTGGGCACCCAGGTTCTCGTACGGGTCGTCCAGTTCAATCTCGCGGGCAATGGACACGCCGTCGTTGGTGATGACGGGCGCACCCCACTGCTTATCGAGCACAACATTGCGCCCGCGCGGGCCAAGGGTTACCTTGACCGCGTTTGCCAGCTTATCGACGCCGGCCTGCAGGGACTTGCGGGCTGCATCGTTGAATTCAAGCTGCTTAGCCATGTGTTCGCTACTCCTAGTGCGTCACAGAAAGAAAATGAGGGGGCAGATGATAGCTCATGCGCCGTACCGGATGAGCGGTACGGCGCATGAGCATCTGAAAGTATTAGTCGACGATTGCCAGAACGTCACGTGCGGAGAGAATCAGGTACTCCTCGCCCTGGTACTTGACCTCGGTGCCACCGTAGCGGGAGAACACGACAACGTCGCCTTCCTTGATGTCAACGGGGATGCGGTTGCCCTTCTCATCCACGCGGCCGGGGCCAACGGCGACAACGCGTGCTTCCTGCGGCTTTTCCTTCGCAGTCTCGGGGATGACCAGACCGGATGCGGTGGTCTGCTCAGCCTGTTCGATCTTGATAACGACGCGGTCTTCCAGCGGCTTGATGGCCATAATCGGTTCCTCCGGATTGTGGATTAACGTTTGGTGCGAGACGGCGGCGCGGTGATGCGCCAGAAGGCCGCCTCGAGTGCTACCTCAACTCTAGTTTCACCGGTGCTTTCGGTCAAGAAAACCCGCCCTCCGCCGGAGCGTTTCACCGCAAGGCGAACAGGGGTCGGCACCGGGTCTGGGGCGGCCCGGCGGGCGGGCTCCGGCAGGGGGCGTACTTCCCCGGGCGAAGGCCCGTAAAATGGGGATATGCCCCACAGCCCTAACGCATCCCCCGGAGCTCTTCCTGCAGGAGAATCCCCGTTCGGTTTTTCTCCCGCTCCTCCGCTGCCCCTCAACGACAACGCGCTCGCGGCGGCCGATGAGCTCTACCCGCTGGGCTCCGATACCCTCGGCGCCGTCACGTCCCTGCGTTCACGCGGGTTCAGCCCCGAGGACTCCTCTGCCATCATCTCCCTGGCGCAGGCCCGTACCCGTGCGCGCACCAAGTTCGGCGAGCGCGCCCGAACCCTCATGCTCACACAGGAGGCCTCCGAGCAGGCCACCCGCCCGGTGATTGCGCACTACCGCGCCGACCGCCTCGCGCGGGTTCCAGGACTCGTGGCCGATCTGGGGTGCGGTATCGGCTCGGATACCGCCGTCTACGCCGCGGCTCGCGGTTCCGTCGTGGCGGTGGAGCTCGATCCGCTGACCGCCTCGTTCGCCGCGGCAAACCTGGCGTTCTGCCCGCGGGCACGTGTGTACTCGGGCGATGTCACCGCCTACAACCCCGCCAGCGGTGCGGGCTCGGAGGCTCCCCTCACCGATAGCGCGGGCGCCTCCCCCGCCATTCTGTGGTTGGACCCGGCCCGCCGTGAGCTGCGAGGGGCCAGGAAGGCGCAGACGGAACGCCTCTTCGACCCGGAGGCGTTCTCGCCCCCGTTCTCGTTCGTGCTGAATCTGGCGCGCACCGGCATGCCGATGGGTGTGAAGCTGGGGCCCGGTTTTCCGCACGAGGGTATCCCCTCCCCGGAGAACATTGCCTCGGAGGCGAACCCCGCACCGCGCGTTGAAGCGGAGTGGATCCAGTCGGAGGGTTCCCTCGCCGAGCTCGTCCTCTGGTTTAATGCGCTGGCCCAGGAGGGCGTGGCCCGCACCGCGACCTCGGTGCGCGAGCTGCCCGCCGACACGGCATCGCCCGCGACCGAGGCGACCGGCGAGGTTGCCGACCTGCTGCCACCCTACGAGGCGGTGAGCTTCCGTAGCGCCCTCACGGCGGCCGAGGCCGAGCGGAGCGTGGAGGTTCCCATGTCTCTGCCTCAACCCGGCGAGTACCTGCTGGAGCCCGCCCCGGCAATTGTGCGCTCGCATCTGGTCGCTGAGTTTGCGCAGAGCATCGGCGCGCGGCTGCTGGACGAGCACCTGGCCTACCTGCGTTCCGCTGAGCCGGTGGAGCATCCGCTGGTCGCCTGCTACGAGGTGCTGGAGGAGATCCCCCTGCAGGAGAAGCAGTTGAAGCGGTGGGTGCGCGAGCAGGGTTTTACCGCGCTAACGATTAAGAAGCGCGGCGTAGATATTGTTCCCGAGCAGTTGCGTGCGCGACTGCTGGGTTCGGCGGGCTCTAAGCTTTCTAAGAAGAAACAGAAAAAGAACGCTAATTCTTCCGCTGGTGCGCAGGAGTCCTCGTACCGCCCGGCAACGCTGGTCTTCACGCGCATCGGCGCGGGCAGAGATTCCCGCCGAGTTGGCTGGCACGTGCGTCCGCTCTAGCCTCGCCCAACCCCGACTGCCCAGTACCGTACTCGGTTACCGTTCGTGACGATTCGTTACGGTACCGGTTCCGGATTCTGCGCTCGACAGGGCGTTGAGCACCGCCAGACCGTACACTAGATACGGTGCCTAATAAAGATACGGGGCCTGATAAAGACATGCTGCCCAGTAGAGGTACTCCCCCGCGGAGTAGGCTCTCACCAGCTAGTCCCCTGCCGGGCAGATCTCACCGATAGCAAACTTCCGTAGTCGGCACTGTGCACGACACTATTTCCAGACGCAGGAAAGGTCCTATGATCGACTTTGCTTCCTCCCCTCAGTCTACCCTCGGCGTGGAATGGGAGATTGCACTCATCGACCGTGAAAGCGGCGAACTGACCCAGCGCGCCGCAGAGGTGCTCGGCATCCTGCGCGAGCGCCGCCCCGAACTGCTGGAGCCCGCCTCCGACCGGGCACACGTGACCGGGGAATTCCTGGAGAACACCATCGAGGTCATTACCGGCGTCTGCACGACCGTGGCGCAGGCCTGCCGCCAGCTGCAGGAGTTGACCGACACCATTCGCGAGATTACCGACGGGCTGGGTATCGAGTTCTACCCGGCGGGCACGCACCCGTTCTCCCGCTGGTCCGAGCAGCCCGTCGTGGCCAAAGAACGCTATCGGCGCGTCGTGGAGCGCGCCCAGTATTGGGGCCGCCACATGGTCATCTACGGCGTGCACGTGCACGTGGGTGTGGATTCTCGCGATAAGGTTCTGCCGCTCGTTGACGCGCTCACCAACTACGGGCCGCACCTGCTGGCGCTCTCCTGCTCCTCCCCATACTGGGAGGGCATCGACACCGGTTACGCCTCGCACCGCACCCAGCTCTACCAGCAGCTGCCGACCAACGGCCTGCCCTTCCACTTCGACACCTGGGAGCAGTACAGCGAGTACCTGGATTCACTCGTGGCGACCGACGTGATTAACGACCCGAGTGAGGACCGTTGGGATGTTCGCCCGGTTCCGCGCTACGGCACCATCGAGATGCGCTATTGCGACGGCCTGGCCTCCCTGCCGGATGTTGCCGCGGTTGTGGCGTTCACCCAGTGCCTGGTGGAGTACTTCTCCCGCCGCATTGAGGCCGGCGACAAGCCCGAGGTGCTGGCCCCCTGGCACGCGCAGGAGAATAAGTGGCGCGTGGCCCGCTACGGCCTGGAGGCAAAGATCGTGGTTTCCAACGCGCCGGAGCAGCGCACCTTGCGCGAGGACTTTGAACTGCTGCTGCCCGAGCTGGAGCCGGTGGCCCGCGACCTGGACTGCGAGGTGGAGCTGGCACAGGTGCGCCGCATCCTTGCGGAAGGTACGGGAGCCGACCGCCAGCGTGCAGTGTTCGAGCGCACCGGCTCGATGCGTGAGGTGGCGCTAGACGTTGCCGCGCAGTCTCGTGCGCGAGCGCTGCGCTAACCCCTCGCGGGAAGAAAACTTAGATACGTAAAATGCCTCGGCGCAGTCATCATGAGACTGTGCCGAGGCATTTCTACGAGCTTTTTTAGAAGCAGGCAGTTTAGAAGCAGACGGTGGTCACCGGCAGCGAGGAGTCCGTCGTGAAGTCCACGCCCGAGGGCTCGCGGCCCGCGGCGACCAGGCGGGCGCCCAGGGCGGCAACCATCGCGCCGTTGTCGGTGCACAGGGTGAACTTCGGAATGATTAGGCGCACACCCTCGGAGGCGCATCGGGCGGCCAGCAGCTCGCGCAGACGCGAGTTTGCCGCCACGCCACCGCCGAGTAGCAGGGTCTTCATGCCCTGCTCGCGGCAGGCGAGCATCGCCTTCTTGGTGATGACGTCCACGACCGCCTCCTGGAAGGAGGCGGCGATATCAGCAACCGGGACCTCTTCACCGGCGGCTTCGAAGCTCTCAATCACGCGCGCCACTGCGGTCTTCAGGCCTGAGAAGGAGAAGTCGTAGCGATGCTCTCCGGGGTTCTCGGCGGTGCCCATGAATTTGCGGTTCGACAGGCCGCGCGGGAACACGAAGGCGTTGCGGTTGCCCTCTGCGGCGGCGCGGTCGATGGCGGGGCCGCCCGGGTAGTTGAGGCCGAGCAGGCGGGCGACCTTGTCGTAGGCCTCGCCGGCGGCGTCATCCAGGGTCGCGCCGAGCAGGCGCACATCGGAGGTAATGTCGCGCACCTGCAGGATTTCGGTGTGACCACCAGAAACCAGAAGCGCGCCCAGGCCGCCCGAGCCGGCGTTGGCCAGCAGGTCGGAGCCGTCCTCGGTGCCGTTGTCCTCGAGCAGGCCAACGCCAACGTGCGCGACCAGGTGGTTAATGCCGTAGAGGGGCTTGCCGGTGGCGATGGCGAGCGCCTTTGCCGCGGAAACACCCACCATGAGGGCACCGGCCAGACCGGGACCCGCGGTCACGGCGATGGCGTCCACTTCGTCGAGGGTAATGTCCGCTTCGGCGAGTGCCGCCTTGAGGGCGGGAATCATCGCATCCAGGTGGGCGCGAGAGGCGATCTCAGGAATCACGCCGCCGAAGCGCACGTGCTCCTCCATCGAGGAGGAGATGGTGTTGCTCAGCAGCTGCGCGCCGCGCACAATGCCGATTCCGGTCTCGTCGCAGGAGGATTCAATGCCCAACACGAGGGGTTCGCGAGTGCTCATAGTTCGTCTTTCTGTCGCGCGGCCTCACGTCGGCCGCGCGTAGTAATGCTGTGGTGAAGAAAATGGCTGAGGAATGAGGGGGAATACCGTGCTATCTAGAACGCACATTCCATGATAATGGCGTCGGTCCCGTCATCGTAGTAGCGGCGGCGCACGTGAATCTGGCGGTAGCCGTTACGTTCGTAGAGGCGCTGGGCGCGCGGGTTGTCGGCACGCACCTCCAGCAGGATGCGCTCGGCCCCCAGCTCGCTGGCTCTCGCGTGCATCTGCTCGAGCATGGCCCGGCCGAAGCCGTGCCCCTCGTACTCGGGAAGCACACCGATGGTCTGCACGTCAGCGGTATCGGCGACCACCATGGTGCCGCAATAGCCGATAGCGAGCCAGGTATCTTCCCCATCGGTGAAGTACCGTTCGGTAACGGCCTCCGGGCCATCACCCACCGCGTTCTTCGCGGGGATCTCCAGCAGGTAGTACGTGCGGGTCGGGTGGGTGATTTCCGCCAGGAACATGTCGATGTGCCAGGCGTCGGCGGGGAATAGGGTGGTCTCCATGGCATGCATGGCCTGCACATCGGGCAGCTCAGCCACGCGCAGGCGAGCACCTATGGCCAGACCGTCCCGCACGATGTTTTCAGAGTTCTCAGTGGAGTTCTCGGCTGCGCTCATTTAGCCCTCCTTCTGCCCGACAGTTTGTGCGGTAGCCCGTGCGGCCTGCTTCTGCTGGCGGGCCAGCATCGCGGCGGGGATCTTCGCATCGGAGTCACGCAGGTACAGAGCTGAGGTGTCGGGGCTCAGGGCGTCAAGGCCCCGTCGTGCCGCGGCAGCCAGCAGGTACTCGGCGTGGGGGTGGATTCCCTCCCCCGCTTCCACAAGATCCCAGCCCAATTCGCGCAGGGTTTCGGCGTACAGGCCGGCACCGTAGCCGTAGGCGTAGGAGGGGCCCTCACCGGGCAGAATTTCGGAGGCGGGGCTCACGGTCGGCCCGTCCACCAGGCTGTAGCCCTCGGCGTTGACGCGGTAGCGTGCGGAGTAGACCTCGCGGCGGCGCGCATCGGAGGCGACCAGCAGCTCAGCGCCTTCCGCCTCGCCGGCTCCCCCGCCCTGAGCGAATACCCGTTCTTGATAGGCACGCTCGGCCAGAGCGGTCAGACTCATCATGCCGTACACGGGCACGGACCAAGCAAATCCCAGGGCGCGTGCGGTGACAATACCGGCGCGCAGGCCGGTGAAGGGGCCGGGCCCGGTACCGGTCAGAATCGCGTCCAGCTCCTCACCGCGCACGCCGGCCTCCTGCAGGGCGGCGCGGGCGAAGGGGGCCATGACTTCGGCGTGGGAGCGGGTATCTTCGCTCTCGAAGCGGGCCAGGATATCAAAGGACGCACCGGCTTCGGAGCCGTGCACGCGGGCGAGCGCCACGGATGCGGTGGCGGATGAATCAAGGGCAAGTACTAGCACCCTCCCATTCTAACGCGCACCCGCCGAGGCCCCCGGCGGGTGCGCCGGGAGCGATACGCGGTACCCGAGGGGCTCCGGGAGGCTTATCCCTCAGCGGGCCGCCCGCCATATCTGTGCGGGGGGCTACGCCTCGCGGAGTCGGTCGGCGAGCTCCTCGAAGGTACCCTCCCAGCGGGGGCCGAAGGCGCGCACGCGCAGCAGGCGAGGCTCGGGCACATCCGCCTCGAGGTCCTCACCATCCGAGCCGTCCTCGGCTACGCTCTCAGCTTCGTCGTCCCAGCTGAATTCCTCCGAGTAGGCAAAGCGCGCATCGGCACCGGTCAGGCGGGTAAAGTCCAGCTCTAGGCGGGAATCGCTCAGGTGCTCGGCCTTGCCGCGACCCCACTCGATGACGGTCACCGAGCGCGGCAGGGAGAACTCCAGGTCCAGGTCGTCGAGCTCCTCGGCGCTGGAGAGGCGGTAGGCGTCCACGTGCACCAGGTCGGGGCCGCCGGGCCGGGGGCCCTCCGGCAGGTTCGGGTGCACGCGGGAGAGCACGAAGGTCGGGGAGATAACGCCCTCGCGCACGCCCAGCCCCTCCCCCAGGGAGCGGGTGAACGTGGTCTTGCCCGCGCCAAGCTCACCGGAGAGTAGGAGCACGTCCCCGGCCTTGAGGTATTCCGCCAGGGCGAGCGCCAGGCGGCGCGTGTGCTCGGGCCCGGTCACGTCCAGGTCGAGGGCGGCGGAGACATACTCAGACATCTTTACCCCTCGCGCTCTTCGTTTGCGGTCTCGGCGGTCTCGGTGCCCCAGAGCCCGTCGAGTTCGGCCTCCACCCAGGAGCCGCCCACGTACACGCGGGGCACGCGGTACGAAATGCGGGTCACGATTTCGTAGTTAATGGTCTGCGCGGCCTCGGCCCATTCTTCGACGGGAGGGTTCTCGCCGGCTCCGAAGAGAACCACCGGGGCTCCCAGGTAGCCCAGAGCGGGGTCGCTCAGGCCCGCCTCGCCCAGGTCGACAACCATCTGGTCCATGGCGATGCGACCCACCACTCGGTAGTTCTTACCCTCCGGTCCCGCGGGGATACGCCCGGCCGCTTCGTCCTGTGCGCCGGGGTAGATGCGCACCGGCGCGTTCTCCGCGATGCGGGGCACGCCGTCGGCGTAGCCGAGGGGCACCAGAGCCAGGGTCGTGGGCTTCTCGGTGTGGTAGCGCAGCCCGTAGGAAACGCCCTGACCTGCGGGAACTTCCTTCACGTTGGCGATGTAGCTGCTCACCGTCATGGCCGGTTCAAGCCCCAGGTCCGCGGAGGTCGCCTCGGGAAGCGGAGAGAGGCCGTAGAGGGCCAGGCCGCAACGCACGCCGTCGACGAGCAGGCTCTCGTCGGCCTGCCAGCCGTCCAGGGCGGCGGTCAGGGTTGCGGGAGAGTTGGCCAGGTGCACGAGCTCGGGAGTCAAACCCGCATCCTTCGCCCGTGCGACGAAGCCCTCCAGAACCTTCAGCTGCTCCGCGGTTTCGGAGCGGAGGGGTTCGTCGGCCACGGCCAGGTGGCTGAAGATTCCCTCCACGCGGACCAGGCCCTCGCGTTCCAGCTGGGCGGCGCGGGCCACGAGGGCCGGCCACTCTTCGACCGTGGCGCCGTTGCGGCCCAGGCCGGTATCGGCCGCCAGATGCACGATGGCGCGCTCGCCGGTGCGTTCGGCGGCGGCGGCAACCGCCTCCAGGTCCCAGCCGGAGACGCCCAGGCGAACGCCCTCGCGCAGGGCCGCGTCAAAGTCGGTGGAGGGGGTGTGCAGCCAGGCGATGAGGGGGGCTTCGATACCGTCGGCACGCAGCTCCAGGGCCTCGTTGACGTGCACGAGACCGAGCATGTCGGCGCCGGCGGCCAGAGCGGAACGAGCCACCGGGTAGGCACCGTGGCCGTAGGCGTCCGCCTTGACGATGGCGATGAGCACGCGGGGGCCAATCAGCTCCTTGAGGCGGCACACGTTGTGCTCGATGGCGTCGAGGTCAATGTACGCGGTGCGTTCCTCACGCTCGGGGGTGCAGGGCGGGCAGTACAGCGGTGCGGCCTGTTGCTCGGAGGGGTGGGTCATGTCCGTCGAGGTCTTTCTCGTGGTGAGTTCTTTCGTGGGCCGCCGTGGGGCGGCCGGTCTGTACTAAATTCTAGACCTCCCGACGTGCGAAAGTCCTGTCGCGATACACTAGGCGGGTAGGTCTTTGCGCTGTGCTATAGAGAGGAAAGCGTCGATGAGTAGCCCCGAGGCAGTCCGAACGGTTCACGTGTACTCTATGCACACCGACCCCTTTGCACAGCCCGGTAGTGGGGATGCGGGCGGCATGAACGTCTACATCGCGCAGTCCGTGCGGGCCATGCTCACCATCAATCCTCAGCTGAAGGTCGAGGTTTTTACGCTGAACCGCACCCCGCAGGCTCCCGAACGGGCGCACGTCGAGGACCCCGAGTGGGGTTCGCGCCTGGTACGTCACTACATTGACGTTCCCGCGGCGCGCGAAGCGACAAAGAACGATCTTGCCGAATACCTGGAGGACTTCGCCCAATCCTGCGTCACCCACGCCATGAATGTTCCCGATGTGATTCACGCGCACTATTGGCTCTCCGGCTGGGCTGCGGTGCAGGCAGAGGGCGCGTGGAGCCGCAGGCTCTTTCCCGGGCGGGTTCCCAACGGAGCCGACGACTCCGGTAGCTCCGATGGTTCCGGCGAGCATCGCCTCTCGACCAGGGCCGTCGCAATTTTCTTCACCCCGCACACCACCGCGGCCGCCAAGGATGCGCGGCGCGGCCCGGGCGAGCCCGCCGAACCGCGTATTCGCCACAGCATCGAGAACCGGTTACCGGCCTTCGTGGACGGGTACATTGTGAACACCCCGCTGGAGGCCGAGGAACTGGCGCAAAGCCACCCCAGCCTCTCCGGGCGAATCAGCATTATCACCCCGGGAGTTGATACCGATATCTTCCGCCCGCTCCCCGGCGTTCACCCCGATCACGACACCTCCGAGACCCGGTGCCGCATCGTGTTTGCCGGCCGACCCCAGCCGTTGAAGGGGCCGCACCTGCTCGTGGAGTCGCTCGCCCTGCTCCCCCGGGACCTCCAGGTGGAGCTCGATATTATTGGCCGTTCCGAGTCGGACTACGAGCAGCGTCTGCTGGAGCGCGCCGCCGAGCTCGGCCTCGCCGATCAGGTTCGACTGAAGGATCCGGTACCGCCGGAGGAGCTCGCCCGCATCTTCCGCAGTGCCGACATCGTGGCCTGCCCTTCCTCGTCTGAGACCTTTGGCCTGGTCGCTCTGGAGGCGCAGGCCTGCGGTGCGGCGGTCCTCGCCTCCGACGTTGACGGCCTGCGTTTTGCCGTGGAAAACCACCGTACGGGTCTGCTTGTGGCGCCCCGCACCGCCGAACGCTGGGCGGTGGCTATCGAACGCCTCGTGCGCGCCCCGTACCTGCGCCACTCCCTAGGAGCGAACGCGGCGGCCCGCGCCCGTTCGATGAGCTGGGAATCCACGGCCCGCAAGACTCTGGACGTCTACGAGACCGCTGTGCCGGTGCCTCGGCCCGCTGAAACATAGCCGCTTCGCGAAGCTTACATCACCCTCGACTTTTCTACTTCCACCAATTCCCCAAAGGAGCTTTCATGTCCTTTTCCATGAGCCGCGATGAATTCGCCGCTTACCTGGACTCCGCCCGCATTACCGGCGAGGTGGCAACCCCCCGCGAAAACAACCTGGACCATATTCAGGGTTTCCTTGACGGCAACGAGCACCTCGAGTTTGGCGTGCAGTGGACCCGCGATTGGGACTACGACTCTGTGTTTGAGGTGATGGTTCGCCGCGCCGGTCTGAACCCCGACCGCTCCCACACACACGGCCAGGACACGATCGGTGCGGAGCAGTGCATCAGCGCCTTGGAGGAGTACGCCCGTATCTTCGGTGATGCGGTGCGCTCCGGCTCCCGTATCCTGTTTGCGACCGGTCACCCGGCGGGCCTCTTCCCAATTTATGCGGTGCTGGCCGCGGCGGCCCGTGCCGCGGGTGCCGAGGTCCTTCAGATTGAAGAGGACGAGCGTTTCCTGGACGGCGATGTCCGCCAGATTATGGACGTCGTGATGTTCGAGCAGTACGGCAATCTGCAGCACACGCACTTCCCCGGTCCGATGCGCATCGCCCTGGACCAGTTGCAGGCCCGCGGCGTGGTCCCCGATCTGGTGGTTTCCGATCACGGCATGGCCGGCTACGCCTCGTCGACTCGCAAGCTGCTGACGATTGGTATCGCCGATTGTAACGATCCGGGCCTGTTCGTGGCCGCGGAGCAGGGGGATTTGCCGGTGTGCGTGCCGATGGACGATAACGTCCCGCCGCGCCGTTACGAGCCGATGATTGATTTCATCCTGGACCGCGCGGGCCTCGAGCGCCCCTAGTAGGTTCTCGCCGTTTTCGTCATGGTTTACCCCGCTGATCGGGCTGCCGTGTGTAACTCGATACCCCGGATTCGCAGGTTCCCGCCTCGCAAGGTCCGGGGTATCGTTTGTTGTCGCTGTTCCTCGTACTCGACCTACCGCGGACGGGCTTTTACGCTGTTCTGAGACCCCCCGGAAAGATACACGCGGGTGCCAAATATAGCGCCCATCATTTAGTTATCTCCTAGTCGAGAAAGCTTATACATCTTTCACCCTCTGTGATTGATTTCATCACTATAGGCGACAGATATCGCTATCGTTCTTCGGGACGGAAGACCCATAAACCCGTAGAATAGTTTACGGAACACGTTATTGTGCTTCTTGCTCGATATAACGCTCCATTAGGCGCCTCACCAGCGCCTTTACCGTAATCCCTGCCATTGTTTACTCAGCACGGTTACTGTTCACTCATTCAACAGACAAAGATAAGAATACGGCTCCTTGCACCGATATTTAGGGGTAAATGTGCCTATTCGCCGCTCTCTGTCCGCAGCACAGGACAAATTTCCGGGGAAGATTACACCGTTGAAAGTACAAGATCGTCTCAAAAAAATGTGGGGTGCAGACTTCGTTGTTAAACGAAGCTGGCACCCGAAGGTTCAGCGTGCCCTCTACCTGGGTGATTTTGCATCCATCACCCTGGGGGTTCTCGCTGCCCACCTTATTCGCTTCGGCGTAGAAAACGCAGACCTGCCCTACGTGAATGTCTGGCCCATTAACGTTCTGGACGGCCGAGTGCCCGCTCTGGATTACATTTTCCTGGGCGTCGGCATGATTATCGGCTGGTGGATTATCCTCCAGCTCAATGGCTCTCGTAGCCTGCGCATCATGGGCTTCGGCACCGAGGAGTACCGCCTCATCACTCGCGGTACTACCTACTTCTTCTGCGGGCTTATTATTCTGGCGTTCTTCCTCAAGGTTGACGTCACCCGCATGTACTTGCTGATTGCTTACCCGCTGGGCCTTCTCCTCCTGCTCATCGAGCGTTGGATGATTCGTCAGGGCCTGGTGCGTTCCCGTATCCGCGGTCGCGCGCTCACTCGCGTCATGATTATTTCCGATGTGACAACCGGTCAGCACCTGTATAAGAACCTGGAGGGCGTGGTTGCTTCCGGCCTCTCCCCCGCAGCGTTCTATCTGCCCGGTTTCACCCCCGGCACCACCGTGGCCGGCGCTCCGATTCCGGTGCTCGGTTACAGCACCTCCCCGGCCGATATTATGGATGCCATCCGCGAGAACGACATTCATATGGTCGCCATTACGAACGGTCATCACCTGAGCCCGGATCAGGTGCGTCTGCTGGGTTGGAAGCTCGCGGACGCCCACATCTCACTGATTATGGCTCCCGCTACGACCGATATCGCCGGCCCCCGTATGCACATGCAGCCGCTGAACGGCCTGCCGCTGGTGCACGTGTCGACCCCGCGCATCACCGGCTTGTCGGCCTTCTTCAAGCGCGCCGTGGACGTCATTGCTTCGAGCCTGGGTTTGATTCTGCTCTCTCCGCTATTCCTGGTGGTGGCTCTGCTGGTGAAGCGTGATGGTGGCCCGGTCTTCTTCCTGCAGAGTCGTGTGGGTCTGAACGGTGAGCTGTTCAAGATGGTGAAGTTCCGTTCCATGCGCACCGATGCGGAAGAGGTCAAGAAGCGCCTCATGGAGCAGAACGAGGGTAACGGCGTGCTCTTCAAGATGAAGGATGACCCGCGTATTACCCCTATTGGTAAGTTCATCCGCAAGTACTCGATTGACGAGCTGCCCCAGCTGTGGAACGTGTTCATCGGCGATATGTCGCTGGTGGGCCCCCGCCCGCCGCTGGTGGAAGAGGTCGAGCAGTACGAGGATATCGCGTACCGTCGCCTGCTGGTGAAGCCCGGTATTACGGGCCTGTGGCAGGTGTCGGGTCGTAGCGACCTCTCTTGGGAAGAGTCGGTTCGCCTGGACCTCTACTACGTTGAGAACTGGTCGCTGACAGGCGACTTCATCATTCTCCTACGCACCGTTCGTGCGGTCTTTGCGAAGGAGGGCGCGTACTAAGATACGCCGTGGGTTTTCCCACCGGTGTGTATGCCGCTCTAGAGAGGTTGTCCCGGCACAGGCATCTCGAGCATCGCACGCCGATACGTAAATGCGTCGAAGGGGCGCGAACCCGTTGGGTTCACGCCCCTTCTGCGTTTATCTGCCGTATTCATGCTGCGATTGAAAGCTTCAATCGTTTAGGCAGTGGGCCGCGCGGGAGATTCTTTCCCTAATCCGCGAGGAGTCGTGCGATTACCTCCGGCAACATCTGAGCCACTCGAGTGGCGGGTGCGGGCCCATCCAGGGGGTCTGCGGTATTTCCGGTGACGCTGGCTCGGGCGGCCTGACCGTGCAGGTAGACGGCGAGGGCGCCCACTGCGGAGTAGGTGCACACCTCGATGGGCTCGTCGCCGGCGTTGAGCACTGCAATGGTTTGGGCCAGCAGAGCGCCGTAGATACCGGTTAGGGTATCTCCGCTACCGGCGGTGGCCAGCCAGGGGGTTCCGCCGGCCACGCTGTAGGTGGCGCCGTTGGGGGCCGCGATAATCGTGTATCCGCCCTTGAGCATGACGGTTGCGCCGGAGAGCTCGGAGGCGGCACGCGCCCAGCGGAAGGGTTCAGCGTCGATATCGCGGCGGCTGGGCACGATGGCATCCCCCAGATGAGCTTCCCAATCGCTGGGAGCGACCTCGTGCACGATGCGCAGGAAGCGTTCAAGCTCGCCGGCGTGCGGGGTCAGAATCTTGTGGGGTCCGAGGCGCTTACCGGTGGCCAGGTATTCAGCGGCCAGGTCGCAGGCACCGGCATCCAGGATGGCCGGCTCCGGCGCGTGCAGTAGGTAGCGGTTCTTATCCAGCGAGTCGTGGCCGGATCCGGAGCCACCGGCCCATACGGTCACCCGCTGCACTGCGGGGGTTCCGGAGAAGTAGACGGCCTCGGGGTTGTGGGCAATCATGAGCTGGCGTAGCTCGTGGGAGTTCGTGCCAAAACGTACCATGCCCACGCCGCAATTGAGCGCGGCGCGCACGCTCATCAGGGCCGCCCCCGGGTACTCGAGGCTTCCGGTGAGCATACCGAGCACCCCGCGGGTGTACTTATGAGAGTGGGCGTTGGGGACCTCGAGGGTATCGCGGAAGTCTTGTCGTTCCATGACGCGCATGGCGGGCTTGAAGCGGTTGAGGGCTTCCGGCACACCCAGGGTGTAGAGCTTAACGTCGCCGGCGTGCTCGCTGTGAACGGTTCCGAGCGGTAGCTTACGGCCGATGAAGGTGACGGTGCGGTCGGCGCGCAGAACGGGTTCGTGAACGGTCCCTCGGTTGTTGTCGATACCAGAGGGGGTGTCAACGGCAAGCACTCGGCCGAGGCGGCCCTTCTTCTGGGTTGCGCACAGGGTACGCAGGAACTCCCCCGCTTCTCCTCGCACGGCCCCGCTCGAGCCAGTTCCGAGGATGCCGTCAATGATGAGGTCGTATTCCTTCACCTGTTCCAGGGCTTTGGCGGGGTCGAGCACCCGCGTGCCTTCGCCGCCCTCACGGGCGATAAGCTCTAGGTTCTTTTCGCTGGGTTCGAAGACCACGGCGTCCACACGGTGCCCGTTAGCGCTCAGTCGAGCGCCGGCATAAACGGTGTCAGATCCGTTGTTGCCCGGGCCAACGAGCAGGAGTACGGAGGCTCCCTGTCGGCCATCGAGCAGGCCAATGGCTTCGGTAGCGACCGCGTCGGCGGCACGCTGCATGAGGTAGCCGTCGTAGTTGGGTGCCTCGATGTAGGGCTTTTCCGCTTCGCGAATCTGGGATGCGGTGTAGATAAGCTTCATTGCTGTCTCCTTAGTGGCGACGGATGGACCGGGGTGTCGCGGGGCGCGGCGGGTGGGACCTGCGGCTAAACGATGGCGCGAAGAATCCTCTTCTACCCCTCGTCAGCGGAGGTTTCGGTGATGACGCTGAGCCGGTAGCTTTCGGGGTTGAACTTCCGCAGGTGCTCCAGCTCGGCGTCGCTCAGATACTCTGCGGTAGCGATGGCAATAGCCATGGGCTCATCGTGGGTGAGTGAAAGGTGGATGCGGTTAATCCCGAGCTTTCGAGCGCGGTCGGCGATAGTACCGCGAATGATGAGGTAGGGCTGCCCGCTTTCGGCGGTGGCGACCTCGCAGTCCTGCCAGTTGAGCCCGGCGGGCGCTCCGAGAACCTTGGCGACGGCTTCCTTGGCGGCGAATCGCACAGCTTGGGAACGCACGTTACGGCTTCGCTCGTTGGGGGTGAAAATGCGGCGTACGAAGGCCGGTGTTTCGGTGATGATCCGTTCGAAACGCTCAATATTGACGGTATCTACGCCGATTCCCATGATCATGAGGTACACCTTCCCTTGGCGGGTACTACGGCCGCGGTCGTTGCGGCTTCTCTTGTTTTAAGTCTAGCGAGCTTCCACGCTTCTGTACGGCTAAGCGTCAAATATGACGCGTTTCAAATCTCCTGATGTTCCTGTTCGGTTGCTCTGTGCGTTGTCTTGTACTCGTCTTTCGGATAAACGCAAAGGGCGGTGGTTGAGTTCCCTAGGGAACTCAACCACCGCCCAAGCGTTACAGCGTTCGAACCGTGTGATTACTCCACGGTCACTGACTTTGCGAGGTTACGCGGCTGGTCAACGTCCAGACCCTTGGCTTCAGCCAGTGCGCAGGCGAAAATCTGCAGGGGCACGGTGGCCAGCAACGGCTGCAGCAGCGAGGGACAAGCCGGGACGGTGATGAGGCGGTCTGCGTAGGGCTTGACTGCCTCGTCGCCTTCCTCAGCAATGACGATGGTGAAGGCGCCACGAGCGCGCACCTCCTGGATGTTGGAGACGACCTTGCCGTGCAGGGAGTCGCGTCCGCTTGCGGAGGGAACCACAATAATCACGGGCTGGCCCTCGTCAATCAGAGCGATCGGGCCGTGCTTGAGCTCGCCAGCGGCGAAGCCTTCAGCGTGGATGTAGGTGATCTCCTTGAGCTTGAGTGCGCCCTCCATAGCAACGGGGAAGCCCACGTGGCGGCCGAGGAAGATGACGGAGGAGGCATCCTTCATCTCGACGCCCAGTTCCTTAACCGGTGCGTCGTTGTCGATGACCTTCTGAATCTTCTCGGGCATCTGCTGCAGCTCAGAGAGGATCGAAGCAATCTCGTCCTTGTACTTGTTGCCGCGCAGCTGTGCCAGGTACAGGCCGAGCAGGTATGCTGCGGTAATCTGTGCCAGGAACGCCTTGGTCGAGGCCACTGCGATTTCGGGGCCGGCGTGGGTGTACAGCGCGGCGTCGGATTCGCGGGGCAGGGTCGAACCGTGGGTGTTGCAGATGGAGATAACCTTTGCGCCCTGTTCGCGTGCGTGGCGCACGGCCATCAGGGTGTCCATGGTTTCGCCAGACTGCGAGAGGGCCACAATCAGGGTCTTCTCGTTCACGATCGGGTCGCGGTAGCGGAACTCGTGGGCGAGCTCAACCTCGGTGGGGATACGGCACCAGTGTTCGATGGCGTAGCGTGCCACCTGGCCCGCGTATGCGGCGGTACCGCAAGCAACCACGATGATCTTGTCAATCGAGCGCAGCACCGAGTCGTCGATGTTCAGCTCGTCGAGGGTCAGATTACCATTCTCGTCGAGGCGGCCCATGAGGGTCTGCTCAACGGCGGTCGGCTGCTCGTGGATTTCCTTCTCCATGAAGGAGTTGTAGCCGCCCTTTTCGGCTGCGGCTGCGTCCCACTCGATGTGGAAGGGCTTACCCTCTGCGGGATTGCCCTCGAAGTCGATAATCGAGTAGTCGGTTGCGGTGATGGTCACGATCTGGTCCTGACCCATCTCCACGGCTTCCTTGGTGTAGTCGATGAACGCGGAGACGTCCGAACCGAGGAAGTTCTCGTTGCGGCCCAGACCAATCACCAGCGGAGAGTTGCGGCGGGTTGCCACAACACGGTCCGGGTGGTCGGCGTGGATAGCCAGGATGGTGAAGGCACCCTCGAGGCGGTTGGAGGCGATACGCACGGCCTCGGTGAGGTCACCGGTACCGAGCTTGTTGTAGATGCTTGCGATAGTTGCGGCGGCTACCTCGGTGTCAGTCTGAGAAGTGAACTCCACGCCCTCGGCGAGCAGCTCAGCACGCAGTTCTGCAAAGTTTTCGATAATACCGTTGTGGACGACGGCGAGGCGGCCGTTGTCAACAACGTGGGGGTGAGCGTTGACGTCGGTGGGTCCACCGTGGGTTGCCCAACGGGTGTGACCGATACCAATCTGGGATTCCGGCAGGGGGTGTTCCTTAACCTCGTTCTCGAGGTTCAGGAGCTTGCCTGCCTTCTTACGGAATTCGATACCGTCGGGGCACACCAGTGCCACGCCGGCAGAGTCGTAGCCGCGGTATTCCTGGCGGCGCAGACCTTCGAGGACCACATCGTATGCGTTGTGGTCAAACTTGTTACCGTCCGGAGCAGTGTCCAGACCTACATATCCTACGATTCCACACATGCTATAAGTTTATCTCATGGTCCAGGTTATCCGCGCAGGGTGAAAATCTGTTATTCGTCACGCTGGGAGCCATTTTTCTAACGCATCTTTTATTCTCTTTTGCTGCGTCCTCCCTTATTTCTTTACGCTTCTCTTTTGCCGGGTTTTATCCGATTGTATTTTCCCCGTGGACGTAAAGTTCGTACACTTGTATAAATGAGCTCCGCACCGTATTTTTCCGGCGATGACCGCTTTATGCGTCTCGACCGCTCTCGCTGGTCGCACCTGGCCGATGAGATTTCCGTTCCCCTCAGCGCAGAGGAGATTGAGTCCCTGCGCGGCCTGGGCGAAACAGTTGACCTCGAGGAGGTTCGGCGTATCTATCTACCTATTTCACGTCTTCTGAACCTCTACGTCACCGCGGCGTCTTCCCTAAACCACATGACGAACGATTTTCTGCATCTGTCCCAGCGCAGGGTACCGTTTATTATCGGCGTGGCGGGCTCGGTCGCCGTGGGAAAATCAACCACGGCACGCATCCTACAAGCGCTTTTGAGCCGCTGGCCCTCCACTCCAAACGTTCAGCTGGTGACGACGGACGGATTTCTATACCCCAAGGCGGAGTTGCAGCGACGCGGCATCATGCACCGCAAGGGATTCCCGGAGTCCTACGATCGTCGAGCCCTGCTGGAGTTCGTTTCTAGGGTCAAGGCGGGTGCTGAGCGTGTCACGGCACCGAAGTATTCGCATCTGTACTACGACATCATCCCCGACGAGCGCATTGAGGTAACCGCCCCGGATGTCCTTATCCTCGAGGGTCTGAATGTCCTGGCTCCTTCGCACGCGGAGGGCCCGGAAACCTCCGATCTGACCCTCAGCGATTTCTTTGATTTTTCCATTTACGTGGATGCGCGCACCGAGGATATTGAGCGTTGGTACGTCGACCGTTTTCTGGCCTTGCGTTCTTCCGCTTTTACGAATCCCGAGTCTTATTTCAAGCGATATGCCGAGCTTAATGACGAGCAGGCCGTTGAGGTAGCAACGGGTATTTGGAAAAGCGTGAACGAGCCAAACCTCGTACAAAATATATTGCCCACCCGCGCTCGCGCCCACCTTATTCTTCAGAAAGGTCCGGAGCATACGGTGGATCAGGTTCTTTTGCGCAAGAATTAGTCCACCCCGCCTAACACAATACGTACGAATAGTTATCTTCAGGAGCTACCGTGGGACCGCACCCGCATCATCACCACTCTTCGCCTTTTCACAACAGCATCATGACCCGCCGCGCCGCTCTGAGCGTGGCGTTGGGGTCTGCCGGTGCGGCCCTGCTGGCCGCCTGTGGCACCCGGGGCTCCGAGGGCTCTTCTGCGTCTTCTACGGGTTCTTCCCCTGCCTCGTCGCCGAGCGTTTCTCCCCTTGCCTCTTCTGCACCTGCTGAAGGCTCCGCTACCCCAACCGAGAGCGCCACGCTGTCGGATTCTCCGAGCGCAACGCCGAGCGGTTCTCCGTCAGAATCGCAGACTGCCTCTGCCTCTCTGGCGGCTGCTCGTCCGAGCGTGGAGTCATCGCCCGAGTCTTTGCGTTGCATGGTGAATAAGATGCGCCCCTTCGCCCAGATAGATTGGGAGCCGAACGACCTCGTGGATTTCGAGGGTCAACAATTGCGGGCAGAGGCCGCGCGGGCCGCGCGCACCATGATGGATGCGGCCAAGGCCGAGGGCGTCACCCTCACGGTCTCGAGCGCGTACCGCTCCTACGCGGTGCAGCAACAGACCTATCAGCACTGGGTTTCGGTCAACGGCCAGCGGTTGGCGGATCAGCTTTCGGCCCGTCCCGGTTATTCGGAGCACCAGACGGGCCTTGCCATCGATTTTTCTTCCCCCGAGGGTTGCCGTCTGGAGGAGTGTTACCGCGATACGCTGGCTGGTCAGTGGTTGGTGAAGAATGCTCCGCGTTACGGATATATTTTGCGTTTCCCTGATGGTCGTCAGTCGGTGACCGGTTATCGTTTTGAGCCGTGGCATTACCGTTATGTGGGTGTGCAGATTGCTCAGGAGTATGTGTCTTCGGGTGCGAAGACTTTTGAGGAGTTTATCGGTACGGGTGCGGCACCCAATTATGCAAGTGCGAGCTAGGGTCTGGGCTAATCTTTCGGCTTTGGTCGGTGCGCCAAGTGGTGATGCGTGTCGTATTTCTGGCTTCCGTGTCAGAAATAAATAGGCACAGTAGATGCATATTTTTTCGCGTACACGCCGCGTAAATCCGCGATTTTTCGCAGGTTTCAGAGATTTTTACTCACCTTTATGTGACCTAGACCTTAAGTATTGGGTACCACAGAACCACTGTGAAGAAAAACACATGCTTTACAACGAAAATTTTCTCAGAATATGGCATTTTCTGAGGCGAAAAGGCGCTATTCTATATCTCATGCTTAAGGGTTTTAAAGATTTTGTAATCCGCGGTAACGTCATCGATCTCGCAGTTGGTCTGATTATGGGTACCGCCTTCACCGCTGTGGTGACCTCGCTTGTCCAGGCCGTCCTGATGCCGGCTATCTCCATGCTGGTTGGCTCCCCCAACTTCGACAACTTCCTGGTCTTCGGCCAGATCAAGGTTGGCGTGTTCCTGACCGCTATTGTCAACTTCATCCTGATTGCAGTTGCTGTGTACTTCGCAGTTGTTGTGCCCACTCAGAAGCTGACTGAACTCGCGCTGGCTAAGAAGAAGGCTGAAGACGAGGCTATTGAAAAGGAAGAGACCGAGCTTGACCTCCTGAAGGAGATCCGCGACGCTCTGGCAAAGAAGTAATTTCTCTGCTCTCTACCACTAATTTTTTAGACCCCCGTATCCCCTGTGGATACGGGGGTTTTCCGTATCCTCGTCCCCCCTCCCCCGCCCAAGATAACGAAGAAGGGCTGGGAAGGTGTTACCTTCCCAGCCCTTTCTCTATCCTCCATTCCGGTCTTCGCGCCGGAAGAGAATACGTTTAGAGTGCCAGTTCCTTAGCCACGACGTCAGCCAGCTGCTGAGCAACCTCATCGGCCTGTTCCTGGGTTGCAGCTTCAACCATCACGCGAACCAGAGGCTCGGTGCCGGATGCACGCAGCAGCACGCGGCCGCTCTCACCCAGTACGCCTTCAGCCTCGCTCACGGCGGTGGCGAGTGCCTCGTTGGTCTTGACCGCCGCACGGTCAACACCCTTGACGTTGATCAGGCGCTGCGGGGTGGGCTGCATGCGGGCTGCCAGCTCGGAAAGAGTCTGGCCGCTACGAGCCACCTCTGCGGCCAGCTGAATACCGGTCAGCACGCCGTCACCGGTGGTGGCGTAGTCGCTCATGATGACGTGGCCGGACTGCTCGCCGCCCAGGTTGTAGCCGTGCTCGCGCATCGACTCGAGGACGTAGCGGTCACCCACGGCGGTGCGCTCAAGGTTAATGCCGTGCTCGCGCAGGTACAGTTCCAGGCCCAGGCTACTCATCACGGTTGCAACCAGGGTGTCCTTGGCGAGCTTGCCTTCGCGCTTGGCGGCAACGGCAAGAATTGCCATAATCTGGTCGCCATCCACCAGGTTGCCCTTCTCGTCCACTGCCTGGCAGCGGTCGGAGTCGCCGTCGTGCGCAATACCGAGGTTCGCGCTGTGCTCAACCACGGCTGCCTGCAGCTTCTCGGGGTGGGTGGAGCCCACGCCGTCGTTGATGTTGGTACCGTCGGGATTAACAGCCAGGGCAATGACCTCGGCGCCCAGTGCTTCAAAAGCAGCCGGAGATGCCGCGTAGGCCGCACCGTTTGCGCAGTCCAGAACAATCTTCTGACCGGCCAGGGGCTTGTCCTCAGAGAGGGTAGAGACCAAGTGCTTCACGTAGGCCTCGGTACCGTTTTCCAGGGGCTTGACGGTGCCCACAGCGCCACCGGTCGGGTAGCGGAAGGCCTTCTCGCGGTAGACGCGCTCGATAGCGTCCTCAACGGAATCCTCCAGCTTCTGACCGCCACGGGCCAGGAACTTAATGCCGTTGTCCGCTGCGGGATTGTGCGATGCAGAAATCATCACGCCGAAGTCGGCACCGGTGTGCGCCACCAGGTAGGCTGCTGCGGGGGTGGGGACGATACCGGCATCCAGCACGTCAACGCCTGCGCTAGCGAAACCAGCCTTCATCGCAGAGACGATAAAGTCTGCAGAGGATCGGGAGTCATTTGCAATCACGGCACGGGGACGTACGCCCTCTTCTACCGTGTCAAAACCCAGCACAATAGAGGCCGCCTGAGCGAGCTCCATAGCGAGGGCGGGGGTAATTACATCGTTTGCCAGACCGCGTACGCCGTCGGTTCCAAAAAGTCGTTCAGTCACCCTTTTATTTTACGGTGCGCGTAAGTTTCTCCGCGCCCATACACCGCATTTTTTCGAGATGAGATAGTGATTTTCAGTGCGTTCGTAGTTGCTTCTCAGCCCCAAACTAGAGCGGAAGTTCCTTTCGTCATCTCGATAGATGCTTAAGAACTACTTCCTCTCCCCGCACAACAGAATGTCCGTTCACGACCCATGAGAGAACGGGAACGGACATTCTATGTGCAGTATGGTACGGATTGCGGCTAAAGGCTTTCCCGAAGGTTCGCACCGATGAGGGCAACACCTCAGCCTTTTAGACCGATGTGCCGGTTACTTGACGACGGGGAAGCCGTCGGGCGAGTCGCCAGACTCATCCTCGAAGACATCCGATGCGGAGCGAACGATCAGCGAGTCGAGCTCGCCCACGACTGCCTCGTCCTTGGAGGGGTAATCGAACTGGGAGAGCACGTAACGCATTGCTTCCAGACGTGCGCGCTTCTTGTCGTTCGACTTGATAACGGTCCAGGGGGCGTCACCGGTGTGGGTGTAGAAGAACATTGCTTCCTTTGCCGCGGTGTAGTCGTCCCACTTGTCCAGGGATGCCAGGTCGGTGGGGGAAAGCTTCCACTGGCGTACCGGGTCGGTACGGCGAGAGGTGAAGCGTGCCAGCTGCTCTTCACGGGTGACGGAGAACCAGAACTTGATGATGTGGATGCCAGAGTTCACCAGCATACGCTCCAGGTCGGGAACTTCGCGCATAAATTCGAAGTACTGTGCCTGGGTGCAGTAACCCATCACGCGCTCAACACCGGCACGGTTGTACCAGGAGCGGTCCATCAGGACGATTTCGCCGCCGGAGGGCAGGTGCTTGATGTAACGCTGGAAGTACCACTGGGTCTGCTCGATGTCGGTCGGCTTCTCCAGCGCCACAACGCGAGCGCCACGGGGGTTCAGGTGCTCGGTGAAGCGCTTGATGGAGCCGCCCTTACCTGCTGCGTCGCGGCCTTCGAAGATAATCAGAATCTTTTGACCGGTGGACTTCGCCCAGAGCTGCAGCTTCAGCAGCTCAATCTGCAGGGCGCGCTTTTCCTTCTCGTATGCCTTACGGCTGAGCTTGGTGTCGTAGGGGTAGCCCTTCTTCCATGCCTGCGAGGTTTCGTCGTCCTTCTTGTCCTTGCCGAGGGCGCGGGTAAGGGAAGCCATTTCGTCCAGCTCTGCCGAGTAGTCCTCGACAACGGAGGTGCGGCGTGCCTGGGGCTTCAGGGCTTCCTTGATGGCTTGTTTCTTCTCAGAACCGGTGTGTGCGTGTGCGCCTTCAGCGGCATGGTGGTGGGATTCAGTCTGAGGAGCCTCCACTGCCTTCTCTTCGGGCTGGGTGGAGGGATTCTGCTCTGCCATGAGTACTCTTTTCTTCCTGTCTGCTTTGACTCTTTAACTCTACCGGTGTGCTCTTCGATGAACAAACGTAACAGTTAGGGGCACCCTATACCCTAGAGAGGAAATCGTCCGAGAGCTCTCGGTGGAGCAGACGAGACCCCAGTTCCTCCCCCAGTTCTCAGAGTTCAATCCGGGTACGCAAAACGCCCCGCTCTCTAGGGAGAGACGGGGCGTAACGCTTCGTGAAAACCAGCGATTAACGCTTGGAGAACTGCGAAGCCTTGCGTGCCTTCTTAAGACCAGCCTTCTTACGCTCAATGACGCGTGCGTCACGGGTCAGGTAGCCAGCCTTCTTCAGTGCGGGGCGGTTGTTCTCGCGGTCGATCTCGTTCAGTGCACGAGCGATACCCAGGCGCAGAGCACCTGCCTGGCCGGAGGGGCCACCACCGTTGATGCGTGCGATGACGTCGTATGCGCCCTCAAGCTCGAGGAGCTTGAAGGGCTGGTTGACGTCCTGCTGGTGCAGCTTGTTGGGGAAGTAGTCGTCCAGGCTACGGCCGTTGATGGTCCAGTTGCCGGAACCGGGCACAACGCGAACGCGTGCCACTGCTTCCTTGCGGCGACCAACTGCTGCGCCTGCAACAGTCAGGGCCGGGCGTGCTGCCTTAGCCGCTGCGGGAGCAGCGGACTCCGAGGTGTAGCTGGTCAGCTCTTCCTCGACTACGATCAGCTCTTCGTTCTGAGCCACGATTTCTCCTATTGTTTCTCGTAGGCCCGAATTACTGGGCGACCTGGTTGAATTCGTAGGTCTTGGGCTGCTGTGCCGCGTGCGGGTGCTCGGGGCCAGCGTAGACCTTCAGCTTCTTGAGCTGCTGTGCAGCAAGCTTGTTCTTGGGCAGCATGCCCTTGACAGCCTTCTCAACCGCGCGAACGGGGTTGGTCTCAAGCAGCTCTGCGTAGTTCACGGACTTCAGACCGCCGGGGTAACCCGAGTGGCGGTATGCACGCTTCTGCTCGAGCTTTGCACCGGTCAGGGTGACCTTCTCAGCGTTCACGATGATAACGAAGTCACCGGTGTCAACGTGGGGAGCAAAAGTCGGCTTGTGCTTACCGCGCAGCAGGATAGCGGTCTGGCTTGCGAGGCGGCCGAGAACAACGTCGGTGGCGTCAATGACGTGCCACTGGCGCTCGACTTCGCCGGGCTTAGGAGTATAAGTGCGCAAAATATTGGCCTTTGTCTCGAAATGTACATACGGCGCTTAGTTGGGTATCGCGCCTTTTACTTACGTGCATGACGAACACCCGGGTGAGGACCGAGCTGCCGCCCGTTCTGCCCGTACTCTAGACCGCCTTAACGTCCTGCAACTAGACAGCGGTTAGAGCGCGCTCGGGTAGAACACGCACAACATATCAAGACTATACAGGACGGGACGGCCTTAATCCACCGCCTTCACCTTAAAAATCGGGGTTTTTGGCTTAAAACACGTTTTAAATTCCATCCGTGTAATTCGAATGGAGGTGCTTAGGGCCCGGCGGCCAGGTGAAGGTCCCTCTCCCTCTCTTTCCCTCCCCTGCGTTGAACGTCATTGCTAGGTCAGCTCACTTTCCTCACGACGAGAGCGAGCCCTCTCAGCCTGCGTTCCGTAAAGCTCGGGATGCGGGTAGTAAATCTCCGCCAGAGCCAAGGCATGCGGAGGTGCCAGAGTCAGCGACGCCTCGCGCCCGGGATTCTCAATCCGCTCACGCAGCCAAGCCGCATCGCGCCTACCCGTACCGTACAGTACCAGGGCGCCGACGAGGGAACGCACCATGTGGTGGCAAAAAGCGTCGGCAACTACCCGCACCTCGATGATCCCGCTATCGTTGCGGCTAAAGCTCAGCTCCCGTAGCTCACGAATCGTGGTCGCGCCCTCGCGCGGTTTGCAGAAAGAAAGGAAATCTCGCAGGCCCAGTAGCTGGGTTGCGGCCTCGTTGAGCTGCCTACAATCCAGCGGCTCGGTAACAGCCCAGGTGTAGGTGCGGTGCAGGGGGTTCACGCCGTTAGCGCTCCCGTCAGCAATGCGGTACACGTAGCGGCGGCCCGTGGCTGAAAAACGTGCGTCAAATTCGAAAGGCACCTCGCTTACCGAGTGCACCTGAATCGCCCCCTGCAGAATACCGGCCAGGTTTTTCGGAAGGCCGAGGTGTTCCTCCGCGTCGTAGAGGCAACGCCGCAGAGCACCCTGCAGGCGGCGTGCCAGCGCGGGGGCCGGGTCGTCATCCCCGGTACGTCCCTTCAGACGATCCCAATCAGCCTCGGTCAAGTCGCAGTGTACGGTCTGCGCCTCAGCATGCACTCCGGCGTCAGTACGACCTGCAACCACCACACGATGCGGGCTACGCAGAATAAGCTCCAGCGCGCTCTCGAGCACACCCTGTACAGTAACCAGGTGTGGCTGAGCCGCCCAGCCGCTGAAGAGCGAACCGTCGTAGGCACAATCAATGCGCACGCGATGTGCAGCCACCAGGGGCCTTTCGACGGAACTATTTTTGGGTACGCCCTCTGATACGTTGAGCATAAATGCCTTTCGACGGTCGGTACGTTCGTGGAAGTAGCTCCATGATGCTTCGGTCAGATGTAGATACGCCGATCCGCCGCCCGCAGAAGCGGACGGCGGATCGGCAATATTTAGGCTAGGCCTACGTCAGAGGAATCCGAATTACTCGGACACCTTCTGAGCTGCTGCGCCACCGGCGGGGGCGTAACCTGCAGCCTCTGCAGACTCAGCGGAGTCGAACCAGATCTCAGCCTTGGTGCTGGAGTACCAGCGGGAACCGGGCACGTGGTACTTCATGGAGTCGGCGTTACCCTTAACCTCGAAGCCCTCGGGAGCCTCGCCGGACTCCAGGGGTGCGTGGGAACCGGCGGGCTGGCCCTCAGCAGCCTCAGCCTTGGGGGCCTCAGCCTTGGGAGCCTCTGCTGCCTTCTCAGCAACCTTGGTTGCCTCGGCAACGGCGCCCTTGGATGCTACGGGCTCCATCACGAGCTCGATGACAGCCATGGGAGCGTTGTCACCCTTGCGGTTACCGATCTTGATGATGCGGGTGTAACCACCGGGGCGCTCTGCCATTGCGGGAGCAATGACGGTGAAGAGCTCGTGCACGACGGACTTGTCGGCAATCGAACGCAGCACGCGACGGCGAGCAGCCAGGTCGCCCTTCTTACCGAAGGTGATGAAGCGCTCAGCCACCGGACGCAGGCGCTTTGCCTTGGTCAGGGTGGTGGTGATGCGCTTGTGCTGGAACAGCTGCGCCGACAGGTTGTTGAGCATGTGGCGCTCGTGGGTCGGGGAACCGCCGAGGCGGGGACCCTTAGTGGGAGTAGGCATAGTTAAATCTCCATAGTTGCGTTCCCTAACGCCCCAGCAGCGGAGCCTCTTAGGGAATCAAGTTTGACTGATCCCGGTGGAACCGGGTGAACTATTCGGCCGAAATTATTCGCCGGAACCGTCTTCGTCATCAAGCGGGCGTGCGGCGGGCTCGAAACCGGGAGGGGAATCCTTCAGGGCCAGGCCGAGCTCGGTGAGCTTTGCCTTAACCTCGTCAATGGACTTAGCACCGAAGTTACGGATGTCCATCAGGTCAGCTTCGCTGCGGGTCACGAGCTCACCCACGGTGTGGATGCCCTCGCGCTTGAGGCAGTTGTAGGAGCGGACGGACATGTTCAGGTCCTCGATCGGCAGGGCCAGATCGGCGGCCATAGACTCGTCGGCGGGCGACGGGCCAACTTCGATACCCTCAGCAGCAATGTTCAGCTCGCGGGCCAGGCCGAAGAGCTCGACCAGGGTGCTGCCGGCAGAGGCAACAGCGTCACGCGGTGCGATGGCTTCCTTGGTCTCGACGTCCAGGGTCAGGCTGTCGAAGTCGGTGCGCTGCTCAACACGGGTCGCATTCACGCTGAAGGTGACCTTCAGAACCGGAGAGTAGATGGAGTCAACCGGAATACGGCCAATCTCACCGTCGCCGACCTTGTTCTGTGCAGCGGTCACGTAGCCGCGACCACGCTCAATAACCAGCTCAGCGTTGAAGTTTGCCGAGGCGTTCAGGGTTGCCAGGTGCAGGTCCGGGTTGTGGATCTCCACGCCAGCGGGAACCTCAATGTCGCCTGCGGTCAGTTCACCTTCGCCCTGCTTGCGCAGGTAGGCTACGACGGGCTCGTCGTTCTCAGAAGAGATGGAGAGCTTCTTGATGTTCAAGATGATCTCGGTGACGTCCTCGGTCACGCCGGGAACAGTGCTGAACTCGTGCAGTACACCATCGATGCGGACGCTGGTAACAGCGGCGCCAGGAATGGAGGACAGCAAAGTACGGCGGAGGGAGTTACCCATGGTGTAGCCGAAACCGGGCTCCAGAGGCTCGATGGTGAAGCGCGAGCGGTTGGGCGCTACGACCTCTTCAGTCAGAGTGGGGCGCTGTGCAATGAGCACTTTGTTTCCTTTCGGTGAGCTCCGCTATATGAGCCCACAGGTTGGGGAAAACATATCTTAGGAAGCAGACGGGTGTCTGTGCTCTCCGGGTACGCTCCGTGGAGTGTACCCGTCGAGGGATTAGGACGAAACCTAATTAGACGCGGCGACGCTTCGGAGGACGGCAGCCGTTGTGTGCAACGGGGGTAACGTCCTGAATCGAACCGACCTCGAGGCCTGCAGCCTGCAGGGAACGGATTGCGGTTTCGCGACCGGAACCGGGGCCCTTGACGAAGACGTCGACCTTGCGGACGCCGTGCTCCTTGGCGCGGTTTGCAGCGGCCTCGGCAGCCAGCTGAGCGGCGTAGGGGGTGGACTTACGGGAGCCCTTGAAGCCCATGTCGCCAGCGGAGGACCAGGAAATCACTGCACCGGTGGGATCGGTGATGGAGACGATGGTGTTGTTGAAGGTCGACTTGATGTGAGCCTGACCAGCAACGATGTTCTTGCTAACCTTGCGGCGGTTGGTCTTACGAGCTGCCGCAGCGCGAGTCTTGGGAGGCATTTTTGATTCTCCTACAAAGGTTTACTAATACGTTGGTCGGGTAGAGATACCCAACAGAGCAACGTGTCTTACTTCTTCTTACCTGCGACGGTACGCTTCGGGCCCTTACGGGTACGTGCGTTGGTCTTGGTGCGCTGACCGTGAACCGGCAGGCCGCGGCGGTGGCGCAGGCCCTGGTAGGAGCCGATTTCGACCTTGCGGCGAATGTCAGCTGCAACCTCGCGGCGAAGATCACCTTCAACCTTGTAGTTGCCTTCGATGAAGTCACGAAGTGCCACGAGCTCCTGGTCGGTCAGGTCCTTGACGCGGGTGTCAGGGTTGACGCCGGTAGCAGCGAGGGTTTCGTGTGCACGGGTCTTACCCACGCCGTAGATGTAAGTGAGAGCAACTTCCACGCGCTTTTCGCGGGGAATATCAACTCCAGCGAGACGTGCCATACTGGCTTCTCCTTGTTGTTTTCCAGAGGTCTTTAGCATCACTGCCCGGGTTGTTCTGTCCCGGTCCCCGGCCTCTGAGTCCGGAGGTATCCGAAGTCGCCACATTGGACGCTACTTCGGAGCGGTGCCTATGACAATTCCGCCCGTAGGCGGTTATGAAGTCAGCTGCTAGGGATTAGCCCTGGCGCTGCTTGTGGCGCGGGTTTTCGCAGATCACCATGACCACACCGTGACGGCGGATCACCTTGCACTTATCGCAGATCGGCTTAACGCTCGGCTTGACCTTCATCGCATTCCTTTTGATTGCAACTTGATTACTGGCGAGATAAGAGGTTCCCTCACTTACGTTGGGGAACTATTTATCCCTTTGAACACGATTTAAACGCCGCCGGTGGGCGACGTTTATCTCGGGTTTACTTGTAACGGTAGACGATACGACCTCGGGAAAGGTCGTAGGGGCTCAGTTCCACTACCACTCGGTCCTCAGGCAGGATTCGAATATAGTGCTGACGCATCTTGCCCGAGATGTGTGCGAGAACCTTGTGGCCGTTATCCAGCTCAACACGGAACATCGCGTTGGGCAGAGCTTCAACCACAGAGCCTTCGATCTCGATGACGCCGTCTTTCTTAGCCATATCCTCCGCTAACGTCGGTGCCCGGCGCAGTTGCGTCGGACAAATGTATCTTCTGTTTATGAGCTCACCGAGGTGAGGTGCAGGCGTTTTAAGGCGCACTTAACACCGGCATAAACAACCAACTCATAACTCTACGGCAAATCATCTTTAAAAACAACCGTGATATTTATGACATCTGGCACTTAACCCGCAATGCCAAGAGGTAAAGCATCCCGCATATCACGACTCCGCGGAAGACAGAAGGGCGGCCCCCCTCACCCGGCTCATTCCCGAGCAAGTCCCCGAAAAACGCCTTGACATTTTTCAAGGAGGAGGGGCACCGCCCCGTCCACACGTCTGCTACTCTTCCTCTTCCTTAGCAGCAAGCTGGCCGCATGCACCGTCAATATCGGAACCGCGAGTATCGCGAATCGTCGTCGGAATACCGTGGGCACGCAGGCGCTCCACGAAGTTCTGCTCCACGCCCTTGCGAGAAGCCGTCCACTTCGAACCCGGGGTCGGGTTCAACGGAATCGGGTTCACGTGTACCCAACCGCGGCCGCGCTGCGCCAGTTTCTTGCCCAGCAGATCAGCGCGCCAGCCCTGATCGTTAATATCGCGAATCAGCGCGTACTCAATCGAGATGCGACGACCGGTCGTGCGGTAGTAGTCGTAGGCGGCGTCCAGAGTCTCGTCGACCTTCCAGCGCTGGTTAATCGGGATCAGCTCGTCACGCAGCTCATCATCCGGCGCGTGCAGAGACAGCGCCAGAGTGATGGGCAGCTTCTCCATCTCGAACTTGCGGATACCCGGAACCAGGCCCACGGTCGACATGGTCAGACCGCGCGCCGAGATACCCAGGCCCTCCGGAGCCGGATCAATCAGGCGGTGAATGGCCCCCATCGTCGACTTGTAGTTAGCGAGCGCCTCGCCCATGCCCATGAAGACAATGTTGGAAACACGCAGCGGACGGGTATCCTCAGAACCGCCTTCTGCTTCTTCCAGGCCCTTCATCTGCTTCAGATATCGGGCACCAGCTACGACCTGCTCCACAATTTCTGCAGTAGAGAGGTTACGGGTCAAACCCTGCTGGCCGGTTGCACAGAAGGGGCAGTTCATACCGCAGCCAGCCTGCGAGGAGATGCACATGGTCACGCGGTTGTCATAGCGCATAATCACGGACTCAATGAGCGCACCGTCAAAGAGGCGGTGCACGACCTTGATGGTATCCCCACCGTCTGCTTCCAGCGTGCGTACCGGAGTCAGCAGTCGGGGCATGGCCTGCGCGACCATCTGCTCGCGTTCCTTGGCGGGCAGATCCGTCATCTCGGCGGGGTCGGTCACCAAACGCTCAAAGTAGTGCTTCGATAGCTGGGACGCACGGAAGGGCTGGTAACCCAGTTCCTTCAGAAATTCACGGCGGCCGGCCATGTCGAAATCCGCAATATGCTTCGGCGGTTTCGTGCGGCGCGGGGCCTTGAGGGTAATCTGCCCGGGCTTGGGGCGGGTGGTGGAGATTTCGACCGGTACCTTCGTCGAGGTAGGCTCGGTTTTCTCGCACCCGGTAAGAGTTTCGCTCATGGAGCTTCTTCCTGTGTGGTTGATGCTTGGGATGCGTCGCGTGGGCTACTTCCCACTGGCGACTGTATTAGGCGGGGATGGACACGGGGGTGATGCCGAAACGGGCCAGCTCGCTTGCGCCACCGTCTTCTGCAGTCAGAACCCAGATACCTTCGCTGTGCACGGCAACCGAGTGTTCCCACTGGCAGGCATCGGATCCGTCAACGGTCACAACAGTCCAATCATCAGAAAGGACCTTAGTTTCAATGGACCCGGTGACAAGCATCGGCTCAATAGCGAAAGCCATACCGGGCTTAATTCGGGGGCCCAAGTCGCGCACGGCGTAGTTCAGCACATCCGGAGCCATGTGCATCTGCGAACCGATACCATGGCCCACGTAGTCTTCAATAATGCCGTACTTATCGCCGTATTCTTCGGTAACGTATGCTTCGATAGCCAGGCCGATTTCACCGACCTTCTTTGCCGTGGCCAGTGCGGCGATACCGTGCCACATGGCTTCGCGGGTAACGGCGGACAGCTCGGCGCGGGCTTCGCTCGCGTTGCCGATCAGTACGGTGCGTGCAGAATCGCCGTGCCACTGACGGTTGGTGGCGGGGTCAATCACATATGCGCCACCGTCAATCGAAAGGATATCGCCGTCCTTCAGAACATAGTCGCCGGGGATTCCGTGCACCACCTCGTAGTTGACGGAGGTGCATACGGTAGCCGGGTAGTCGTAGTACCCGTAGAAGTTGGAGGTTCCTCCCAGTTCCAGCATGGTGCGCTCGAAGGCCGCGTTCACCTCGGCCGTAGTCACGCCGGGGCGCGCGGCAGCGACAGCCGCATCGAGGGCGCGGCTGGTGATGACTCCGGCACGGGCCATCTGCTGAAGCTGTGCGTTGGTTTTGATTTCGACTCGTGCCACGATACGGCTCCTTCTGGGTTGGGGGGGCTACACGCCCAAGCTTAGAACTCTACAGACAGCACTGTACCCCCGCAAGTCTTTGTGATGCATCAGGCACCACAATCGCGGGGGTACAGCAGAGGGTTACTTCAGTGCGTCGAGGATGCGCTCGGTCACCTCGGCGATTTCGCCCAGGCCGTTCACTTCCTTGACGATACCGCGCTCACGGTAAATCGCGATCAGCGGTGCGGTCTCTTCCTCATAGACCTTCAGGCGGTGACGGATGACCTCTTCGTTGTCATCGGTGCGACCCTGCTCAGCGGCGCGGTTGAGCAGACGCTCGACCAGCTCGTCGTTGTCGGCCACCAGCAGCAGAACGCGGTCGATCTTCTCGCCCTTGGCTTCCAGGATGGAGTCGAGCTCGTGCACCTGTGCGGTGTTGCGGGGGTAGCCATCCAGCAGGAATCCGTTGGAGACGTCGCCCTCATCGAGGCGGGCACGCACCATGTTGTTGGTGACAGAGTCGGGAACCAGGTTGCCGGAGTCGATGTACGACTTCGCTTCCTTACCGAGCTCGGTCTCTTCCTTAATGTTCTTGCGGAAGATATCGCCAGTGGAGATGGCGGGAATCTTCAGCGCTTCAGCAATCTTGACGGCCTGGGTGCCCTTACCGGCACCGGGAGGGCCAACGATGAGCAGACGGTTCATCGGAGCAATCCTTCGTAGTTTCGTTGTTGGAGCTGGGCGTTAATCTGCTTGAGAGTATCAAGACCAACACCCACCACGATCAGCAGCGACGCGCCGCCGAACGGGAAGTTCTGGTTTGCGTTGAACAGAATCAGCGCAACGAGGGGAATCATGGAGATGACGCCCAGGTACAGCGCACCGGGCAGGGTGATGCGGTTAAGCACGTAGCTGAGGTAACGCTCGGTCGGCTTGCCCGCACGAATACCGGGGATGAAACCGCCGTACTTCTTCATGTTGTCCGCGACCTCAACCGGATCAAAGGTAACCGCCACGTAGAAGTAGGCGAAGCCGATAATCATGAAGAAGTAGAGAACGATGTACAGCGGGTGATCGCCACGCACCAGGTATGCGTTAATCCAGTTCACCCAGTCCGGCGGGGTTGAGCCGTCGGTAGGGGTGTTGAACTGAGCCAGCAGACCGGGCAGGGTCAACAGGGAGGAGGCAAAAATCAGCGGAATCACACCGGCCATATTGACCTTCAGCGGAATGTAGGTGCTGGTTCCGCCAATGGTGCGACGACCAATCATACGCTTGGCGTACTGCACGGGGATACGGCGAACCGATTGCTCCACGTACACCACGGCAAGCATCACGACGAGGCCGATACCGCAGACCGCTGCGAAAATACCCCAACCGTGGGTCCTCTGGATGGAGCCCAAAGCATTCGGGAAGGAGGAGGCGATAGAGGTGAAAATCAGCAAGGACATACCGTTGCCCACGCCGCGCTCGGTAATCTGCTCGCCCATCCACATGATGACGGTGGTACCGGCGCACAGGGTGACGATGATGAGCAGAATGTGCATCACGTCGTCCTGGGGGATGATGCCGGGGCAGTTACCCAGCAGAACGCCGGAGCGCGCCATCGAGACGATGGTGGTAGCGTTCAGCAGTGCGAGAGCGATGGTGAGGTAACGGGTGTACTGCGTTAGCTTTGCCTGACCCTGGGCACCCTCTTCATGCAGCTCCTGGAATCGCGGGATGACCACGCGCAGCAGCTGAATGATAATGGATGCAGTAATGTACGGCATCACGCCGAGGGCAAAGATTGACAGCTGCAGCAGGGCGCCACCGCTGAAGAGGTTCACAATATCGTAGACTCCGCCACTGGTAGTGTTGGATTCAAGACACTGTTGCACGTTTCCATAGGAAACACCCGGTGCGGGGATAAAGGTACCCAAACGGTACAGCACAATCATTGCCAGGGTAAACAGCAGCTTACGCCGCAAATCGGCAGTCTTAAAGACTCTCCCCACTGCGCTCAGCACATGTCCTCCTGTAAATCTATGGGGCGCCCCTCCCCTCAAAGAGTTTTAGGGCGCAGTAAACACATCTTCCAGTCTATCGTGTTTGGGCGGATGAAAGATAACTTCTCACGAGAATATGTATGTTTTATATTCTTCTAGCGTGATTTTTACCTCTCACGCACTGTCAAAGGGCCTTCAAACAACCTATCGATATATACCAAAACAGATATATAGAACCGTCAGAATAACTTTTTACGCAAAAGCCCCCGCTCGAATCATCCGAGCGGGGGCTTTCAGTAGCTAAGACTACTTAACGGTTACGGAACCGCCAGCGGCCTCGATCTTCTCGATAGCGGAAGCCGATGCCTTGTCGACAACAACGTTCACCTTGACGGAGATTTCGCCGTTGCCCAGAACCTTCACGAGCTCGTTCTTGCGAACGGCGCCCTTGGCAACCAGTGCCTCAACGGTGACATCGCCACCGTTGGGGAACAGCTCCTGGATGCGGTCCAGGTTAACAACCTGGTACTCGGTGCGGAAGGGGTTCTTGAAACCGCGCAGCTTCGGCAGGCGCATGTGCAGCGGCAGCTGGCCGCCTTCGAAGCCTGCACGAACCTGGTAGCGTGCCTTGGTACCCTTGGTACCGCGACCTGCGGTCTTACCCTTGGAGCCTTCACCGCGGCCAACGCGGGTCTTTGCCTTGTGGGCACCCGGTGCCGGGCGCAGATCGTGAATCTTGATAGCTTCTGCCATCTTTACTTGACCTCCTCAACCTTCACCAGGTGAGCAACGGTGTTAACCATGCCAACGGTGACGGGGTCAGCAGTGCGAACAACCTTGTTACCGGGGCGCTTGAGGCCCAGGGAACGGAGGGTTTCACGCATGTTCTGCTTCTGACCAACATAGGACTTGACCTGGGTGATTTCCAGCTTTGCGTCGCTGGGCTGAATACGCTTGGCCATTACTACGCACCTGCCTTCTCAGACTTGGTGTTGCGCAGGTAGCTGGGGATAACCTCGTCGGTGGGCAGGCCACGGCGGGCTGCCACTGCCAGGGGCTCCTCAAGCTGCTTGAGTGCTGCAACGGTTGCGTGAACGATGTTGATCTGGTTCGAGGAACCGAGCGACTTGGACAGCACATCGTGAATGCCTGCGCACTCGAGTACTGCACGCACGGGGCCACCTGCGATAACACCGGTACCAGCGGTTGCCGGACGGAGCATCACAACGCCTGCAGCTGCCTCACCCTGCACGCGGTGCGGGATGGTGCGGTTCTCGATGCGGGGAACGCGGAAGAAGTTCTTCTTTGCTTCCTCGACACCCTTGGAGATTGCTGCGGGGACTTCCTTAGCCTTACCGTAGCCAACGCCGACCAGGCCGTTACCGTCACCAACGACGACCAGTGCGGTGAAGCTGAAGCGACGACCACCCTTGACGACCTTGGAAACGCGGTTGATGGTCACAACGCGCTCGATGTACTTGTCCTTCTCCTCCTCGCGAGCGCGGTTGTTGCGGCGCTCGCCACGGCCACGACGCTCGCCGCGGTTGTTGCGGCGCTCCTCGCGCTGGTTGGAGGTCTCAGCGGTTTCAGCTACTACTGCTTCGCTCACCTGAGTTTCCTTTACGTTCTGCTCGCTCATTAGAGTGCAAGACCCCCTTCGCGTGCACCGTCAGCAACGGCTGCAACACGGCCGTGGTACTTGTTACCACCGCGGTCGAACACGACTGCCTCAACACCTGCTGCCTTGGCGCGCTCTGCAACGAGCTCACCAACGCGCTTTGCCTTAGCGGTCTTGTCCAGGTCAGCTGCACGCAGCTCTGCTTCCATGGTGGAAGCGGATGCCAGGGTCACGCCCTTGACATCGTCGATAACCTGAACGAACATGTGACGGGTCGAACGGGTGACGCACAGGCGCGGACGCGCAGCGGTACCCGAAACGTACTTGCGGATGCGAGCGTGACGACGTGCACGCTGCGCTGCCTTCGACTTGATAGCCATGTTTACTTACCAGCCTTTCCGACCTTGCGGCGGATGTGCTCACCTGCGTAGCGAACACCCTTGCCCTTGTAGGGATCGGGCTTACGCAGACCACGAATGTTTGCTGCAACCTGACCAACGAGCTGCTTGTCGATACCCGACACGGTCAGCTTGTTAGCACCCTCCACTGCGAAGGTAATACCCTCGGGAGCGGTGATGTTGATCGGGTGGGAGTAGCCCAGAGCGAACTCCAGGTCGTTACCCTTCGGGGTCACACGGTAACCGGTACCGACGATTTCCAGCTTCTTCTCGAAGCCGGAGGTCACGCCGATGATCAGGTTCTGAATCAGGGTACGAGTCAGACCGTGCAGCGAGCGAGACAGGCGCTCGTCGTTGGGACGAGACACGACGATCTCGTTGTCGTTCAGAGCGACAGTGATGGGGGAAGCAACCTTGTGGGAGAGCTCGCCCTTTGCGCCCTTAACGGTGACCAGGTTGCCATCGACCTTAACCTCAACGCCGGCGGGAACCGAGATGGGGAGACGTCCAATACGTGACATTATTCTCTTCCTTTCTCTTCTAACCGACTACCAGATGTAAGCGATGACTTCGCCGCCCACACCCTTCTTCGCAGCCTGCTTGTCAGTCAGCAGACCCGAAGAGGTGGACAGGATTGCGATGCCGAGGCCACCCAGAACCTGGGGCAGGTTGGTGGACTTTGCGTAGGTACGCAGGCCCGGCTTGGAAATACGACGCACGCCAGCGATGGAACGCTCGCGGGACGGACCGTACTTGAGGACGAGGGTCAGGGTCTTGCCGACCTTTGCATCCTCAACCTTAACGTCGGCGATGTAACCCTCAGCCTTCAGGATCTCGGCGATGCGAGACTTCAGCTTGGAGTAGGGCATGGATACGGTGTCGTGGTATGCGGAGTTTGCGTTGCGCAAACGGGTCAGCATATCTGCGACCGGATCAGTCATAGTCATTGTGGGCTTGTGCCCTTCCTCGTTGTGGTTTCCCTACCCCGCGGTAACGGGGTCTGGACCTACAACGTAGTCGTTACTTGGTCTTGAACGGGAAGCCCAGTGCCTTCAGAATGGCACGGCCCTCGTCGTCGGTCTTCGCGGAGGTCACCACGGTGATGTCCATACCACGCACGCGGTCGATCGAGTCCTGATCGATTTCGTGGAACATGGACTGCTCGGTCAGACCGAAGGTGTAGTTACCGTTACCGTCGAACTGGCGATCCGAGAGGCCGCGGAAGTCGCGGATTCGGGGCAGTGCCAGGGTGACGAGGCGGTCCAGGAATTCCCACATGCGGTCGCCACGCAGGGTGACGTGTGCACCGATGGGCATACCTTCGCGCAGCTTGAACTGTGCGATGGACTTCTTAGCGCGGGTAACAATCGGCTTCTGACCGGTGATTGCGGTGAGATCGCGAATAGCGCCATCCATGAGCTTTGCGTCGCGAGCTGCCTCGCCAACACCCATGTTTACGACGACCTTAACGATCTTCGGGGTCTGCATGACGTTCTCGTACTTGAACTCTTCCTGCAGAGCGGGAACGACGACCTCAGCGTACTTGGTCTTGAAGCGGGGGGTGATCTTGGTTTCGGTCATTAGATGTCCTTACCCGAACGCTTAGCAACGCGCACGCGAACGGTGCGCTCCTTGCCGTCACGCTCTACAGTCTCGAGGCGGAAACCAACACGGGTCGGCTTCTTGGTCTCGGGGTCAACAATCGCAACGTTGGAAACGTGGATCGGTGCCTCAACCTTCTGAATGCCGCCTGCTGCGCCGGTCAGGGGGTTAGCCTTGGTGTGCTTGGTGACGACCTTAACGCCCTCAACAATCACGCGGTTTTCCTTGGGGAGAACCTTCAGAACCTTGCCCTGCTTGCCCTTATCTGCACCGGAAATAACCTGAACCAGGTCGCCGGACTTGATCTTAGCCATGAATTAGAGCACCTCCGGAGCCAGCGAAACGATCTTCATGAACTTCTTGTCGCGAAGCTCACGACCCACGGGGCCGAAGATACGGGTACCACGGGGATCACCATCAGTGTTCTTCAGGATCACTGCGGAGTTCTCGTCGAACTTGATGTAGGAGCCGTCGGGACGACGGGTTTCCTTCTTGGTGCGGACGACGACTGCCTTGACAACGTCACCCTTCTTTACGGTACCGCCGGGGATTGCATCCTTGACGGTTGCGACAATGATGTCGCCGATGCCTGCGTAGCGACGCGAGGAACCACCGAGAACACGGATGGTCAGGATTTCCTTCGCACCAGTGTTGTCGGCGACCTTCAGTCGCGACTCCTGCTGAATCATATTTCTCCTGTCGTCTCGCCGGTTCCGACTCACTTGAGGTGTGAGCCAGCCTTGCGGAACATTTTTACGGGATTGGTTGACGCCCCGGGCCCCAGCTCTAGGGAAGGGGTTAGCGGAAACGCCTGGGGCAAACCCATGCCAGAAGCATTTGGACCCGCGTGAAGCGGGCGTATCCACCCGTAATTAGCGGCATTATGCACTGGCACGAGAAGCCCGTGGTTGCGCGGCTATTTGGATACAGCCGCACAGTCTTAATACTCTACAGGAACCACTCGGGCATTGCAAGGGTTTCACAAACATGATTACCGTCTCTTCTGCGCCTGTCTTACCCCAGTCTTACCGCATCATTGCAGACATCTTCCGCCCATGCATCGGGCCTAGAGGGGGTGAACTCCTTATTAGACAGTTAAAGCAGGAGGCCCCTTCGTGTAGTTCCTGACGCATAAGAAACTGAAGGGGCCTCGAGAAATCTACCGCGCAATGTGTCAAACAAAGGTGGTAGATATTTATATTTTACTACTTTTTGATATATCCCGTGACAGGCTTGCCGAGGATACTTTAAATACACCGCGCATCCGGCCTATTTTCTACGCATCGCGAGCGCTATTCGCGCTAACATCTCGGCCTCTCCCCCACTGGAAAACACGGGCTGTCCCCAAGGTTCAACGAGCCAGAGCCCTCTGAGTCCTCCGACTATTCCACCGTAACACGCACACGAGCCAACCCATCGCGAACGATAGAGTTCAGTTCTTCTCCGGGGCGTGATTCGTTCTTCGACTCGTAATACTGACCGCTACAAGCATCCAGCACGTAGGGTACGATAGCCGCGGGATAGTCTCCGGCCTTGTCGATAGCGATTACCGAGCCGTCGGAGAGCAGCACCTGATGATTGATGCGGGTAGGAGCTACTTGAATCGTCTCAACAACTTCTCGGGTCAAAGAGTTGATCACCGTGATGGTGCCACCACCGGCGATGGAGGGCTCTCCCTTACCGCCAAAGTCCGCGACGTAGAGCAGATGACGCTTCGAATCGAAGAGAATATCGGTGGGCATCCGGCCAAAGGGAATATAAGCCAGCTGTTCGCCCTCCAGGCTCAGAATGTACAGGCCGGAGTTCTTGCTTTCAGCTCCCTGTGCCGAAATATAAAGCTCCCCGCGGGCGGGGTCAATCTCCGCGCCGTGTACCATAACGGAGGTTTCAGCATCCTGACCACCCCGCACGGGAAAAACATTAACCCGCTCCCAGGTCTTCAGATCGATAACCCAGATTTCGTCCTTGATAATATTCGGGACATACAGCAGGCCGCTTTCCTCATCGGCGATGGGACCGAGTAGCATTGCGGGACCAAAATCCCGCAGGGGGCTGACGGTGCGCTCCCCCTTATCGTTAGCAGTAGAAATAACCTGGTAACCGCCGGCACCGGTCACGAGTACAGATCCGTCAGGAGCCACATAGAGCTCGCGCGGGGTGAGCATCTCAATATCCTCGGAGCGTGAATCCCACACGAGCGAAAGGTCATCCTGAGAGTACGCGGTGACCGTTTGGGTTCGGGTTCCTCCGGTCCATACCAGACCGCGTTGATTGTCGAGGGCCACCCCATAGGCGGCCTGAATTTGGTAGAGGCCTTCCTGGCCAGGGTTATGGTCCTCGACCACGGGCAGATACGCGGTGAGTTCAGTCTCCAAGGTGTGGGCATTCAGGCGTGCAAGAGTGGCGCACAGGGTGCCATGGGTCTTGGTGTGGTTGAAGCTACCGGTCACGAAGAGAACATCCCGTTCGGGGTTGTAAGCAACCTGATATTGCCCGGCTAGTCCGGGCTGTCGCTCCACGATCTGGCGAGCACCTGAGACTCCCTGCTGTGTTTCGTTATTCGACTGGGACATTCTTCCTCCGAAGGTCTGTGTGTAGGGGGAACAGATATGTGCAGCTCAAGTACCACAGCCGCAAGATGAGAGGCAGCATGGGTCTTATACCTCGCAATGTTGCTCTACATCATACGCTGTGGAGGACGTGACCGCGGGGATAAACGACCTCGGGTCGTCTGCGGCCCGGTGAGCCCACGCATTTCCAAAGGTTTCCGAAAACCATGGCCTTGCGGGGAACCCAAGCTTGAGAGCCACCTCTTCTACATCGGCTGTAGCCACAGAAGAACGGTGGGGAATCCGGCAGTGATTTCGTAACATTTCTTCAGATAACGGCCCGGGATATCGAGTTTCTGCAAAAATCGGCCAAAAAGTTTAGAAATTTAGGGTGATTTTTTCAAAAACCAAGTTTTTTGCCAAAAACTCCCGCTGAAGGTGCGAAATTTAGCGAGATGTACCATAATAGAAGAGACGCATGCGTCAAACAAGAGGTTCGGTCCTTATCGGACAGATTTCTTGGGTCCCTTTTTCCTCGCTAATCCGTTTGTCTAGGGACCGAACCTCGCTTTGACCATTAAGCCCGCACTTCGGTGCGGGTTTTCTTTTTGCCCGAGACATTCCTCCAGGCATAGCCCAGGGGCGGCTCCCTTCATAAGGAAGGGAACCGCCCCTGGGCTATTTTACGGTTTACGCAAACCGATTATGGAAGCATGCTCCTGCTCCCCAGAACAGCGCTGGGAAGACCGCATGGCTTCATCGACGTTTATGCCTTGCGGCGACGAGCCACCAGAATACCGGCACCCGCGACCAGAGCCAGGGCACCCAGGCCAGATGCAATCAAGACGCCGGAGGCACCGGTGTTAGCCAGCGAAGACTTCGAGGACTTCGAAGAGTTCGAGCCGTTAGAAGAAGAGGTGTTCTGCGACGAAGAAGCGGAGGTCTTCGAAGCGCTGTTGCCCTTCTCCTGGGCCGAGGGCTTCAGGGAATCTGCAGGAGCCTTGGACTGGTCCTTGGCCTGATCCTTCGACTCGGCCGGTGCGGAGGACTCAGGAGCCGAGGGGTTCACGGGGGCGTCCTTAGCTTCATCCTTCTTCGGCTGGTTTTCGGTCGTGAAGGTGTACTCGACGGCCATGCCGCCACGTGCGTTATCGTTCTCGGTCAGGGAGCCGGAGAGCAGATAAATAGCTACCTTATCACCGGTCTTGAGCTCTTCCTTCAGGTTGGAGTTGGCAACGGTCGGACGATCGATAGTCGCGGTGAAGTTACCGTTCTCGTCGGCCTTGATGTAGGCCCACACGCCCGAGCTGTTAGCTTCTGCACCCTCCAGCTTCGGCTCTTCCTTGGCTGAGATGGTGCCCTTGTTCAGCTTGACTGCGATAACCGATCCCTTGCCGTCCTTGGTCTTGAAGCCTTCACCGCGGAAGGTCAGCTTCTCGCCTTCCCAAGTCTTGGGGAAGTAAACCTTAGCGCCATCCTTGTACTCGTGTACAACCTCGTTCGAAGTGGCCGAATCGCTCGGTGCGGGGGTGGAGGGCTCAGGCTTAGCCGAATCACTCGGGGCCGGAGTAGTCGGCTCAGGCTTAGCCGAATCACTCGGGGCGGGGGTAGGCTCATCGTTCTTGGCGGTGGTCAGCGGAGTACCCGCAGGGTACTGAGTGGTCACACCGGAAGGAGCAGCAGCAACCTTGGAGGTTTCGACGGTTGCGCAGGTGGTGTCTGCGGCCTTCTGCTCGGTGACGGTTGCCTTCAGGGCCTCACCACCACGCGGGGTGTCATTCTCAACCATCGAACCGGAGAGCAGAGCCACGGAAATCTGGTCACCGGTATTCAGATCGTCCTTCAGGCTGGAGTTAGCGGTGGTGGGGTAGGGCAGCTCGGCGGTGAAGTTACCGTTCTCATCGGCCTGAATGTAGGCCCACACGCCCGCGCTGTTGCCTTCCTTGCCGTTGAGCTTCGGCTCTTCCTTAGCGCTGATCTTACCCTTGTTCAGTTTGACGGCAACAACGGAGCCCTTGCCGTCCTGGGTCTTGAAGCCCTCACCGCGCAGCTTCAGGGTCTCGCCCTTGGTCCAATCCTTGGTGGTGTACAGCTTGGCGCCGTCGGTGTAGGTCTTCACCAGTTCCTCAGAAGAGGCCTGCGAGGCAGACTTTGCGGTGGTCTCGATGGTGGTATTGAGCTTCACCATGACGCCGGGAGTAATCGGGCTGTCGGCGTTGTCCTTGCCCTTGGGTTCGGTGCTGGAGGTTCGGTATTCACCGGTAGCCGGGTCGATGGTGTAGTTGGTCTCGATCGGGGAGGCGTCCTCGGTGCTTCGAGCCAAGGCGTAGGCCGAGCCATCGGGAGTAACCAGCACGTCATTTGCGCCGCTAGTAGCGCCGGTGGAGACTTCGGAGACAACGGTGCCGGTACGCGCATCAATCACGCCCACGTTGCCGGTACCGTAATCGGTAACGTAGAGCAGGTCACGAGCTTCGTCAGAGGTGATGGCAAGAGCCTGCTTACCGAAGGGAATGGACTTCTTATATGCGCCGGTCTCCAGATCGTAGACGGTTACACCGGAGTTGGCCCCGGTCTTTCGGTCGCCCTGAGAGCTTACGTAGATTTCCTTCAGGGACTTGTCGATAGTGACGTCCGAGGCGTTCAGAGCGATATCTGCGCTGTCCTTGTGTAGCTCAATGGTCTTCTCAACCTCGAGAGTCTTGCCATTAATTACCTTCAGGGTGCCTGCGCTCAGGGTAGGGACGTAGACCTTGCCATCAGCGGAGTCTACGTGCATGTTCATTGCGGTGTCAGGTTCGCCCTTGGCATTGGTGAATTCGATCTTCTTGACCAGGGTGTGCTGGGTGGTGTCGAAGACGCTAATGCCGCCGGAGCCGGAAACAAAAGCTTTACCGGTTGCGGAGTCGATGCGCACCTCACGAGGATGATCAACTTCGCCTTCTGCGCTGGTCCAGATCACCTTCTTGGTCGAGGGATCCACCACGGATACGGTGCTGTTACGAGTCTGAGCCACCCACACGTAACCGGTAGCCTCGTCATAGCCGACACCGTAGGGGGATGCAATCTGCTTACCCGAGGGTTCGGTGGCTCCGCGAGGGGTGAAGTCCACGGTCGGGAACTGGTAGACCGATGCAAGGCTCGGTGCGGAGGAGACATTCCAGGAGCCCAAACCGCCGGTCAGGATCGGAGGACGGCCGGAGGAGAAGGAAGTGAACAGGGTAGAGGTAGCCGGTGCGTAAGCCAGCTGGTACTGGCCGGGCAGACCCTGATACTGGGTAGCGCTTACGCTAAAATGACGGCACTCGTCATTAGAGTTCTGTGCGCTGGATGCTGCGGGCAGGGAGGAATTGCCGTTAGCCGCAAAAGATGCGGGAATCATGGTCATCGATCCTGCGACGACGGAGAGGGCGCTGGCGACGGCGAGCAGCTTGCGTGAGGGCTTGGGCGAAGAAGTCATGGTAATCCTCGATGATGTGTTGATGATACTTCTCCAAAGGTCGTGCAACCTCCGGATTAGGTGCTCGACCACCCCTATTATATAGGCAAGGCATAGCTAAGCACTTATAGAGTTGATGATAAACACCTTCTCAGGAGGTTTTCAACCTATTTTCAGCTCTGTCTAAGTCTTCCCCCAGTACCTGTTGCCCATCTACTGCCCGTCAAATCTGCCTTTTTCCCATATTTATCCAGGTCAGATCATTATTTATGCTCTACAGAAAGCCGGCCCCGGCAAAAGTACTGTTTCTATATATGACGACCAATCTCCAAATATGACGTTCTTTAGCTCGCGATGTTTCTCATCCCGGGGTATAGCAATGGCCCCTCCCCCACAGTTGTGGGGAAGGGGCCATTATTGCTCTAGCAGATGATTCTGCGGAAAGGCTTACTTAGCCTTCTCCAGAATCTCCACGACGCGCCAACGCTTGGAAGCGGACAGCGGACGGGTCTCTGCAATCAGAACGAGGTCACCGATGCCTGCAGTGTTCTGCTCATCGTGTGCCTTGATCTTGGAGCTACGGCGAACAACCTTGCCGTACAGAGCGTGCTTCACGTGGTCCTCGACCTCGACGACAACGGTCTTGTCCATCTTGTCGGAGACAACGTAGCCGCGGCGGGTCTTACGGTAGCCGCGCTCTTCGTTCTTTACTTCACTCACTTGGACTCACCTTCAGTTGCGGGACGAATACCGAGCTCGCGCTCACGCAGCACGGTGTAGATACGTGCGATGTCGCGCTTAATAGTGCGGCGACGACCTGCATTAGCCTGACCGGTGACTTCCTGGAAGCGGATGTTGAAGAGTTCCTTCTTCGCTTCGCTCAGCTTTGCAGCCAGATCCTCGTTAGAGAGTGCTGCGAGCTTCTCGATGCTCAGGTCCTTGGAGCCTACTGCCATCTCGCTTATTCACCACCTTCACGGCGACGCACAATACGTGCCTTCATCGGGAGCTTGTGGATTGCCAGGCGCATTGCCTCGCGAGCCACCTCTTCGGACACACCGGCGAGTTCAAACATGACTCGACCCGGCTTGACATTTGCGACCCACCACTCGGGCGAACCCTTACCGGAACCCATACGGGTTTCGGCGGGCTTCTTGGTCAGGGGGCGGTCCGGGTAAATGTTGATCCAGACCTTACCGCCACGCTTGATGTGACGGGTCATTGCGATACGTGCAGCCTCAATCTGACGGTTGGTCACGTATGCGGGGGTCAGGGCCTGGATGCCCCACTCACCGAAGCTAACCTCGGTGCCGCCCTTTGCGAGACCACTACGCTTGGGGTGGTGCTGCTTACGGTACTTTACTCGACGGGGAATAAGCATTTATGCCTCACCGTTCTCTGCAGTCTTGGCCTCGACCTTTGCCGAAGCGTTCTCGTTGCGGCGCTCGCGACGAGGACCACGGTTGCCCTGGCGGCGGCGGTCACCATCGCGGCGGTTGCCACGGCGGTTGTTTGCTGCCTGCTGAGCTGCCAGCTCCTTGTCGGTCAGGTCGCCCTTGTAGATCCAGACCTTCACACCGATGCGGCCGAAGGTGGTCTTGGCCTCGAAGAAGCCGTAGTCGATGTTCGCGCGCAGGGTGTGCAGGGGCACACGGCCTTCGCGGTAGAACTCGGAACGGGACATTTCAGCGCCACCCAGACGGCCGGAGCACTGGATACGGATACCCTTTGCGCCTGCACGCTGTGCGGACTGGATTGCCTTCTTCATTGCACGGCGGAATGCAACACGCGATGCGAGCTGCTCTGCGATGCTCTGTGCAACCAGCTGAGCGGAGAGGTCGGGGTTAGCAACCTCGAGGATGTTCAGCTGAATCTGCTTGCCGGTGAGCTTCTCGAGCTCGCCGCGGATGCGGTCTGCTTCTGCGCCACGACGGCCAATCACGATACCGGGACGAGCGGTGTGGATGTCCACACGCACGCGGTCACGGGTACGCTCGATCTCGACCTTTGCAACGCCTGCGCGATCCAGGTTCTTTGCCAGCAGCTCGCGGATCTTCACGTCCTCACGGACGAAGTCTGCGTAACGCTCGCCGGGCTTGTTGGAATCAGCGAACCACTTGGAGACGTGGTCAGTGGTGATGCCCAGTCGGAAACCGTTCGGGTGAATTTTCTGACCCATTTAGCGGTCCTCCTCCTTCTCCGGGGTAGCAACTACCACGGTGATGTGGCTGGTGCGCTTGTTGATTCGGTATGCACGACCCTGAGCGCGGGGCTGAATGCGCTTCATGGTCGGGCCCTCGTTCACGAATGCTTCGCTGATGAACAGCTCTTCCTCGCGGAAGGGCAGACCCTGCTGGGTTGCCTTCTGACGAGCGTTAGCTACTGCCGAAGCAACGATCTTGTATACCGGTTCCGAAGCTGCCTGGGGGGCAAACTTCAGAATCGCCAGAGCCTCTTCCGCCTGCTTACCACGGATCAGGTTGACGACACGGCGGGCCTTCATAGGCGTAACGCGAACGAAACGCGCTGATGCCTTGGCTTCCATTGCCTATCTCTCTTTCGTCTATTGCCGAAAGGGAAACGTTAGCTTATCGGTATGAACCGATTAGCGACGCTTGCCCTTACGGTCGTCCTTCACATGGCTGCGGAAAGTGCGGGTCGGAGCAAACTCACCGAGCTTGTGACCAACCATCGACTCGGTGATGAACACCGGCACGTGCTTGCGACCGTCGTACACTGCGATGGTGTGACCGAGCATGTCGGGGATAATCATCGAGCGACGCGACCAAGTCTTAATTACGTTCTTGGTGCCCTTCTCGTTCTGAGCTGCAACCTTCAGGTAGAGGTGCTGATCAACGAAAGGGCCCTTCTTCAAACTACGAGGCATGTTTCAGGCTCCTTAGCGCTTCTTGCCAGTACGACGGCGACGAACGATGAGCTTGTCGCTTTCCTTGTTGGGACGGCGGGTACGACCCTCGGGCTTACCGTTGGGGTTAACCGGGTGACGACCACCGGAGGTCTTACCTTCACCACCACCGTGCGGGTGGTCAACCGGGTTCATAACCACACCACGGACGGTCGGGCGGATGCCCTTCCAGCGGTTGCGGCCAGCCTTACCCCAGTTGATGTTGGACTGCTCGGCGTTGCCGACCTCGCCCACGGTTGCGCGGCAGCGAACATCCACGTTGCGGATTTCGCCGGAGGGCAGACGGAGCTGGCCGTACTTGCCTTCCTTAGCAACCAGCTGGACAGAAGCACCAGCGGAACGTGCCAGCTTTGCGCCGCCACCGGGGCGGAGCTCGACGCAGTGAATCACGGTACCAACCGGGATGTTGCGCAGGGGCAGGTTGTTGCCGGGCTTGATGTCAGCTGCGGGACCGGACTCGACGATGTCGCCCTGAGCGAGCTTGTTCGGAGCGATGATGTAACGCTTGGAACCATCGACGTAGTGCAGCAGTGCGATGCGTGCGGTACGGTTGGGATCGTACTCGATGTGTGCAACGCGTGCGTTCACGCCGTCCTTGTCGTGACGACGGAAGTCGATCAGACGGTACTGGCGCTTGTGGCCGCCACCCTTGTGACGGGTGGTGATGCGGCCGGTGTTGTTACGGCCGCCGGTCTTGTGAAGCGGACGAAGCAGGGACTTCTCCGGGGTGGAGCGGGTGATCTCTGCGAAATCAGCAACGCTCGAACCGCGGCGACCCGGGGTCGTCGGCTTGTACTTACGAATACCCATTTAGATATTTCTTCCTTCGTTAAAGTGGTCTCCGCGGGGCTTATGCCTGCGGACCGCCGAAGATGTCGATGGTGCCTTCCTTGAGGGTCACAATCGCACGCTTGGTGTTCTTGCGAGCGCCCCAACCGAAACGGGTGCGCTTGCGCTTGCCCTGACGGTTGATGGTGTTGACGGAAGCAACCTTGACGTCAAAGATCTTCTCGATGGCCTGCTTGATTTCCAGCTTGTTGGAATCGGTAGCGACCTCGAAGGTGTACTTACCTTCGTCGAGCTGACCGTAGCTCTTCTCGGAAACGACGGGAGCAATGATCACGTCGTATACAGACTTGGTGGAAACGCTCATTACTTAGCGCCCTCCTTCTTCTGAGCTGCAGCAACGAATGCGTCGAATGCTGCCTTGGTGAAGACCACGTCGTCCGAAACCAGCACATCGTAGGTGTTGAGCTGGTCGACGTACAGAACGTGGACATTCTCCAGGTTACGTGCGGACAGAGCCACAACGTCCTCTGCACGAGCAATCACAAGAAGGATGTTCTTGCGCTCGGTGATAGCTGCGAATGCAGCCTTTGCAGCCTTGGTCGAGGGGGTCTCACCGGAGATGAAGTTCTCGACAACGTGGACGCGGTCGTGACGAGCGCGGTCAGAGAGAGCACCGCGCAATGCAGCGGCGATCATCTTCTTGGGGGTGCGCTGTGCGTAGTTACGCGGAGTCGGACCGTGAACAACGCCACCGCCAGTCATGTGCGGTGCACGGATGGAGCCCTGACGTGCGTTACCGGTACCCTTCTGCTTGAAGGGCTTACGGCCTGCACCGGAAACCTCGCCGCGGTTCTTAGCCTTGTGGGTGCCCTGACGTGCTGCTGCGAGCTGTGCAACGACAACCTGGTGCAGCAGGGGCACGGATGCCTGCGCGTCGAAAATCTCTGCGGGCAGGTCTACCTTAAGGGTCTTAACAGCCATGATGTATTAGGCTCCCTTCACAGCGGTACGAACCAGAACAACGCCGCCCTTGGGACCGGGGATTGCGCCCTTGATCAGCAGGACATTGTTCTCTGCGTCCACACCCTGGATAGTCAGGTTCAAGGTAGTGTGACGTGCTGCGCCCATACGGCCAGCCATGCGCATACCCTTGAACACGCGTGCGGGGTAGGATGCGCCACCGATGGAACCGGGCTTGCGGTGGTTCTTGTGCTGACCGTGAGACGCGCCAACACCCTTGAAGCCGTGACGCTTCATAACACCTGCGAAGCCCTTACCCTTGGTCTTGCCAACGACGTCGACCTTCTGGCCTGCTTCGAAGAGCTCAACGGTCAGTTCCTGACCGAGGGAATACTCAGAAGCATCTGCGGTACGCAGCTCGACAATGTGACGACGGGGGGTAACACCGGCCTTCTCGAAGTGACCAGCCAGGGGCTTGGTAACCTTGCGAGAGTCGATTGCACCGAAACCAATCTGAACAGCTTCGTAGCCGTCAGTCTCCTGGTTACGGATCTGGGTAACAACGTTAGAATCAGCCTTGACGACGGTGACGGGCACAAACTTGCCGTCCTCGTCCCAGACCTGGGTCATGCCGAGCTTGGTGCCCAGCAGGCCCTTCACCTGGCGCTCGAATTTGTTAGTCATTAGATGCGATCCTCTACAGCTTGATCTCGATGTTTACGTCTGCCGGCAGGTCGAGACGCATGAGGGCATCAACAGCCTTGGGGGTCGGATCAACAACGTCGATCAGACGCTTGTGCGTACGCATCTCGAAGTGCTCGCGGCTGTCCTTGTACTTGTGGGGAGAACGGATAACACAGTAAACGTTCTTCTCGGTCGGCAGCGGCACGGGGCCAACTACAGTTGCGCCTGCGCCCTTTACCGTTTCGACGATTTTCCGTGCCGAAGAATCGATGACCTCGTGGTCATAGGACTTCAGACGGATGCGGATTTTCTGTCCCGCCATCTGTCGGACTCTCTTTCTTGATGTATTCCCTGTATCGGAGCTTTTGCTCCTTTGTTATAGCGCTTAAGGAACGCGATATATTCATCACGTGCGCCACCCAGAACGGACTGAATCCGGCCTTGCCGGGTTCCTCACCCCGCCTGAGTACCGACCCCCGAACTCGGGCGTGTCGTCTATATTCTAGACAAACTCGTCCCGTCATCCTTCGGACCGGGTCATACGTGGGCCTATCTGATACAGATAGACACTTTGACAACGTCGTCAATTCTCTCAAATATTCGGGGGTTTTCGCAATGTCAACGTTCATTAAGTGGTTAAGAACACTTAAAAGACCTTCCTGTCCCTCTCCGTAACCAGACATCATCGCCCGGTGTGTCCTTCACAGAGACTTCTAAACCTACTTTCAGTATTTTCCATGCAGTTTATACCCCGAAATATAGCTTTCAAGCCTAATAGTACTCGTATGGTAGAAGTACCACTTAGCCTAAGGAGAAATCATGTCTCAGCCGACACAACCTCACCGGGCACCCAGTCACACGCACTCCCCCATCAACCAACCCTATAACGAGCAAGCACCGTTCCCTCCCTCCCCTGCACCATCGCAGGTCACCCGCGGAGAAATGTACTCTCATCAAACACCGCATCCTCAGCGGATGAACGAGGACCTCTTCCTCAATATTGTTCTGTACATCGGTTCGCTTCTGCTCATTGGAGCTGCTGCCCTTTTCATTACTTCGGTTACTTCCTCGACCGACGAGACGGCGCTGATTCGCGTCCTCGCGTTAGCGTTGGGGGCCGTTGTCTTTTACGGTGCGGGCCTGTTGACCTACCGTTTCGTGAAGCGTCTGCGCATCGCTTCCTATTCCTTTACGGCGACCGGCTTGGCTTTCATCCCCCTCACGGGTATTGCCACGTATATCCTCGGTATCTGGGATCAGGGCCGTTTCATCTGGCTTATCACTTCTCTGATTGGTACCGCCGCAATTATTGGAGCATGTACTCTGATGCGTAACCGTGTCATGGGTTATCTCCTAATTTCTTTCTTTATTTCAGATTCGTTGGCCGCCACGAGGGTGGTTGAGCTCCCCTTCGTTTGGTACTTCATTGTCCTCACGGTCGTAGCGATTGTCTTGGGACTCGTACTTCACTTTGTTCCCGAAGCCGCTCCACGGGGTATCCGCGAAGGTCTCGTTGATTCATCACGAATTTTTGTTCCGGTCACCGCGGCGTCCATTTTCTTCTTTACCTATGAGATGTCCTCTCTGGACATGGGTATCGCCTTCACGGTGATGTCTGTCCACGCTATCCTCTTCCTGTGCATGGAGGGGAAGATCGACTACTTTGTTCAGGCACGAATCTACCCGCTTATTGCTGTCCTGGCATTTGCTGATGGGTTGAACCAAATTGTCTGGACTCCCTCGATTTTTGCGATTACCGTACTCGTCACCAACATTGTTTCTGTGTACGTCTTCGTCCCCCGCGTGCGCACTATGGCTAATGCGCAACTCCCCACCCAGCATCAAGAGGCTACGGTATCCAAGATTCCTTGGAGCTCTTCTGCTGCTCAGTTGCCTCGCGAGAAGTTCGAGTGGCTTCCTACCTACGACGCAGGCTTCGGTCTCATCCTCCTTTCTTGTGCGTTTGTAGCCGCCCTCGCCATAGCTTCCCCCTATGTAGAAAGCGGCTGGGCCGAGCTTCTACCGTACGTGCAGACCCCCCACACGATCTTCCCCGCTTCCTGGGGTATCGGTATCTTCTATCTGATCAGCTGCCTGACCTACCGTAAGGCTCTTCGGCCGATGGCGTTGCTGTCCCTCTCGGCACTTCTCCCCTGCATCGCCCTCTTGATCAATATCGCGAATGGGAACACCCAGGGCGATTTCTACCTCTTCTTTGGCGCATCTACCATCATCTACATTTTGAGCCGCAGCGACATCAAACTACGCTTCGCGGGATCCATGATGAGTACCCTCGGGTATGCGCTAGGTTTCTTCCTGCTTGCGACGACCCTCTTCCCTGACATGCAGCCCATCGAGATGCGTCTGGTCTTCGCGCTTGTATTTGCACTTGCGGGCCTGCTCATCTTCGCTCTTCCCTCCGCTGAGATTCAGGGGATCCCGGGTCTACGGAGAACCCCCGAGGGGCTGGCTTACCTGTTCCTTGGTTCTCTGTCGTTGCTCGCCTCGATGTTCGTGGACATTACCGTCAAGACGATTGCCCAGCATTTCTGGGCCTACTTCGGTATGTTCTCTGCAGCGCTTCTTCTACTCAGCCTTTTGGCTATTCTGCTGTTGGGGCGTATCTTCGGCATTTCAAACCGCGACGATATGCGCTACACCCTGCTGGTTCTGACGCGTATTGGTCTCTATGGGCTTCTTCTGATCGGCTTGGTCGGGACCCTGTACTACCGTAGCGCCCTCGCCACGGTGATAACAGGTACCTTGGATATCGCCGGGTACACGCTGTGGGTCGCTGTTCTCCCGACTTTGATCACCGTGCTATACGCGGCGCTCGGTCTTATGTTGCCCCCTCGTTCAGCAATCCGCACCGAGATTCTGACTGTCTCTCGTCTGCCTATCTGCTGGTCGCTATTGCTTCTGTCCATGAATAACGATGTGAAGACGATGGTCGTCCATTTCTTCTTCGTTGCTCTAATGGCTGCGCAAACCCTGTACAGTGTTCTCCTCTATGCCCGCACTCGCCGCATTGCCGAGCTATACATCGCGACGGGAGTCTTTACGGTGGCGGCCTGCTACAGCGCTTTCACCGGCGGCCTGCTATATCTTGAGGATCCCCTTCTCTCCGTCGGTGCTCCGGCTCTGCTGATTGCTGTCTGGGGTGTTGGCGTTGCTCTGAAGGTTCCGTACCTACAGCCCGGTGCTTCTCTGAGCGTGAGCACGTTCTGTATCACTGCTCTCTGGAATGTCTCCGGGGTTCCGGCTCCTTCGGACCACGCCGAGTTCTTCGGCTACTCCGCACTTCTGGCTGTCGTTATTCTGTGGGTATTGAAGGTCCTCATCCCCCGAGAGAATCCCGTTCTGCATCCTAACGTACGTCCTTCCATAGTCGTCCAGGCGGGCTCTAGGAACATTGTTCTTCCGATGCACGGTCCCCTGCCTGCACCCACCTCGCAGTTTGCGCCCCGTCTCCCCCTGGCTCAGGGTATTTTTGGTCCGATCAACTATCTGCTGATGGTTCCCGCACTGGGCGTACTCTATTTCGCCACGCTAATGGGCCTGCTAAGCTCCACTCACGTAGAGCTCAACGCCCTCCTATGGGGTCTAAGCACGCTGTGTCTGATGTCCGTATGCCGAGTGGAGCAGGTACCTACCATCGCAACGACGGCTTTCTGCCTCTCTATCTCCCGGCTGATGCTGCATTATTCTGATGCACCTCGCATCGTCCTGGTGCTGGAGATTGCCCTCTTGATTGTTCTCGCCATCGCTGCGGTTGGTGTTTTCAAGAATTTGGCAGCGCATCGTCCCGTCAATGAACAGGTGTCGTCTACTCTCCTGTACTGCGCTCTGGGTCTTCAGGCGCTCCTGACGCTGGTTCTTTGGAGAATTCCGACCGGGGGCCCTGACGTTATCCTCCTCGTACTGGGCATTGGCCTGACCCTCTTGGCCGGTCTTGTACTCCCCAAGGCGTGGGCATACGTATCGGCCGTACTGGTGACGGTGGATCTTGCCATTTCGCTCAATGGTCTCAACCCGCTCTTCCTGCTCATCATCTCGGTGATTCTTATTGCCGGCGTCATTTGGAGGCTCCTTGCCCGTCAAAGTGGCCACCAGGATGACAGCGGCGTCCCGTCGACTCCGGTGGAGCAGACTCCGGTTTCTCAAGCTACCGCTCTTCCCCCGGCCGAGGGATATGTTGGGCAGTCTCCCAGCGGGCAGGCACCACAATCGGTGAATAGCCAGTCTATTCCGCCGGCGCAGACCCCGCCTCTCGGTGGCGGCTACTCCGTTCCTGAAGGGGACGGGCGTTCGGCGTAGTGACGTTGCCTCGCTAACGCCCTGAGAAGTCACGGTAAGCCGTGTTTTCCAAGGCGCCCCACCTTCAAGCGGCCCTCAGCTTCATACGGCTGAGGGCCGCTTCTTTGTCGCTTCCGCCATCCCCCATTGCGACGAGGAACAACTAGCAAGGTCTGCGGTCACAGGGCAGAACGTTTCCGAAGCCCCGCGCACTTTCGTGGCCTGTCCTCAGCCCCGTTGCTCTTCTTCTAGATTTTCTTCCCCCGTATTTTTCTGTGTGGTCCCTTCTAAATGCTCGGGTACCGTGAGGGGGTTATCCGGCCCGGTCCTGCGCTGGTCGGCCTACGATTTTGTCTAGGTGCTATGGCAAGACCACTACGAGACCGGTTCTGGGCATAACAAAAGGACCCCCGCAAAACTGCGGGGGTCCTTAAGTATCGCTACCTGGTGGAGGGGAAAACCCTCCGGCAGGTCACCAGCGAATTGTCGTAAAGTTTACGGCAATTACTTGATGATTTTGGTAACGCGACCCGAACCAACGGTGCGGCCACCCTCACGGATAGCGAAGCCGAGGCCCTCTTCCATTGCGATGGGCTGAATCAGGTCAACGGTCATCTCGGTGTTGTCACCGGGCATAACCATCTCGGTGCCCTCGGGGAGGGTGATAACGCCGGTCACGTCAGTGGTACGGAAGTAGAACTGAGGACGGTAGTTGGAGTAGAAGGGGTTGTGACGGCCACCCTCATCCTTGGAGAGGATGTAGACGTTTGCCTCGAACTCGGTGTGGGGGGTGATGGAGCCCGGCTCCACGACAACCTGACCACGCTCAACATCGTCGCGCTTCAGACCACGCAGCAGCAGACCACAGTTCTCGCCTGCCCATGCCTCGTCGAGCTGCTTGTGGAACATCTCGATACCGGTAACGGTGGTCTTCTGGATCGGGCGGATACCAACGATCTCGACCTCGGAGTTCAGCTTCAGGGTACCGCGCTCTGCACGGCCGGTCACCACGGTGCCACGACCGGTGATGGTGAAGACGTCCTCGATGGGCATGAGGAAGGGCTTGTCCTTCTCACGCACGGGGTCCGGGATGTAGGTGTCGACTGCGTCCATGAGCTCCTCGATCTTAGCAACCCACTCGGGATCGCCTTCGAGAGCCTTCAGTGCGGAAACGCGAATGACAGGGGCGTTGTCGCCGTCGAACTCCTGCGAGGAGAGGAGGTCACGGACCTCCATCTCGACGAGGTCGAGGAGCTCTTCGTCGTCAACCATGTCTGCCTTGTTCAGTGCAACCAGCAGGGTGGGGACGCCAACCTGGCGAGCGAGCAGAACGTGCTCGCGGGTCTGTGCCATGGGGCCGTCGGTAGCAGCAACCACGAGGATTGCGCCGTCCATCTGAGCCGCACCGGTAATCATGTTCTTGACGTAGTCAGCGTGGCCGGGAGCGTCAACGTGTGCGTAGTGGCGCTTCTCGGTCTGGTACTCGATGTGAGCAATGTTAATGGTAATACCGCGCTGGCGCTCCTCGGGAGCGGAGTCGATCATACCGAAGTCGCGCTTCTCGTTCAGGTCCGGGTACTTGTCAGCCAGAACCTTGGAGATTGCTGCGGTCAGGGTGGTCTTACCGTGGTCAACGTGACCAATGGTACCGACGTTAACGTGAGGCTTGGAGCGCTCGAACTTAGCCTTAGCCAAGAGTGTTCCTCCTAGAACGATTGAAAACATGCACGCGGATCTTCACTCCGGCGCATCCCGTTATAAAACGGTCTAGCGTCTACAATAGCGGATTACACCGCAGAGATGAAACTGTCCATGCTCTCAATGATGGATTTAATGGAAAAATTTCGCTGTGGGCCACGGGTTTTACCCCGTGGCCCACGGGTGAGTCGCGAGAATTACTCGCCGCGGCTCTTCTGGATGATCTCGTCAGCGACGTTCTTGGGAACCTCGCCGTAGCTATCGAATGCCATCGAGAACACTGCACGACCCTGGGTCTTACCACGCAGGTCGCCAATGTAACCGAACATCTCGGTCAGGGGCACGATAGCCTTGATGATCTTAACGCCGGATGCGTCCTCCATGGAACGAACCTGGCCACGGCGGGAGTTCAGGTCGCCAATCACGTCGCCCATGTACTCCTCGGGGGTACGAACCTCAACGTCCATCAGCGGCTCGAGCAGGACCGGGTTAGCGCGCTTAGCGCCTTCCTTGAAGACCATCGAACCAGCGATCTTGAACGCCATTTCGGAGGAGTCGACGTCGTGGTAAGCACCGTCGAGCAGGGTTGCCTTCACGCCCACCATCGGGTAGCCAGCGAGGACACCGAACTTCATGGCGTCCTGGATACCAGCGTCGACCGAGGGGATGTACTCGCGAGGAACGCGGCCACCGGTGACCTTGTCCTCGAACTCGTACAGCACTTCGCCGTCCAGGGGCAGGGGCTCGAAGGAGACCTGCACCTTTGCGAACTGACCGGAACCACCGGTCTGCTTCTTGTGGGTGTAGTCGACCTTCTCGACTGCCTTCTTGATGGTCTCGCGGTATGCAACCTGAGGCTTACCAACGTTAGCCTCGACCTTGAACTCGCGCTTCATACGGTCGACGATGATGTCCAGGTGCAGCTCACCCATACCACCGATTTCGGTCTGACCGGTTTCTTCGTTCAGCGAAACGGTGAAGGTGGGGTCCTCAGCGGAGAGCTTCTGGATAGCGGTGGACATCTTCTCCTGGTCGCCCTTGGTCTTGGGCTCAATAGCCACGAAGATCACGGGGTCGGGGAAGGTCATCGACTCGAGAACAATCGGGTGTGCGGGGTCGCACAGGGTGTCACCGGTGGTGGTGTCCTTCAGACCGATTGCTGCGTAAATGTGACCTGCGGTGATCTCCTCAACAGGGTTCTCCTTGTTGGAGTGCATCTGGAAGAGCTTACCGATACGCTCCTTCTTACCCTTGGTGGAGTTCAGAACCTGCTGGCCCTGAGCTGCCACACCGGAGTACACGCGGGTGTAGGTCAGCTGACCGTAGAACGGGTGAGCTGCGACCTTGAATGCCAGTGCTGCGAAGGGCTCGTCAGCGGATGCCTTACGGGTCAGCTTCTCTTCCTCGTTGGAGGGGTTGGAGCCGACGACGTCCGGAACGTCCAGCGGGGAGGGCAGGTAATCAATCACGGCGTCCAGCATGGGCTGAACACCGCGGTTCTTGAATGCAGAACCGCAGAGAACGGGGAATGCCTCGCCTGCGATCACGAGCTGGCGGATACCAGCCTTGATCTCGGGGATGGTCAGCTCGCCCTCTTCGAGGTACTTCTCCATGAGCTCTTCGCTGGACTCGGCAACAGCCTCCACCAGCTCGGAGCGGTACTGCTCAGCCTTCTCAACCAGGTCAGCAGGAATGTCCTGAACCTCGTAGGAGGCACCCATGGTCACGTCGCCCTTGGCGTCGCCGGGCCACACATATGCCTTCATCTCGAGCAGGTCGACAACGCCGATGAAGTCGCTCTCAGCACCGATGGGGAGCTGGAGGACCAGCGGGCGAGCGCCCAGGCGGTCGATGATGGTCTGAACGGTGAAGTAGAAGTCCGCGCCCATCTTGTCCATCTTGTTGACGAAGCAGATACGGGGGACGTCGTACTTGTCAGCCTGACGCCAAACGGTCTCAGACTGGGGCTCAACACCTTCCTTGCCGTCGAACACAGCAACTGCGCCGTCGAGGACGCGCAGGGAGCGCTCAACCTCAACGGTGAAGTCGACGTGGCCGGGGGTGTCGATAATGTTGATCTGGTTGCCCTTCCAGAAGCAGGTGGTTGCTGCGGAGGTAATGGTGATACCTCGCTCCTGCTCCTGAGCCATCCAGTCCATGGTGGAAGCGCCGTCGTGGGTCTCACCGATCTTGTGGTTAATACCGGTGTAGAACAGAATGCGCTCAGTGGTGGTGGTCTTACCGGCGTCGATGTGCGCCATAATACCGATGTTGCGGACCTTGTTAAGGTCGGTGAACACGTCAAGTGCCACGTTATTCTCCCTAAATGAGATACTCCGAAAGCCTGCCGACTCGAATCGACTCGGCAGGCTCTAAACGGAGAATTACCAGCGGTAGTGTGCGAAGGCCTTGTTGGACTCGGCCATCTTGTGAGTGTCCTCGCGACGCTTCACAGCGGCACCGAGACCGTTGGACGCATCCAGGATCTCGTTCATCAGACGCTCAGTCATGGTCTTCTCGCGGCGCTGCTTGGAGAAGCCAACGAGCCAGCGAAGAGCCAGAGCGGTGGAACGGCCGGGGCGAACCTCAACCGGAACCTGGTAGGTTGCACCGCCAACGCGGCGGGAGCGAACCTCGAGAGAAGGCTTGATGTTGTCCATAGCCTTCTTCAGGGTTGCGACCGGATCGGAACCGGTCTTCTTCTCGACGCCCTCGAGGGCACCGTAGACGATGCGCTCTGCGACGGACTTCTTACCGTCCAGCAGAACCTTGTTGATCAGCTGAGTGACCAGCGCAGAACCGTAAACAGGATCGTTTACGAGGGGACGCTTGGGAGCGGGACCCTTACGAGGCATTACTTCTTCTCCTTCTTAGCGCCGTAGCGGGAGCGAGCCTGGCCGCGACCCTTAACACCCTGGGTATCCAGAGCGCCACGAACAATCTTGTAGCGAACACCGGGGAGGTCCTTCACACGACCACCGCGAACGAGCACAATCGAGTGCTCCTGCAGGTTGTGGCCCTCACCGGGGATGTATGCGGTAACCTCGACGCCGCCGTTGAGCTTGACACGAGCGACCTTACGCAGTGCCGAGTTCGGCTTCTTCGGGGTGGTGGTGTACACACGGGTGCACACGCCACGCTTCATGGGGTTGCCCTTCAGTGCGGGCGCCTTGGTCTTAACGACCTTGGGAGTCCGGCCCTTACGGACCAGCTGCTGAATAGTAGGCACGTTTTCTCCGTTGCTTGATCGGGTTTCTCGTTGGAGAAGCCCGTATAAACTTACTGGCCCCCATCGCGGTGGATGGGTGCTCTCGGTTATCAGAAACGCTCGGGTGCACTGGGCACTCCGGTTGGTTTCTATAGGTTCCTCAACTCTCGGCGAGTTCTGTTTCCTTTTCATCTTTCATCCGAAGACGAAAAGTTTTTGGGCACACGTAAAAATGGCATTTAGGCGTCAGCAAAAAGCAACGCCAAAGGACGGTATCCATACTGCCATTGATTCGTTTGCCCGTATCCTCGGAAAGTCCCGAGGGAACCCACCAAGGGTGGATCCAGTACACCGAGCTCAAGTACTTCGCATAAGACTATACAGGTTAAACTCGGCTTAATCTAGCGGGACTGCGCGGATTTTCCACTTTTAAGCAGATATTGAAGGCAGTTTCCGGTGATTTGCACCACTTAAATTACATGCTTGCAATTCTGTCCTTATCAACTCCCACGGCATCACCCCGACACCCCGTTATACGAATATACGAAAAGTCGCCAAGAACCCGAGTTCTTGGCGACTTCTCATGTACCGGCAAAGGCGCAAGCGTCGCCCAATCCCGTTGCTGCCAGTATTTAGACAACCTGGAACTGGCGAGTCTGACCTTCAAAGTTGGTCTTCGCACCCGTAATCTTCTTTGCGGTGCCGAAATAACGAATGCGGTACTGGCCCTTTGGGGTATTCGAGGGAACCTTCCAACGAACCGTCACCTGCGAGGCGGCAATACCCATGCGCTTCCACTCGTAGAAGGTATCCGGGTTGTTATCGCCCGTGTAGTACTTCCACGTATTGCCCTCTCGACGCTCAATCACGAAGTAGCTACCGTCGTGATGAATATTGTTATTCGGGTGAGCGCCGACAAAGCGCGCGGAAACCTCCTGCCGACCGGCAATAGCGTCCTGCGGCTGCTGAGTGACCTGCCCGTATCGCGTGCCAAACATCGGGCTGTCATAGACGACCTTGCCCTGAGCGCTGGAGACCGGTCGACGATCCTGCGGACGATCGCCGATACTCAGAGAAGTACCGTTCTTCAGGGAGGTACCCACTTCGTTAATCGTCTGGCGGAAAGCGCTGGAGGTATAACGACCAAAGAGGGTTGCGCCGCCCTCGTACTGCTGCGAATCGTACTCCTCGGGGGTCGTCACGTAGTGGTCATAGGCGTTGGTGTACCCCTGCAGGATAATATGCGACTCGGGCACACCGAAGAGCTTCGCGGCATCCTGACGATACTGCACGCCCACCGCGCCGGTAAATTCGCCCGGCATACCGAGCAGGTAGTAGTCACCGAAACGCATAATCTGAACGGGGAACTTCTCCTGAATGATCGTTCCATTTTTAGCAGAGAAGAGGACACCCTTCGGTTTCTGACAGCTAATCTGAGCGGAGCTCGGAGTAAAAGCAAGGAATCCCAAAATCGAGGGACGTCCGGAACCTTCCTTATACACATCCCAGCCGCCACCGCCATCTTCGGTCGAGCCGGCACCAAAAGCGGTGCCCAAGAATCCCTGACAGGTGCGTTCGTTACGGCCGGTTCCGGTGTACTTTGCGTCAACGTTCATACCTGAGAAGTTGAAGTAGGAGATTCGCGAATCCAGGCCGGTGCCTACCGAGTTACCTGCGCTCTTGAGCTGGGCACGCACGGCATCTGCCTGCTTCTGCCCCTGAATCTTCAGGTTCTGATGGTCATCCTTGGTGGGCCCCTGACCCGGCTTGAGCCACGTATTCGGAGAAACGTCACCGGCGTTTGCATTGGCAAAAGCGGCCACAAAACCATCTCCGCTACCCGGGACATTACGGTCAATGCCGTGATCCTGGTTCTCCAGCAGATACTCGGCGTAGCCCTTGTTATCGCTTGAAATCAGGGTATTCTTCGAGGTCAGAGAGGTCGGGTGCAACGCGTACCAATTCAGCACCGCGCGAGTCTTACCGTTACGCTCCAGACGCAGGGTCATGTTAGTCGGGTCGGTACCGTTCGGAAGCTTGGAACGCAGCTCCTGCGAATCTCGATTATAAGCCTCGCGCGAACGGTTCACACCCACGCCCGTGAGTTTAGAGGTCGAGACCGTCAGGTTGCCCGGGGCCAGATCCTTCGTTGCCTGACGCACGGCCTTCATGGTTCCCTCAACCTGGGCATTAAAGGTGTCCTGGTGGAATCCCAGGGTCGTGATGTTGTACAGGCTCTGATGGGTAATGCCGCCCGGGGTGGCATGCGTATGAGTTGCGGTAATCATGATGTTCGATTCCGAGTATTCAGATCCATACTCGGCGCGGATACGCTTGACCAGCTCATCTCGGAGAGACTGCCAGCCGGTGAGAGCATCCAACACCACGATGAGGTTACGCTGACCGCTGGCACGGTCAACAGCAATAAAGGCGCGAGCATACTGACGGGTATGCACGCCACTGCCCTTCTGGGAGGTCTCACCGTAGCCCATGAAACCGACCTCGCCGGGTTCACCGGTAATATCGGCTGCGCCGGCACCCACGAGGTAGGGCGTGGCTTGGGAGGCTTGAGCTGCGGGGGCCGCCCCGGCTATCTGACCGGAAGGCAAAATTGCGGAGGCGGCAATCAGGCAGGCGGCGCCCACACGTGCCAGAGATCGCTTGGGCATGACGAGTCGTGAAAACAGAGAGTTCTTGGCCTTCGTTGCCGACGAGGACGCAAATACCTGTTGGAACGAGGGACACGGAGTGATACCGGAAGTATGCAGGGTGAAGATATTTCTCCCCGATCCGGAAGTGACTGGAGTGATATGCATGCCTTCAAGAGTAAATCCAAGTCAGAGCGTTTTCCAATCACCCAAGCATCCTAATATACAAGAATATATATTCTTTATATTGCTCAACAAAAACGAATGAATGGTTTATAAAGGGGTGTTTACTCTAGTAAACCCAGTAAACCTAACCGCTCTCCCCCACTGCAAAAATTTGCAATCGAGAGAATTTTTCTCTCTGTGTAAATTCTGTTTCTACTGAGATTCTCCCAAAATATTTTGGAGAAACAACGAACGCAACGCGCACCCATATCAAATCTTAAAGACAGGATTCACAAAAGCCTCAACCACTGCCACAACCATCGTGATTAGAAAAGCCTGGGTTCCTTCTCTCTCATACCCCACCCACACGCGAATATGCAAAAGCGCGGATACCCGAGAGAAATCTCGAGTATCCGCGCTTTTATGAATGCTTAGGCTTCAGACCTAGCGAGCAGCAGGAAGCTTAGAGCTCCAGGCCACGGCCGTACTCGTCCAGCGAAACGGCGCGGAAACCGCCGTTGTTACCGTAGGAGTACACCTCGCTGTCGATCTGGAAAGCGCTCGGGTAACCGCCGCCGAAGGTGTCCAGAGACTGCAGACGCTCAGCGGTAGCCTGAGCGCTCGGCTCAACCTCAATATCGTTGTAACGTGCCAGACCGGTACCGGCAGGAACCAGCTTACCGATGATCACGTTCTCCTTCAGGCCGAGCAGCGGGTCGGTCTTAGCCTCCATAGCTGCCTGAGTCAGGACGCGGGTGGTCTCCTGGAAGGAGGCCGCCGACAGCCAGGACTCGGTAGCCAGCGAAGCCTTGGTAATACCCATCATTTCCGGACGGCCAGCTGCGGGCTTCTTACCCTCAACCAGTGCCTTGCGGTTAGCAGTCTGGAAAGCAATGTTATCAACCAGCTCACCAGGCAGCAGATCGGTATCACCGGACTCAATCACGGTCACGCGACGGAGCATCTGGCGAACAATAACCTCAACGTGCTTGTCGTGGATTTCCACACCCTGCGACTTGTACACGCCCTGAACCTCGCTCACCAGGTGCTTCTGAGCCTCACGAGGACCACGAATACGCAGAACCTCCTTCGGATCAACAGAACCGGTAGCCAGCTGATCGCCAACCTGAACGTGGTCGCCATTCTGCAGCTTAGAAGCCGCACGACGCAGAACGGTGTAGGCCTGAGGCTCAGAACCATCGTCCGGGGTCACCACAATCTTGTAGGACTTCTCAGTGTCCTCAATGGTCACGCGACCGGACACCTCAGAAATCGGGGCGACACCCTTGGGGGTACGGGCCTCGAACAGCTCCTGAATACGGGGCAGACCCTGGGTAATATCGTCTGCCGATGCCACACCACCGGTGTGGAAGGTACGCATGGTCAGCTGGGTACCGGGCTCACCAATCGACTGAGCCGCAATAATACCAACAGCCTCACCAATGTCGACCAGAACGTTCGAAGCCATCGAACGGCCGTAGCACAGTGCGCACACGCCGATAGCCGACTCACAGGTCAGAACCGAGCGGACACGCAGCTCCTTCACACCAGCCTTGAACAGCTTCTCGATGAGCTCATCGGAAACGTCAGCGCCAGCCTCAGCCAAAACGTTGCCAGCCTCGTCCTTCACGTCCACCGCGAGGGTACGACCGTGAATCGAAGTCTCAACGTCCGGGTGCAGGTTGCCGTCGGCGTCAACCAGCGGGAGCATCAGACCGCGGCGAGTGCCACAGTCGTGCTCGCGAACGATAACGTCCTGCGAAACGTCCACCAGACGACGAGTCAGGTAACCCGAGTTAGCGGTACGCAGCGCGGTATCAGCCAGACCCTTACGTGCACCGTGGGTCGCGATGAAGTACTCCAGAACCGACAGGCCCTCACGGTACGAGGACTTAATCGGGCGAGGCATAATCTCACCCTTCGGGTTCGACACCAGACCACGGATACCCGCAATCTGACGGACCTGCATCCAGTTACCACGTGCACCGGAGGTCACCATACGGTAAATGGTGTTCAGACCACCGTGAGAGCTCAAGTTCTCACGCATAGCCTCTGCAACCACGTCGGTAGCCTCGGTCCAAACCTTAATCAGCTCCTGACGACGCTCTTCGTCATCGATGGTACCAATCTCGAAGTCGTCCTCAATTGCAGCAGCCTGCTTCTCGTAGCGCTCCATAATTGCCGGCTTCTCAGAGGGAGTAGCAATATCGGAAACAGCCACGGTCACGCCCGAACGGGATGCCCAGTAGAAACCCGCGTTCTTCAGGTTATCCAGGGCACGAGCCACAACATCCATCGGGTAACGCTCAGCCAGATCGTTAATCAGGCTACCCAGACCCTTCTTGTCTGCCACACCGGTGAACCAGGGGTAGTCCTTCGGCAGAGCCTGGTTGAACAGGACCTGGCCAACGGTGCAGTCCAGCAACACGGGGTCGCCGGGCTTGTAGCCCTCGGGAGCTTCCCAACCTTCGGGAGCAACGAACTGGTCGCCGTCCAGCAGGATCTTCACCTTGGTGTACAGCTCAATCTCGTGACGATCCATCGCCATCAGAGCCTCAGAAACCGATGAGAAAGCGTGGCCCTCGTTCTTCTGACCATCGCGAGGAGTGGTCAGGTGGTACAGACCGATGATCATATCCTGCGAAGGAACGGCCACGGGACGGCCATCCGACGGCTTCAGGATGTTGTTCGAGGACAGCATGAGGATACGAGCCTCAGCCTGGGCCTCGGGAGACAACGGCAGGTGAACTGCCATCTGATCACCATCGAAGTCAGCGTTGAACGCGGAGCAAACCAGCGGGTGCAGCTGGATAGCCTTACCCTCAACCAGCTTCGGCTCAAATGCCTGAATACCGAGGCGGTGCAGGGTAGGTGCACGGTTCAGCAGCACGGGGTGCTCGGCGATAACCTCTTCCAGAACGTCCCAAACCTGCGGGCGGAAACGCTCAACCATGCGCTTAGCGCTCTTAATGTTCTGAGCGTGGCTCAGCTCCACCAGACGCTTCATGACGAAGGGCTTGAAGAGCTCCAGCGCCATCTGCTTGGGCAGACCACACTGGTGCATCTGCAGCTGCGGACCAACCACAATCACGGAACGACCGGAGTAGTCCACGCGCTTACCCAGCAGGTTCTGACGGAAACGACCCTGCTTACCCTTGAGCATGTCCGACAGAGACTTCAGGGGACGGTTGCCGGGGCCGGTCACCGGACGGCCACGACGGCCGTTGTCGAAGAGCGAGTCCACAGCTTCCTGCAGCATACGCTTCTCGTTGTTCACGATGATCTCGGGAGCGCCCAGCTCCAGCAGACGCTTCAGACGGTTGTTACGGTTGATCACACGACGGTACAGGTCGTTCAGGTCGGAGGTCGCAAAGCGGCCACCGTCCAGCTGAACCATCGGGCGCAGCTCCGGCGGGATGACCGGAACAACGTCCAGAACCATACCCAGCGGGGAGTTGTTGGTGGTTAGGAAGGCGTTAACAACCTTCAGACGCTTCAGGGCACGGGTCTTCTTCTGGCCCTTACCGGTCTGAATGATCTCCTTGAGAGCCTCGGCCTCAGCTTCCAGGTCGAAAGACTCCAGACGCTTCTTGATAGCCTCGGCGCCCATGGCACCCTCAAAGTACATGCCGTACTTGTCCACCATGGAACGGTACAGAGCTTCGTTACCCTCGAGGTCAGCGACCTTCAGGGACTTGAAACGCTCCCACACGTTCTCCAGGTGAGCAACCTCGCGCTCGTAGCGCTTACGCACGGAGGCAAGCTGACGCTCAGCGTTATCGCGCAGCTTGCGCTTCTCAGCAGCCTTACCGCCCTCTGCCTCGATACGAGCCAGTTCGGACTCAACCTCACGGCTAATAGCGTTCACGTCAGCGTTCAGAGCAGCCTCAAGCTCCTGCTTCTCACGGTCGTGAGCAGCCTGCAGCATCGGCAGATCCTCGTGACGAGCATCCTCGTCAACGCTGGTAATCATGTACGCAGCGAAGTAAATGACCTTCTCCAGGTCCTTCGGAGCCAGATCCAGCAGGTAGCCCAGACGGGAAGGAACACCCTTGAAGTACCAAATGTGGGTCACGGGAGCGGCCAGCTCAATGTGGCCCATGCGCTCGCGACGCACCTTGGAACGGGTCACCTCAACGCCACAGCGCTCACACACAATGCCCTTGAAGCGCACGCGCTTGTACTTACCGCAGTAGCACTCCCAGTCCTTGGTGGGGCCGAAGATACGCTCGTCGAAGAGACCGTCCTTCTCGGGCTTCAGGGTACGGTAGTTGATGGTCTCGGGCTTCTTAACCTCACCAAAGGACCAACGACGGATGTCGTCGGCGGTGGCGAGGCCAATTCGCATCAAACCAAGCGAAGATTCGTTGGACATATCGGTCCTAATCTCTTTCTGTAAGTTTCTGAAGACTTGGGTTTGCGGGTGGGAACCCCACAACGCATGCGAGCGCATGCGGGGTTCTCCACCCTAGAAGGAGGCGGTGCTTATGCCTCGTCGACCGAGCTGGGCTCGTCGTGGGTCAGGCTCACGCCCATATCTTCTGCTGCCCGGAAGCCTTCTTCCTCCGAGTCGCTCATCTCGATAATCTTGCCGTCGGTGGAGAGCACCTCGACGTTCAGGCACAGAGACTGCATTTCCTTGATAAGAACCTTGAAGGATTCGGGGATACCCGGCTCAGGGATGTTCTCGCCCTTCACGATAGCCTCGTAAACCTTCACACGGCCCGCCACGTCATCGGACTTGACGGTCAGGATTTCCTGCAGGGTGTATGCGGCGCCGTATGCTTCCAGCGCCCACACTTCCATCTCACCGAAGCGCTGACCGCCGAACTGCGCCTTACCACCCAGGGGCTGCTGGGTAATCATCGAGTACGGACCGGTGGAACGAGCGTGAATCTTGTCATCCACCAGGTGGTGCAGCTTCAGGATGTACTGGTAACCAACCGAAATCGGATCCGGGAACGGCTCACCAGAACGGCCGTCAATCAGACGTGCCTTACCGGAACGGTTGATCAGACGGTCACCATCGCGGTTCGGGTTCGAGTGGTCCATAAGGTCGAACAGTTCGTCCTCGTGGGCACCGTCGAACACCGGGGTTGCCAGGCGGGTCGGGCCGGATTCCTTCGGGAAGTTCGGCATGTGCTTAAGCCACTCGGGCTCGCCCTCAATCTTCCAACCCTGCTTAGCCAGCCAACCGGTGTGAACTTCCAGAACCTGACCAATGTTCATACGACCGGGCACGCCCAGCGGGTTCAGGATGACGTCCACGGGGGTACCGTCTTCCAGGAAGGGCATATCCTCGATCGGCAGGATCTTGGAAATAACACCCTTGTTACCGTGGCGGCCTGCGAGCTTGTCGCCGTCGGTAATCTTACGCTTCTGAGCCACGTACACGCGGACCAGCTGGTTCACGCCCGGGGGCAGATCGTCCTCATCGTTGTTCTCGCGGTCGAAGATACGGATACCGATGACGGTACCGGACTCACCGTGAGGAACCTTCAGGGAGGTGTCGCGAACTTCGCGAGACTTCTCACCGAAGATTGCGCGCAGCAGGCGCTCCTCGGGGGTCAGCTCGGTCTCACCCTTGGGGGTAACCTTACCAACGAGGATGTCGCCAGCCTCAACCTCAGCACCGATGTGGATGATGCCGCGCTCGTCCAGAGCCGAGAGAACATCCTCGGACACGTTCGGAATATCGCGGGTAATCTCCTCGGGGCCCAGCTTGGTGTCGCGGGCGTCAATCTCGTGCTCCTCGATGTGAATCGAGGTCAGCACGTCCTCAGAAACCATGCGCTGGGAGAGGATGATCGCATCTTCGTAGTTCAGGCCTTCCCACGGCATGTATGCCACGAGCAGGTTCTTACCCAGTGCCAGCTCGCCACCGTCGGTGGAGGGGCCGTCAGCGATAACGTCGCGGTATTCGACGCGCTGGCCTTCCTTCACCACAACGCGCTGGTTGTAGCAGTTACCCGGGTTCGAGCGGGAGAACTTCATGATCGGGTAGGTGGAGACAGAGCCGTCGTCGTTACGGACGATAACGGTCTTAGCGTCCACGGAGGAAACCACACCGGGCTTCTTCGCGAGCACGGAGTCACCGGAGTCCAGTGCTGCGTACTTCTCCATACCGGTACCAACCACGGGAGCCTCAGACTCCAGCAGGGGCACAGCCTGACGCTGCATGTTAGCACCCATCAGTGCTCGGTTAGCGTCGTCGTGCTCCAGGTAAGGAATCAGGGCGGTAGCAACAGACACCATCTGGCGCGGGGAGACGTCCATGTACTGAACGGCGCCGGGAGCAACCAGAACAGCTTCGCCAGAACCATCGCCTGCACGGCAGAGAACCTCGTTCTCAGCGAAGGTGCGGTCCGGGTTCAGAGGCGCGTTTGCCTGCGCGATAACAACAGACTTCTCGTCGTCAGCGGTCAGGTAGCGGACCTCATCGGTCACGCGACCATCGGTCACCACGCGGTAGGGGGTCTCGATGAAACCGAAGGAGTTGATGCGACCGTAGGTTGCCAGCGAACCAATCAGACCAATGTTCGGGCCTTCAGGGGTTTCGATGGGGCACATGCGGCCGTAGTGCGAGGGGTGCACGTCTCGCACTTCCATGCCTGCGCGGTCTCGGGACAGACCACCAGGGCCCAGAGCGGACAGACGACGCTTGTGGGTCAGACCTGCCAGCGGGTTGTTCTGGTCCATGAACTGGGACAGCTGAGAGGTACCGAAGAACTCCTTGATAGCTGCCACGACGGGGCGGATGTTCACCAGGGACTGCGGGGTGATAGCCTCAACGTCCTGGGTGGTCATGCGCTCGCGGACCACACGCTCCATACGGGACAGACCGGTACGGATCTGGTTCTCAATCAGCTCGCCCACGGTGCGGATACGGCGGTTACCGAAGTGGTCGATATCGTCGATGTCGACCTTCAGGGAGATTTCCTTGCCGTCGCGTACGCCCGGGATGCTGGTCTCGCCAGCGTGCAGAGCGCAGAGGTAACGGATCATCTGGGCGATGTCGTCCTGGCTGAGCACGGAGGCCTCGGGGGAATCCAGGGGAACGTCCACGCCAAGCTTACGGTTCAGCTTGTAACGGCCGACCTTGGCCAGGTCGTAGCGGCGCGGGGTGAAGTACATGTTGTCCAGCAGAGCCTGGGCAGCCTCAACCGTCGGGGGCTCACCCGGGCGCAGCTTACGGTAGATGTCCAGCAGAGCCTCATCGCGGTCCTTGACGGAGTCCTTCTCGAGGGTTGCGCGGATGGAGTCGTACTGACCGAACTCAGCCAGAATCTTGGACTCGGTCCAGCCCAGGGCCTTGAGCAGAACGGTCACGGACTGCTTACGCTTGCGGTCCAGACGAACGCCCACCTGGTCGCGCTTGTCAATCTCAAGCTCGAACCATGCACCGCGGGAGGGAATCACGCGGGCCGAGTAGATGTCCTTATCGGAGGTGCGGTCCGGAGCCTTCTCGAAGTAGGCGCCGGGGGAACGCACCAGCTGGGAGACAACCACACGCTCGGTACCGTTAATCACGAAGGTACCGGCCTCGGTCATCAGGGGGAAGTCGCCCATGAACAGGGTCTGCTGCTTAACCTCGCCGGTAGCGAGGTTCATGAATTCAGCCTTGATATACAGCGGTGCCGAGTAGGTTGCGTCGCGGTCCTTGCACTCCTCGACGGAGTACTTGGGGTCGGCGAACTCGGGCTCGGAGAAGGAGAGCTGCATGGTCTCCTGGAAGTCGCGAATCGGGGAAATCTCTTCAAAGATCTCAGCCAGACCGGACTTTGCGGGAACAGAGGTGTCACCAGCAGCCTGCGCGGACTCCAGACGCTCCAGCCAACGCTCGTTACCTACGAGGCGGTCGAAGCTATCGGTCTGGATAGCAAGCAGGTTGGGAACCTTCAGCGGTTCGTTAATCTTCGCGAATGAAATTCGGCGCGAGACGTTCTCTGCGCCGTTAGCGGCGTCATGGTTAGAGGTGCTCGAAGCGACCAAAATGGGGATCCTTCCACAGACATGTCTGTTAGCAATCAGCCTCCCGGCGACTTTACCGGCGACATGACGACCTCGGCCCCCGCATAAACGGTGCTCGAAGCTACAGATGTCGGACGGAAAACGTCACCTTCAGCCCGTGCCCACCGCTATATGAAGGCACAAAGGTTAGGGAAAGCGTAAATACTAACGATACAGGAAGAAATCTATTTTGTCTACCACACCCAAAGAGCGAGTGCAAACCTGACACAGAAATGTATTTTCCACCCTGAAGAAGAACCATACACGAGTGGTCGCCGGCCGGTTCTCAAGGACTCATCCTCCTGAGAACCCGCCCGCTACCGCAAGGAACCTAGCACTCCACCACGTTAACGGCCAGGCCGCCCATCGAAGTTTCCTTGTAACGGTGCGACATATCCAGACCGGTCTGGCGCATCGTCTCAATCACCTGATCCAGCGACACACGGTGCATACCATCTCCGCGCAGGGCCATGCGCGCTGCAGTCACGGCGTTCGACGCGGCCATCGCATTACGCTCGATACACGGAATCTGCACCAGCCCACCCACGGGATCGCAGGTCAGGCCAAGGTTATGTTCCATTGCAATCTCGGCCGCGTTCTCCACCTGTTCGGGGGTTCCGCCCAGCACCTGAGCCAAGCCGGCAGCAGCCATCGAGCTGGCGCTGCCCACCTCGCCCTGACAACCAACCTCGGCGCCAGAAATCGAGGCGCGCTTCTTGTACAGCACACCCACGGCGGCCGAAGCCAGGAAGAAGTCCACGATTGCCTGCTCACGGGCGGCCTGGCCGCAATGGCGGATACCCGGGGTGTAGTTCATCGCGTAGTGCAGTACCGCCGGAATAATGCCGGATGCACCGTTCGTCGGGGCCGTCACCACACGGCCGCCAAAGGCGTTCTCCTCGTTTACAGCCAGAGCAATCAGGTTCACCCAGTCAATCGCAAACTCCGGAGACTTGCCGGGATCCTCCACCATCAGGTCACGGTGCCACGCACCCGCACGGCAACGCACCTTCAGCGGACCGGGCAGATACCCCACACGAGCCAGAGAGGAGCCGATGCACTCCTTCATGATGCGATAGATATGCAGGATGCCCGCGCGCACCTCCTGCTCCGTGCGTAGCGAACACTCATTCGCCATCTTCAGCTGTGCAATCGACAGGCCAGCCTCGTTCGCCATCTCGACGAGCTCGGCACCCGACCCAAAGGGGTAGGGCGGGTTCGTGAGCGAGGCACCGCCGGTAGCTTCCTCGTCTCCCTCAACGATAAAGCCACCACCAATCGAGTAGTAGGTACGCTCCAGCAGTAGCTCCTCCCCCGCAAACGCGGCAATCTTCATGCCGTTCGTATGGCGCGGAAGAACAGTCAGAGGGCGCAGAGTCATGTCAATCTCACGGTAGTGCACCACCGGGCCGTATACCTTGTTCTCCTCGCCGCCGGGAGCATTCACTCCGTATGAGGAGGAAGGATATCCGGCCAGAGGCAGGGTACCGTCAACACTATTGCGCTCAATCATCGCTTCCGCAGCGGCGATATCAATCGTCTCGGGAACGAAGCCGCACAGCCCCTTCAACGCGGCGCTCATCGTACCGTGACCGGCACCGGTTGCCGCCAACGAACCGTACAAATCGATATGTACGCCGGTCACGCGGTCCAGCAGACCTTCATCAATCAGCTCAGCCACGAAACGATTCGACGCACGCATGGGACCCACGGTGTGGGAACTGGAGGGACCAACACCAATACTGAACAGCTCAAAAACGCTGATGTCGTAGGGAAGGGCCTCCGCCTTTTTCTGGGCGCTGCTGGGGGTGCTCTGATTAATCGCCACGTTCTGTCTTTCGAAGTCATTGCGCCCTGCGGGGCGCAGTCGCGCGGAATACCGGTTACCGAAAACTATCCGGCTCGGTATTCCACCTAATTCATATGAGGTAGTGATAACGGACAGTCCTCCTTGACTAACCGCTCTAATCCTAACGCACTTCCGAGGATGCAGAAACTAAGGTGAGGGTACGCCTCGGTTCCTCCTCTCTCCCCCGGCTGCTTCGTCTCAGTTGCCGCCCCGACACGCGAAAGGCGCCGTGTCCTCTCGGAAACACGGCGCCATTCACCTCGCGGAGGTTACCTCACGCAGTATATTTCGTTACTTTTCGCGCTTGTAGAAGGGCAGAGCCACAACGTCGAAGGGTGCACGCTTACCGCGAATGTCCACGTCGACGGTGGAGCCAAGCTCCGAGAACTCGCGGTTCACCAGAGCCATAGCAATCGGGAAGCCCAGAGTCGGGGAAGGAATACCGGAGGTAACCTCACCAATCTCATTGCCCTCGGAGTCCACCAGCTTGGAGCCGGCACGAGCAGGACGCTTCGCCTGAGCCTTCAGACCCACCAGGATACGCTTAGACTCGGACTTTGCCAGCTCGGACAGTGCCTCGCGACCCACGAAGTCGGCGGCCTTCTTCTCCAGCGCAATCTCAACCAGGCGGCCCAGGCCGGACTCGAAGGGGGTGATGTCCAGACCCAGCTCGTGGCCGTACAGGGGCATACCGGCCTCAAGACGCAGGGAGTCGCGGGAAGCCAGACCCGCGGGGGTCAGGCCAAAGGGCTCACCGGCGGCAGCCAGCTTGTCCCACAGCTCAACTGCGTGCTCGTTCGGTACGAACAGCTCGAAGCCGTCCTCACCGGTGTAGCCGGTGCGGGCCAGCAGAACGTCAACGCCGGCGATGGTCAGCGGCACGGATGCGTAGTACTTCAGCTCGCGCACGGCATTCTCGTCAGAGGCACCGGCTGCCAGCAGAATCTCCTCCGCGCGAGGGCCCTGAACAGCAATCAGGGAGGTCTGATCCGACTCGTTGACGAACTCAACGTTGAAGTCGCCCAGGCGCTCGCTCATAGCAGCGTAATCGGTGTCAATGTTGGCCGCGTTGGGAACAACCATGAACTCTTCGTCGCCCAGGCGGTAGGTAATCAGATCGTCGATAACGCCACCCTTGTCATTGACCAGGATGGAGTACTTTGCCTTGCCAACCTTCAGGATGGACATGTTCGACACCAGAGCGTAGTCAAGGAATGCTGCGGCGTCCGGACCGGTCACACGGAACTCACCCATGTGAGAGAGGTCGAAGATACCCGCGCGGGTACGAACGGCTTCGTGCTCGGCAACGTCGTTCGAGTACTTCAGGGGCATATCCCAGCCACCGAAATCGGTGAAGGATGCGCCCAGCTTCTCGTGAACCGGGTACAGGGAGGTCTTCTTGGGGGACATTAGATTCTCCTCACGCACAGCTTTGTGCTGTTATTGCAATCATTGTGGTTATATCTCCCTCTCCGGCAGAGGACCAGGTAGGGAGCCTACCCCGCCCGTCTCGCGAGGAGACGGGCGGGGCGGGGTGAGCCCAGTGGCTACCCCTAGAGCGTCAAACGCTCCTTATGCTTCCAGGTCGAAAGCCTCCATCGGGGGGCATTCGCACACGAAGTTACGGTCACCGCCGGCACCGTCAATACGGCCCACCGGAGTGAAGTACTTGTTGACGCGCAGGCTCGGAACCGGGAAGGCAGCCTGGGTGCGGGTGTACGCACGATCCCACTCGTCTGCGCTGACCACATCAACGGTGTGCGGTGCGTTGCGCAGGACGGAGTCCTCAACGGCGACCTTACCCTCGGCGACCTCGATGATCTCGTCGTAGATGGTCTCCATCGCTTCGATGAAGCGGTCGAGCTCTTCCTTGGACTCGGACTCGGTCGGCTCAACCATCAGGGTGCCGGGAACCGGGAACGCCAGGGTCGGTGCGTGGAAGCCGTAGTCCATCAGACGCTTGCAGACGTCCTCTGCGGTCACGTGAGACTTATCGGTCAGGTGACGCAGGTCCAGAATGCATTCGTGAGCGACCAGACCGCCGGGGCCGGTGTACAGCACCGGGTACTTGTCGTTAAGCTTCTTCGCAATGTAGTTAGCGTTCAGAACCGCGTACTGCGAAGAGTCCTTCAGACCCTGAGCACCAGTCATCGCAATGTACATCCAGCTAATCGGCAGAACACCGGCAGAACCGAAGAACGCCTGCGAAATCGGCAGAGCAGCATCGTTGGGGAGCTTACCCTCAGAGTCAGCGCGGTATGCGTCACCGGGCAGGAACTTCGCCAGGTGCTCGCGAACAGCCAGCGGGCCAACACCGGGGCCGCCACCACCGTGAGGAATGGAGAAGGTCTTGTGCAGGTTCAGGTGCGAAACGTCGCCGCCGAACTTGCCGGGCTGAGCGAAGCCCATCTGAGCGTTCAAGTTCGCGCCATCCAGGTACACCTGGCCGCCAGCCTCGTGAACCAGCTGGCAAACCTCAGCAACCTGCTCCTCAAACACACCGTGAGTGGAAGGGTAGGTAATCATGATGCCGGCAACCTTGGGGCCGTACTTCTCAATCTTTGCCTTCAGGTCGTCAACATCAATCGAACCGTCAGCCGCAGTTGCCACACCGGCAACCTTCAGACCAGCCAGAGCTGCAGATGCAGCGTTGGTGCCGTGAGCAGACAGCGGAATCAGAACGGTATCGCGCTCGTGGTCACCGTTAGCCTCGTGGAAGGAACGGATAGCGCGCAGGCCAGCGTACTCACCGGTAGCGCCCGAGTTCGGCTGCAGGGACACTGCATCGTAACCGGTAATAGCAACCAGCCAATCGCTCAGGTCCTTAATCAGCTCGTGCCAGCCCTCTGCCTGGTCATCAGGAACCAGCGGGTGGATGTTGGCGAAACCGGGCCAGGAGATGGGTTCCATCTCAGCTGCGGCGTTCAGCTTCATGGTGCACGAGCCCAGCGGAATCATAGTGCGATCCAGGGCCAGGTCCTTGTCTGCCAGGTGACGCAGGTAGCGCATCATCTCGGTCTCGGAGCGGTACTTGTGGAAGACCGGGTGCTGCATATAGTCGTCGGTACGCAGCAGGTCGGAGGCCAGGTCGTACTTCGAATCTGCCTCACCGAGGGTGCCGCCCAGAGCGGAAACTAGGGCCTTCAGCACCTCGTCGTCGTGGGACTCGCCCACCGAAATACCTACGCGGTCCTCGTCGAAGCGACGGATGTTGATACCGGCGTCCAGGGCCTTTGCGACGAGCTCATCAGCGCGGCCGGGGGCTTCTACCACGATGGTGTCGAAGAAGGTTTCGTGAGCGATGCCGTAGCCTGCAGCCTCCAGAGCGGTTGCCATACGTGCAGCGTTCGTGTGCAGGCGGTTCGCGATAGCGCGCAGCCCCTCGGGACCGTGGTACATCGCGTAAGCACCCGCGACGATGGCCAGCAGAGCCTGAGCGGTACAGATGTTAGAGGTAGCCTTCTCGCGGCGGATGTGCTGCTCACGAGTCTGCAGGGCCAGGCGGTAGGCCGGCTTGCCGGTCGGGTCCTTCGAGACACCCACCAGACGGCCCGGCATGGTGCGCTCCATGCCCTTGTGAACGGCCATGTAGCCGGCGTGCGGGCCGCCGAAGAAGAAGGGCAGGCCAAAGCGCTGGGTGTTACCAACTGCGATATCTGCGCCCAGTTCACCGGGAGACTTCAGCAGGGTCAGAGCCAACAGGTCGGCGTCCACCGTCACCAGGGCGTTACGTTCCTTAGCAGCCTTGATGAGCGGTTCGATATCACGGATTTCGCCGTCCTGGGCGGGGTAAGCCAGGATAATGCCGTACAGGTCGCCCTCGGGCAGGCCCTCGGAGAAATCGGTGATGACAAAGGGAATACCGAGCATCTCCGCACGGCCGCGGGTCACCGAAATAACCTGGGGCAGGCATCGAGAGTCAATAGCGAAGAAGCCGTTCTTCACCTTGCGGTTCGCACGGTGCATCATAACTGCGGCCTCAGCGACAGCGGAAGCCTCATCCAGCAGCGAGGAGTTAGCAATCTCCAGGCCGGTCAGCTCCATCACGGTGTTCTGGAAGTTCAGCAGAGCTTCCAGGCGACCCTGAGAAATCTCAGCCTGGTAGGGAGTGTAGGAAGTGTAGAAACCGGGGTTCTCCAGAATATTGCGGCGCAGAACAGCGGGGGTCACAGCGTCGTAGTAACCGGCGCCAATCATCTGTGCCAGGACCTTATTCTTAGCGGCGTAGCCGGCAATCTTCGAAAGAGCTTCATGCTCCGACAGAGGGGCGGGAAGCTGCAGCTCGCCGTCGAGGCGAATCTGCGAGGGGACGACAGCGTCCATCAGCGCATCCAGGGAAGAATATCCCAGGGTTTCGAGCATCTGCTCTGCGTCTGCGGAACGGGGGCCGAGATGACGATCAATAAAGGACATAGGGATTCTCCTATTGGTCGGCGCAAACCGTAGAGGGGTCACGTCGCGCTATTGCGACGAGTCGAACGCTTTAAGTGTCCCACATCTCCGCACATTTTTCTCACCATTATCACGATTCGACATGCTCGGAGACGATAACTCTTCTCCTAACCCTCATATTGACGACTCGAAGGATTCTCTCGCCCCTGATACCGAACAGAGCAAGGCCCCGGTTCATTCTCCGTTACCGGAAGAACGAACCGGGGCCCCTATGAAAACAAGCTCAGATATACCTCTTACGAGGAATATCTAAATATCTTCAATGGATTACTTCTTAGCGTGATCCGGCTTGCCACCGTGCGGCACGAGGAATGCCGACAGGAAGGCGAGGAACGCGGTCACGGCCAGCAGCATCAGACCGATGAAGTAGTTGTTGTGCTCCTGGTTGTAGGTTGCACCCATCACCAGCGGCGGGAAGAAACCACCCAGAGCGCCAGCAGCAGCAATCACACCGGACACCGCACCAACGTTCTTCGGGTCAGCAGCGCGACCCACCCAGCCAAAGACCGAGCCGTGGCCCAGACCCAGCAGAGCAGCCATCAGGATGAAGACAGCACCGTACACGTGCTCAGCATTAGGCTGGAATGCGGTAATAACTGCCAGAATCACCACACCGCCCAGGGAGATGAGGGAGATAATCTTCGGACCGAACTTATCAGCCAGAACACCACCGAAGGGACGAGCCACCACAGCGGCAGCGGCAAAGCCAGCCGCACGCAGACCAGCGTCAGTAGCGTCGAAGTGGTAGATGTTGCTCAGGTAAGTGGGCAGGTAGTTCGAGAATGCCACGAACGCACCGAACACAACTGCGTAGAGGAAGCAGAGCTGCCAAGTGGTCTTCACCTTGAATGCGCGAATAATCTTCGGCATCAGCGGGGTGACCTCACGGCCGATGGTTGCCGGGGAGTCCTTCAGGAACACGAAAGCAATCACGGCGGTTACTGCACAAATCACAGCAATCAGGATGTGAGTCGGGAAGTAACCGATACCCTGCACCAGGCGGGGGGTAGCAAATGCGGAAACCGCGGTACCCACCATACCCGCACCGAACACACCGGTTGCGAAGCCCTTCTTCGAAGCGTCATACCATGCCGAGCTGAAGGGAATACCCACAGCGAACACGGTACCCGCAATACCCAGGAAGAAGGAGACAATCAGCAGCATGGGTAGCGAGTTCATCTGACCAGCCACGCCCACCAGCAGAACCAGCGGTGCGCTGACAGCCAGAACAATGGTGAACATAATACGACCACCGTAACGGTCGGTCAGACCGCCGACGGGAATACGGCCGATAGCGCCGATGAAGATCGGCATAGCCACCAGAACACTGGTCATACCAGCGTCCAGGTGCATCTGCTTGGCGTACAGCTTGGCCAGCGGACCAACAATAGTCCAGGCCCAGAAGCCGATGGTCGAGATGAACGTTGCCAGCAGAACGTTAAAAAGCTGACCCTTCTTTAGGTCGTAGCTCGGTGCAGCAGGGGTGCTCATATTTCCTCTTTTGCAATATGGATATGTGTATTAGCGGTCGGCACGCTCACGCGGGAGAGTACCAATCGGGTCCCAGCCTCGACGTGCACCCACACGCTGACCGCCACGGGTGCGGTACACGGTGTAGGGGCGGAAGACGTAGTGCAGCGGCACGGTCAGTGCGTGCACCAGGCGGGTGAAGGGCCAAATAATGAACAGGACCATAGCCACAATGATGTGAATCTTGAAAGCTACAGGGATGTTCACCATCAGAGCCACCTCGGGGTGGAAGTAGAACAGCGAACGGAACCACACGGCAATGGTTTCACGGTAGTTGAAGTGAACTTCGTGGCCATTGACCGGGGGCAGACCGCCCGACGGGTTCACTGCCGAAATCAGGGTAGCCGCGGTACCGGCAAGAATCACCAGAACCAGGACGATGTACATGAAAACGTCATTGCGGGTGGTAGCCGCACGAACCTCAGAGTTCGTTGCACGGCGACCCAGCAAGATAAACATACCAACGATGGTGGCAACAGCCGCTACAGAACCTGCAACCAGCGCCACAATGTGGTAAGTCTCATCCGAAACGACGAGGTCAGTCAGGAACTTGGGGACCACCAGGCCACCAACGTGGCCCATAAAGACGGCGGCCAGGCCGTAGTGGAACAGCGGCGAACCGATGCGAAGCCACTTGCCTTCGTAAATCTGCGACGAACGGGTCGTCCAGCCATACTGGTCGGTACGGTAACGCCAAATGGTGCCGCCAATCAGAACGACCAGTGCAACATAGGGCAGAACGCCCCACAGCAGGATGTCTACGACGCCCGGGTCGGCTACAGCGTGTGCAGCGTGTTCTGCGCTCTCAGAAGCAAGTACGTACACGTGTTGTCTCCTCAGGGATAAAACTAGTTAGAACGAGCCTGCGCCTGCTGGAGCAGCTGATAATCAGCGTAACCATTCAGGCCAACAGTCTCGACGGGCGGGCCGTAGCCGGCCATCCGCTGGACCTCTTCCTGGGTCTCGGGAGAGACGCCGGGAAGGGTCGCGCAGATGCTCTGCAACAACCCGTAGTGGGGCAAGCTTCCGTCCTTCATTGCAAGACGGAGAAGCTCAAGGGAAGGACGGTACGCCTGCAGAGCCGAGCGACCCTTACGGCGATCAACCAGCGCACAGAATTCGAGCACCAGCGGCAGGTAATCCGGAAGCTCACCGTTCAAAACGGTCAGCATGCCGGAGTCGCGGTACATCTGCTTGAAACGCAGAAGGGTCTCACCGCGACGGCGAGTATCACCATCAGTCCAGTACGACAGGTGCAGGGAGTGACGACGCGAAAGATCGTATTCCTGCACGTACTCAGACTGCACGTCCTCCAGATCCTTGGAGGTAAGCCACTTCTGCATCGCATCAACAGCTGCGATGAAGGACTCGTCCTCAGTAGCCGCGGTGATGGCGACCAGTTCGGGGAGAACCTCCAGCATCTGCTCATCGGGATAGCCCAGGAGCATAGCGCTGACCTGGTAAATCACCGAGTCCTTGTCTTCGCCGGGTCCGTAGTCGATATCGAACGGATTCTCCGGCTGAGCCGGTTCCGAGGCCTGAGCCTCGGAACCGGCCTTGCCCATGAGCTTGGAAAAGAATCCAGCCACTTATTACTTCTTTCCGGTGGTATTCGGGAAGAGGCCGTCGGGGCGGGAAGAACCGTCCCAGCTGAACAAGCTGACCTTGTTGTTAGCCTCGTAGACACCGGTGGACACGGGGGTCGGGCGACCCTCCATGTCGTTGAACGCATCGCCGTACATGCCGGGTCCGCCATCCACGCTCAGGGAGCAGCCCATTTCCTCGAGGTTGTGGGCGTCCTCCATGTGAGCCTTCGGAATGACGTAACGCTCGTTGTACTTTGCGATAGCCATCAGACGGTACATTTCGTAGATCTGCTGACCGGTCATGCCAACCGCCTGGGCAATCTCCTCATTGCCTTCGCCACCGAGGTTGATGTCACGCATGTACGAACGCATAGCAGCCAGGCGACGCAGAACGTTCGTCACGACCTCGGTATCACCTGCGGTGAACAGCTCAGCCAGGTATTCCACCGGAATACGCAGAGCCTCAATAGCACCGAAGAGGTTGTTGCTGTTCTCAGCGTCGTGGCCCTGCTCCTTGAGCAGGTCGACAATCGGGGACAGCGGCGGCACGTACCAAACCATCGGCATGGTGCGGTACTCGGGGTGCAGGGGCAGAGCCACCTTCCACTCCTTGGCCAGCTTGTACACGGGAGACTTCTGAGCCGCAGTAATCCACGCATCGGGGATGTCGTTCTTACGCGCCTGCTCAATCACGGCCGGGTCGTTAGGATCAAGCATCAGCGACAGCTGAGCCTCGTAGAGATCCTTCTCGTCCGGAACCGAAGCAGCCTCGGTCACACGGTCTGCGTCGTACAGGAAGACACCGATGTAGCGCATACGACCCACGCAGGTCTCAGCACACACGGTCGGGATACCAGCCTCAATACGGGGGTAGCAGAAGGTACACTTCTCAGCCTTACCCGTCTTGTGGTTGAAGTACACCTTCTTGTAGGGGCAACCGGTGATGCACTGACGCCAACCACGGCAACGGTCCTGGTCCACCAGCACGATACCGTCCTCGGCGCGCTTGTAGATAGCGCCGGAGGGGCAGGAAGCCATGCAGGAGGGGTTTAGGCAGTGCTCACAAATACGAGGCAGATAGAACATGAAGGTCTGCTCGAACTCGAACTTAATCTTGTCCTCAGCCTTCTTGCGGACCTTCTCAACCAGCGGGTCCAGGTGACCATACTCGGTTGCACCAGCCAGGTTGTCGTCCCAGTTCATACCCCACTCGACCTTGGTGTCCTCACCGGTGATGAGGGAGACCGGCTTTGCTGCCGGGAAGTCATCACCGAGGGGCGCGGTGGTCAGGTTCTGGTAATCGTAAGTCCAGGGCTCGTAGTAGTCGCTGAGCTCGGGCTGAATCGGGGAAGCGAAGATCGAGAAGAGCTTCTGGAAGCGGTTACCGCTCTTGAGCTCCAGACGACCGCGCTTGTTCAGCACCCAGCCGCCCTTCCACTTTTCCTGGTCCTCGTAACGGCGGGGGTAACCCTGACCGGGACGAGTCTCAACGTTGTTGAACCAGACGTACTCGGTACCGGCTCGGTTCGTCCATGCCTGCTTACAGGTCACGGAGCAGGTGTGGCAGCCGATGCACTTATCGAGTGCCATCACCATAGCAACTTGTGCCATAACGCGCATTAGAAAGTTACCTCCTGGGACTTACGGCGACGGATGTACGAGACGATGTCTCGCTGGTTACCGGTCGGTCCAAGATAGTTGAAGGCGAACGCCAAGTGAGCGTAGCCACCAATCATGTGGGTGGGCTTCAGCAGAATACGGGTCACCGAGTTGTGAATACCACCGCGCTTGCCGGTGATTTCAGACTTCGGGCTGACCATACGCTCCTGAGCGTGGTAAACGAAGGAGATACCCTCGGGGATACGGTGCGAGACAACCGCACGACCCACGAAGACACCGTTGGTGTTCACGCACTCAACCCATTCGCCGTCCTTGACGCCAATCTTCTCGGCGTCCTGGGGGCTCATCCAAGCGACCGGACCACCACGGAACATGGTCAGCATGTACTGGTTGTCGAAGTACTGCGAGTGGATAGCCCACTTGTTGTGCGGGGTCAGGTAGCGAACAGCAACCGAAACACCATCGGTCGTGCCGAGCTCGGGCTCGTTGTACAGACCGGTCATGTCCAGCGGCGGACGGTAAATCGGCAGGGCCTCGCCCATCTCGTGCATCCAGTCATGGTCGAGGAAGAAGTGCATACGGCCGGTCAGGGTGTGGAACGGCTTCTTCTTCTCGATGTTGACAGTGAACGGAGCGTAGCGGCGACCGCCGGTCTCCGAACCGGACCACTCGGGAGAGGTCATCACGGGCTGCGGTGCGGCCTGGGTCATGGGGAAGGTGATACGACGTTCCTCGTTACCCTCTGCCAGGTCCATCAGGTGCAGACCGGTCTGCTTCTCGAGCTCCTTGAAGCCCTTGACAGCAACCTCACCGTTCGAAGTACCCGAAATCATCAGGATGGCTTCGGCAATCTTCACGTCGGTGTCCAGTGCGGGACGGCCTGCGCCCTTACCGGAGTCCATCACGCCAAATTCCTTAGCCATCTTGGCAACTTCGTGCTTCAGATCGTAGGTGACGTACTTGGTGGTCGCACCGAGCTTGTCGAACAGCGGACCAACGGTGGTGTACATGTCGTACAGTGCACCGTAGTCACGCTCAACGGTGACGAAGTTCGGCATGTTCTTACCGGGAACGCCCACCATACCGGGGGTGTTCTTCCAGTCGGGTGCGTGACCGCCGGGCTGAGCAATCTGGCCCGGGGTATCGTGCTGCAGCGGGACCGAGACGATGTCCTTGCGGACGCCCAGGTGCTTCTTCGCCATACGAGAGAACTCGAATGCGAGAGCCTTAAAGGTCTCGTGGTCGGTCTTTGCCTCCCACGGCGGGTCAATTGCCGGGGAGAACGCGTGCAGGAACGGGTGCATATCGGTCGAGGAGATATCGTGCTTCTCGTACCAGGTAGCGGTCGGCAGAACGATATCGGACAGCAGGGTCGTGGAGGTCATACGGAAGTCCGAAGTGACCAGCAGGTCCAGCTTGCCCTGGGGAGCCTCGTCAACCCACTTAACTTCCTTCGGGTGGGTCTCTGCGTCTTCACCCTGGACGTTGTCCATGCTACCGACGAGGTGCTTCAGGAAGTAGCTCTCACCCTTTGCAGAGGAACCGAAGAGGTTCGAACGCCACAGGGTCAGGGTACGGGGCCAGTTGACGGGGTTGTCAACGTCCTCGACGGAGAACTCCAGGTCACCGGAGTTCAGGCGCTGAGCAATGTAGTCTGCGTTCGAGGATGCCTCGCCACGTGCCACTGCCTGCTCTGCCTTGTCAGCCAGGTCCATCGAGTTCTCGGGGAACTGCGGGTAGAACGGCATCCAGCCCATGCGGGTGGAGCGTGCCACGACGTCAGCGGTGTGAACGTTGCGCAGCTCGCCCTTAGCCAGCGGGGACTGCAGGTAGTCGGTGGAGTATGCGTCCTGACGGAACTGGTCAGTGTGCATGTACCAGAAGCCGGTACCAATCATGTGACGCGGCGGACGGCTCCAGTCCAGTGCGTTTGCAATGTTGGTCAGACCGGTCAGCGGACGTGCCTTCTCCTGGCCCACGTAGTGAGCCCAACCGCCGCCGTTACGACCCTGGCAACCGGTCAGGTTCAGCAGGGCGAGGATAGCGCGGTATGTGGTGTCAGCGTGGTACCACTGGCAGATACCCGCACCGAAAATCACCATGGAACGGCCGCCGGAATCCAGGGCGCTCTTAGCGAACTCACGGGCAATGCGGATAACGGCCTCGGCGGGCACGGAGGTAATCGGCTCCTGCCATGCCGGGGTGTTCTGAACGCTCCAGTCGTCGTAGTCCTTAGCCCAGGTACCGGGCAGGCCCTCACGGCCAACACCGTACTGTGCCAGCATGATGTCGAAGACGGTGGTGACCTCGTGGCCCTCAACGTAGGCAACAGGCACACCACGGGTGATGACGTCGCCGTGACCCTTCGGGTCGTCGAAGGTCGGCATCTTAATCTCGACGGCAGCGGACTCGCCCTGGGGCAGGTCGCGGATCGACAGAATCGGCTTGCGGCCCTGCAGGTCCAGGTTCCACTTGCCCTGGTCCTCGGCTGCGTAGCGGTGACCCATGGTGCCGTTAGGAACGAAGACCTCACCGGTCTCGCGGTCCATCAGGACAGGCTTGAAGTCGGAGTTAGCCTGCTCAGCCTCGCCAGCGAGCTTAGCTGCGGTCAGGAACTTAGAGGGAACCTTCACACCGTCTTCACGGGTCTCCAGAGTGACCAGGAAGGGAAGGTCGGTGTAGGTCAGGGAGAAGTCCTCGAAGAACTCGACACGCTGGTCGACGTAGTTTTCCTTGAGGATAACGTGGCCCATAGCCATTGCCAGCGCTGCGTCGGTACCTGCCTGTGCGGGCAGCCACTCGTCAGCGAACTTGGTGTTGTCGGCGTAGTCGGGGCTCACGGTGACAACCTTGGTACCGCGGTAGCGGACCTCGGAGACCCAGTGGGCATCCGGGGTACGGGTCAGCGGAACGTTTGCACCCCACATGATGAGGTACGCAGCGTCCCACCAGTCACCGGACTCGGGAACGTCGGTCTGGTCACCGAAGACCTGCGGGGAAGCCACGGGGAGGTCGGCGTACCAGTCGTAGAAGCTGGTCATCACGCCACCCATCAGCTGGATGTAGCGAACACCCGCGCTGAAGGAGACCATGGACATTGCCGGAATCGGGGTGAAGCCGGTGTTGCGGTCGGGACCGTAGTACTTAATGGTGTGCACGTGGGCAGCGGCCATCAGTTCGAGAGCCTCAGCCCAGGTCGAGCGCACCAAACCGCCCTTACCGCGGGCGTTCACGTAGCGGGAACGCTTAGCGGGGTCGGACACGATGGAGTGGAAGGCGTCCACGGGATCGCTGTGGATAGCCTTTGCCTCGCGGTACATTTCCAGCAGGGGACCGCGAATGTAGGGGTACTTAACTCGGGTGGGCGAGTAGGTGTACCACGAGAAGGCTGCACCGCGGGGGCAACCGCGGGGCTCGTACTCGGGGCGATCGGGGCCAACCGAGGGGTAGTCAGTTTCCTGCGCCTCCCAGGTGATAATGCCGTCCTTGACGTACACCTTCCAGGAGCAGGAGCCGGTGCAGTTCACGCCGTGGGTCGAGCGAACTTCCTTATCGTGGCTCCAACGGTCGCGGTAGAAGGCGTCACCTTCGCGGCCGCCTTCACGGAAGACGGCGCGGCCGTCGTCAGTCTCGTCCCAGCGGGAGAAGAACTTACCGAACTTAATCAGCTGATCGGTAAGGGGGCCGTCCGGGCCCTTAATCTGTGATGCTTGTTCCATACTGCCAATATATCGGAAATTCAGCATAGAAAATACAGAATAAAAACCTATCCTAATTAAGATTTTAAAAGGTCATCTAAACCGTAAGCCAGGCCGAAATTCCGCCTTCGAGCATACGCACCGGACGGTCTTCCAAGGGCGCTATCTCACGTGCCGCTTCAACCGTTCGCGTATACCCGGTGCAGTAAATAACGATTTCTCGAGCGTTTGTAGGGATTTTACGCCCAATTAGCGCCTTTAAATCACCTTTTCGAGACGATTCCAGAATCTCCGTCAGGGGTAGGTTAATCGCCCCCTCTATAGCAAAAGCAGCAAATTCGACTCGTTCTCGAACATCCAAAAGGGCAATCTTTTCGCCCTCTGGCATCGTTTTAAGCTCCCGAGCACTCACCACAGAGGGGGTAGAAGGTATGGAAGAGCCAGTTAAATCATTTGGAATATTACGAATTATTACGCGATTTTGGGCCTTCTTGTTCGTTTTTTGGGGCAATTCAGGCGTTTTCTTAGGCTCAGCTTGCGCACTAGCTACAAGGGGTATATATTCCCACCTTCCACCTAATGCCGAATATAGGCCTACCTCACCTATAAGGGGGTTACCCACCCCCGTCAAAAGCTTTACAGCTTCCATCGCCATCGCGGCACCCACAACACCCGCCATAGCCCCCACGACCCCCGCGGTACTGCACGAGGGCACGCTCCCCTCAGCGGGAGCATGAGGATAAAGGTCTTCGTACACCGGGCCGTGGCCTGCCCAGAAAACACTGAGCTGCGCATCGAATCCAAGAATGGCGGCCCACACGTGAGGAATACCGGCTCGAGCTGCAGCCTCCGATACCAGGTAACGCGACTCAAAGTTATCGCTGCCATCGAGCACGAGATCTGCGCCGGCCAGCAGTTCATCAACGTTCTCAGCCGCCAGGCGTGCGCACACCGCATCAACCTGAATGTGAGGATTCAGAGCGCGAAGAGACTCCGCCGCCGATTCAGCCTTGGAGTTGCCCACGCGAGCATACGTGTGAATCACTTGGCGGTGCAGGTTGGAAGTATCCACCCGATCGTCGTCGATCACAACGATGTGCCCCACACCTGCACCCGCCAGATATAGCAGAGAAGGAGCCCCCAGGCCGCCGGCTCCCAGCACCACCACACGCGCGCCCTTGAGTGCCAGCTGGGCCTCGTACCCCATCTCGGGCAGAATCAGCTGACGAGAGTAAAACGCACGCTCGGCGGCAGAGAGCTCGCTCGCGCTACGAGAGGTGTGAGAAGACATAGGGGTTCCTCGCATCAAATAGTAGAGATGGTTTGAATTTTAGGGGTCCAAGCTTCAAGGAGAATAAGCCTGCCCGAGAGAAATCCCCCTGACAGGCTTATATTCAGAATATTCAGAAGGCTAGACGGACGAAGTATCCACGCCAACCCACTCGATGCTTCCATCGAGCAGTTCCTGTTCCTTCCAAATCGGCACGCGAGCCTTCACCCGGTCAGCCACCAGCTCGCAGGCATCAAACGCGCGACCACGGTGAGCAGCCGCCGCCATCACGGTCAGAGCCGACTCGCCGATGGCGATGGGTCCAACGCGGTGTACCGCCCACAAGCGCACACCGTCCAGCTCGGCAGCCACCTCGGCAGCCACCTCGGCAATATACTCACGAGCCTGCGGATGCGCGCTGTAAGACAGCCCGCGCACCGCGCTACCGTGATCATGGTTGCGCACAATGCCGTCAAAAATTACCAGGGCACCCATGGCGTCAGTCATAACCTCAGCCTTAGCCGCTGCGTACAGCGGTTCCAGGGGCGCCTCCGTAATATCGGTGAACACCACGGTCGAGCCGCTCGGCTCAGCACCGTGCGCGCCCGAATGATCCAAGGGTTCTTCCTTCTGCGGCTTAGTGGTCATGGTAGTCCTCCATCTGGCGGCAAATGTGCTCGACCAGCGGATCAAGAGTGGTCACGCCATCCTTTACACCGCCGCGCGATCCCGGCAGGGTCATCACGAAGGTACGGTCAATCACGCCGGCTACACCGCGAGAGAGAACAGCTGAAGAAACATTCTTCAGACCGTTCATCCAGAAGGCGTGCATAATACCGGGGATTTCCTTATCGAGGTGCGGGCGCACGGCCTCCACGGTCTGATCATCAGAATTCAAGCCAGTACCACCGCTGGTCAGAATAAAAGTCGGCAGGTTACCGTTCTTCTTACCCTCGGCCACCAGGTTGTTGAAGTAATCGATAATCTCGCGGTCCTCAATCACCACGGGATCCGGGGTCTCGAAACCGCGCGAGCGTAGCCACTCCACCGCGATGGGGCCGGACTTATCCTCGTAGATACCGCGAGCCGCACGCGTCGAGGCGACAATCACCAGACCGGTCAGGTTCTCAGGCATCGTGAAATCGTCAGTGCTCATTGAATACTTTCCTCCTTTGGGACGGCGCACCACTACGCCAACCCCGTTTCTTCATTCTACGAATCTGCGCGCACGGACCAATCGCCGGACTTACCGCCGCTCTTCTCCAGGACCCGAATATCGGTAATCACGGCGTGCTTGTCAACGGCTTTAATCATGTCGAAGACGGTCAGCGCGGCCGAGGAAACCGCGGTCAGCGCCTCCATCTCAACACCGGTCACACCGCGAGTCTTGACGGACGCCTCGATACGCACAAAGTCGGGTCCGCGCTCGAAATCCACCGTAATCTTGCCCAGGGGCAGCGGGTGGCAGAGCGGAATGATCTCGGGAGTGCGCTTGGCGCCCATAATGCCCGCAACGCGCGCCACAGGCAGAGCATCGCCCTTGGGCAGGTCGGCGTCAAAAATCTTCTCGATGACGTCCGGGCGGGTGTGGACGGTTGCCTCAGCCACCGCGGTGCGGGTGGTTACGGATTTTTCCGTCACATCGACCATGTGTGCCGAGCCGTCGGCGCGCACATGGGTGAGGTCCTGTTCGGGGGTAGAGGTCATCGTGTCTCCTGGAATCTATAAATTGACGTATCGTGTTCGTCGATAGAGCACCGTAGGGGCTACCTCGGCGCGTCTCAAGGGGTGTCTATTAATCGTCGGTAAGGCGGATACGGTGGTAGGGCACGGCCTCTCCCCCGGTGTACGTCATGCCCGGGGAAAGTTCGATGAGCACGTCGGCCTGGGCTGCGCGATGCAGCAGGTGCGAACCGGAGAGGACGTCCGGATACAGCTCCACGCGGTAGGTGCCCGGCTCGGTTTCCACCATGGCGAGGGTGCCGCGCAGGAACTGGCGCTTAGTCGGCGGTGCGGTGAGCGAAGTATCGGTCACCAGCACGCCGCGGGGTGCGTTATCAAGGGTGGCCTGCTCGGAGGCTACCGCGTGGGGTACGCCGTAGGGGCCGCCAGCGCGCAGGTAGGGGCGCAGAATCAGCGCGTAGGAGATGAGGGTACTCACGGGGTTGCCGGGGAAGGAAATCATGGGGACGCGGTGCCCCTTGAAGTCCAGGACGTTCACGCCCTGGGGACCGCCGGGCTGCTGGCTCACGTGGCCGAACCATGAGACGGGCACCAGGATGTCCGCCTCGTGCGCCTTAGCAATGGCGTTACGCACAACCTCGTACTTGCCGTGGCTGATACCGCCGGACGTAATAATGATGTCCGGTTTGAAGGATTCGTACTCGGCAGCCAGGCGGTGTAGCAGTTCAACGGGGTCGTCACCGATTGCGATACGGCGAACCGTCGCGCCGTCCTCACGTAGCATGGCGCTGAGCATCGGACCGTTGGCGTCAAAAATCTGGCCCTGCGCGAGGTCGTCCGGGGAGGCGTTGTCCTCACCGGCGGTACCGGAGCGAATCTCGTCGCCGCCGGTGCACACCAGCACGCGAGGACCCGCCGCAACGGTCAAACGTGCGTACCCCTGGGAGGCGAGCGCGCCCAGCAGAGCGGGGGTCACACGCTGTCCGGCGCGGGCAAGCACCTGGCCGGTCACAACATCCTCGCCGCGGCGGCGCACGAACTGCCCCACGCGGCCGGTGGCCAGCTTAATCTTCTCGCTGGGACGGCCGAAAGACTCGGGAAGGTCGGGGTACTCGATACGTTCCGACTGCTCCACGGGAATCACCGCATCGTATCCCTTGGGGATGGGAGCGCCGGTCATAATCGGGTAGGTCAGGTCATCGGATGCGCGGGAGCGCTGCAGGGGCCGACCCGCGGGAATCTCGCGGCCGATCGTAAAGATGCGGTCCTCACGATCGACGGCAGCCGCGGTGAGCGCGTAGCCGTCCATCTGCGAGTTGTCGAAGCTGGGCACATCCATGCGGGCGGTGACATCCTGGGCGAGGATTCGGCCTGCCGCATGATCGAGAGGAACGGTCTCCGCCGTGCCGATGAAGACCTCCCTCAGGAGAAGGGCCAGGTAGGCGCGGTATTCCTCGGTGTTGGGAGTTCCGTTGAACTCAGGAGCGATCATTGCGGTTCCTATCGTGCGACATACGGATATAAACAGTGTACGGTGCACCCGGGGGCGGGTAAATACAGTGCCACCTAACGGCCTGCCCCCGTAACTTGGCTACCCGAGGCGCTCGCGTAGCTTCTTGAGCGTGCGAGCCAGGCCCAGCACGCCAAAGATTCCCAGGTAGAGGCTGATGAGGATGAGAGCACTACCCAGGGCGCTCGGGAGGTCACTACTGTTGATGGCCAGGTCAATCGCGAGGGGAATAGTCTGGGTTTTACCCTGCACGTTACCGGCAAAGGTAACGGTTGCACCGTACTCACCCAGCGCACGAGCAAAGGAGAGCAGAAAAGCGGTGGCAAGACCGGGAGCCGCCAGGGGCAGGAGCACCTTAAAAGTCACCTCGGCGGGACCGGCACCCTCGACCAGCGCGATTTCCTCGTACTCGCGGGGAATGGCCTGCAACGTGGTAACCGCGGTGGCCACGAAGAAGGGAAGAGCCACAAAGGTCTGCGCAATAATCACGGCGTTCGAGGTGAAGGGAATCGAAATACCAGCCTGATAGAGGTACGAGCCGATTAGACCCTTACGGCCCCAGAAGAAGAGCAGCCCCAGACCCGAAACCACCGGGGAGAGAATCACCGGGGTGTAGATGATGGCGTAGAGAACCGCACCGAATCGGTGCAGGCGCGAACGATTCAGCACCTTGGACAGGAGCAGGGAGATGGGGGCACCCAGAAGACCGCAAATCAGGGTTGAGACGGCAGCCGTTGAGAGCGAAAGATTGGCCGCGCCCATCACCTGCGGAGTGAAGACGGTCCCGAGCTGGCTCCACGGGACGTTAAGGAACAGGCCCAGGAGCGGACCGGCAATCACCAGAAGACCAATGAAAGCTGGGATGGTGAAGGAGCGAGGAACCGACGCAAAAAGACGAGCCGGAGATCGCGGCGCGCGGCGGGCAGGAGAAGATACAGACATGGATTCGTGAGGGGTTGGGGGCGAAGGCGGTGGATGGGAGTGGGTATCCCACAAGTAGTGGGTAAAAGTTGGGACGGGATGCGGTGGCACACTTCTATAAGGTGCCACCGCATCCCCGCTTTTCGCGCTAACCCCGCTGAGCGGGCGGGTTAGCGTTTACAGACTACTTGGTGGTGTTGAAGCCGTAGCCGGCGAGAATCTTCTTGGCCTCGTCGGAGGTCTTCAGCCACTCGTTGAACTTCTTAGCGGCATCTGAGGATGCGCCGGTCTTGCTCAGCGCTGCAGGGTATTCGTTGGGCTCAACGTCCGGCAGGTCGACAGAACCGAGGTTTACGCCCTTCTTCTTGGCAGCTGCGAGGTCGGTGGTGTAGATGAAGCCCGCATCGGCGTTACCGGTGGTGACCTTGGTGGCCACGTCGGTGACCTTACCCTCGGTGGTTGCGTTCTTGAGGGTGATGTCGTGCTTCTTCAGCTCTTCGTGTGCCAGGGTGCCGCAGGGGACGTCTTCCTTGCAGACTGCGACGACGCCTTCGGTGGTCTTCAGGTCGTCGAGGCTGTTGATCTTACCGGGGTTGCCTTCAGCGGTAACGAGAACCAGCTTGTTGGTGACCAGAACGGTGGAGTCGGATCCAGAGAACTCGTCCAGCTTCTTAGCCTTGTCCATGTTCTTGGTGTCTGCGGTGATAAGCATGTCGGGGGTTGCGCCCTGCTCGATCTGGGTGACGAGCTTTGCGGAGCCCTCGTAGACGAAGGTGATGTCAACGCCGGGGTTAGCTGCCTCGTAGGCCTTCTCCAGGTCGGCGCCCGCATTGTTCAGGGATGCTGCGGCGAAGACCTGAATCTTGCCGGAGGATGCCTGAGATGCAGCGGAGGAAGAGGCCTGGGAAGAGCCGCAACCGGTCAGGGCCAGGGTTGCAGCAGCCAGTGCGCTAAGAGCGGCGAGAGGAGTCTTCATGAAAGTACTTTGTCCTTGAACTAGTCGTGTTAGTTGCATGAGGTGAGGTGCTCCACGCGAGGCTTTTGTGACAATTTATGTACGCCCCCTAGCTTGCGTACACCATGACACGTTATCGCGGTTTCTTTGGGTCACCGCGAATGTAACTTACCCTTCACACACTATGTAATGGGTCTTCGAACGTGGAATAATCATATTGTTACCCGAAATATACTAATTTTCTACATAGGTTTTCCATGGCGTACACGGCAGATTCTGGCCGCTCTCAGCTGATTGCAGGCCCTTTGTTAAGCACCTTATCTTCTGCGGATAACAGCGGTGCTGCTTTTGTGACGCCCGAAAAATCTGAGACCTCCACAAAGCCGCGGAGGAAGCTCCCAAATATTACGAACAGCGGTCCGCTCCTCGACCGCTGGGGACGCACCGCAACCGACCTGCGCATCTCATTAACCGATAAATGTAATCTTCGTTGCATTTATTGCATGCCGGCCGATGGACTGCAGTGGCTCCCCAAGGAAAACCTGCTTTCCGCCGAAGAAATTGCGCGCCTTGCAGATATTGCTATCTCCCAGCTGGGCGTCGAAGAGATTCGCTTCACGGGCGGTGAACCCCTCGTCCGCGCTGATTTGGTCGACATTATCTCCCGCATCCATCAGGAGCACCCCGAGGTTCCCCTGTCCATTACGACCAACGGCATCGGCCTGGACAAGCGGGCCGCAGCCCTTGCCGAGGCCGGGCTGACCCGCATCAACGTCTCGCTGGATACCATCTGCCGCGAGACCTTCGCCGAGCTCACCCGACGCGACAAGCTGGAGGCCGTGCTCAAGGGTATCGACGGCGCCGCCGAAGCCGGCCTATGGCCCATCAAGATTAATGCCGTGCTCATGCCCGGCCTCAACGACGGGCAGGCTCCCGAGCTCCTCGAGTGGGCGCTCAAGGGTGGCTACCAGCTGCGCTTCATCGAGCAGATGCCCCTGGACGCAGACAACCGCTGGACCCGCGAGGGCACCATCACCGCTGCTGAGATTCGAGAGAAGCTTTCGGCCGCCTACGTGCTCGGTTCGGTACGCGAAGCACGCGGCGATTCCCCCGCCCGGCTGTGGGAGGTCTACCCGCTCGGCACCGTGCTGGATGAGGCGGGGTTCCCCGTCGACGGCACCGAATCCCTGGGCCGCGTGGGCATCATCGCTTCGGTGACCGAGTCCTTCTGCGGCGCCTGCACCCGCACCCGCCTAACGGCCGACGGCAAGATCCGTTCCTGCCTCTTCTCCGATACCGAGACCGACCTCATGCAGCTATTGCGCTCCGGCGCCACGGACGATGAGCTGGCCCTGCGCTGGCGTGAAGGCATGTGGTTCAAACCGCGCGCCCACGGCAAGGAAGACGCAGATTTCGATATTGAGGAATTTGCCAAGGCGAGCCGCTCCATGAGCGCCATCGGAGGCTAACCCCTAGCCGCCCCGCGCACCCCCTTGTTTTTCGCGCCCCCTCGTATAGCATTAGGAGCATGATGCAGGTTCATTTCTTTGCTGCCGCGCGCGCGGCGGCGGGTACCGCCGAGCTGTCGGTGGCCCCGAGCGACATTGATTCGCCGACCCTGGGCGCGCTCATCGCCTACCTGGGCCGGGAGCTTACGGGGACCACCCCCTCCGGCCTGACTCTGGCCCAGGTTATGGAGCAGTGTTCCTTCCTGGTCAACGGCACCCACTCCGATGCCGACGCGCCGCTAACCGATGGCGATCGAGTTGACGTCCTTCCCCCCTTCGCGGGCGGTTAAGATGAGCGATTCTTCACCGTCGCCCGCCGCGATTCCCCCGATTCTTCCCGAGTACCCCGAGTTCTCCTGCGCCGCGGTTGTCGTGGCCGGCGGGCAGTCCAGCCGCCTGGGGCATGTGCCCAAGGCCTCGCTCTCGGACGGCACGAACACGCTTCTCGACTGTGCTTTGCAGGCGGTACGGCAGGCCTCGCCGCGAGTTGTGGTCGGGCCCGATACCCTGCCCGTCCCCTCCGACGTTCTACTCACCCGAGAAAACCCACCCTTCTCTGGACCGGCCGCGGCCATTCACGCAGGCCTAGAACGTATGGCGGCCCAATGCGAGGGCTCAGGTGCCCCGACGCCGAAATGGTGCCTCATCCTGGGTGTTGATACCCCGCGCATCGCTCCCGCGGTACAGCGACTTATGCGTACCGCCGCGGCCAACGATGCGACTGCCCGACCTCTCAGCCATGAGGGGGATTCCCCCGCGTCCGAGGGCTTCTGGGGGGTTTCTGAGGGCATCTACCAGCCACTGGTGGGTATCTACCGTTATGAGAGCATCCGTTCGGTGTTTTCAGAGGGCACCACCGACGCCTCCGTCCGTTCCTTCCTGCGCCGTCTCAACCCGGTCAACGTTGAGCTCTCCGCCCAGCACACCGCCGATGTCGATACCTGGGAGCAAGCGGAGCGACTGGGGTACACCACTTCCCTGTGGTCTAGCTACTAGACCGCCCCGCTACCACGGGCATCTACTTTCAGCGGCCAACTAGCGCCGCTTCAGCACACACGAGGTACCATGTCCCACCATATTCCCGCCGTCTCATGGGATCAGGCGCGCGAGCTGTTGCACGCCGCCGGCACACAGGCCGCCCCGGACACCAAGGCCGAGGCTCTTCCTCTCTTAGCGACGATTGACCATTACCTATCCGAAGACGTGCACGCCATGATGCCGGTGCCGCACTACAGCTCCTCCGCGATGGACGGCTACGCTGTGGCGGGCAACCCGCCCTGGCGTCTGGTGAGGCCTTCCTACCCGGAGGATTCTCGAGCCAATATTCACCGTCTCACCGTGCCGATTAGCCCGGGCGAGGCCACCCCGATTCTAACCGGCGGCCTGATTCCCGAAGGCACCGAGGCCATCGTGCGCGAGGAGCACACCAGCAACTACGAGGGAGCCGATTCCCTGGCCTCCGCCGATACCCGAGCCAGCATCCACTACCTGGAGATGGCTGAGGGATTTGAACCGCCCGCCCCCGGAACCGATATTCGTTTCGCCGGTGTGGAGCTACAGCACGGTGATTACCTGGCTCGCCACGGCGAGCGCATCTCCTCCCGCATGGCAGCGTTTCTGGGCACGAACGGTTTCGATGAGCTGCCCGTCTACGCGCCCATCCCGGTGCGTTGCGCTTTCACCGGTAACGAGGTGATTACCTTTGGCCTGCCCGACCCGGGTCAGGTGCGCGACGCTTTCGGAGGTTTCGTGGAGCACGCCATCGCCGCGGCCGGATGCGAGGTTCGCCCCTCGGCCCGCCTGGCCGACGTCGAGTCCGAATTCTCGACCTTCCTGACGACCTCCACCGCGCGCATCCTGGTGTTTACGGGCGGCTCGAGCACCTCGGGCGTGGACATGGTGCGTAAGGCCCTCAACGATTTGGGAGCGACCTATATCTTCGAGTCGGTGGATGTGCGTCCGGGCCACCCGGCCCTGGCCGCAAGCCTGCCGGTACCCGAAACCGGGCCGAACGCCGGTCACCAGCGTTTCGTACTGGGCCTTCCGGGTAACCCGTTGGCCGCCTATACGGCTCTCTACTCCTACCTGCCGCCTCTTCTGGCCGGCCTGCGCTCCATGCCCCTGCCCGCAGCAGACGCGGCCGTTCTTGCCGAGGATGTTCCCACGTTGCGCAAGGCTGTGACGACTCGCCTGGTGCCCGTCCGGGTGACCGAGGGCGTTGCCTATCCGCTACCGAAGTCGGCTTCGCACATGCTATCTTCCCTGGCAGCCGCCACGCACTTTGCGGTGCTCGACGATTCCACGGTAACCGGCGGGGCGCATCCTGCGGGTTCACGCGCGCGCATTATTCCGGTCTTCTAAGCCTGGGACACTTCATGCGGGGTGGGAAGGCTGGTTTCACCGTGGGTGTTATCGGCGTTCCCATCCAGCAGAAGGTATAGTTGATAGAGATATGTCAATCGTTTAGCATATCCTGTCTCAACCACAAAGGAGCCCCGTGGCAAAGCCCAAACTCAGCGACGTTGCCGCACTGGCGGGCGTCTCCCCCACCACCGTATCCCGAGTGCTCAACAACCGCGGTTACCTGAGCGAGGCCACCCGCACCAAGGTGCACGAGGCCGTCCAGCAACTCGGCTACCGGCCCAACGCCATCGCCCGAAGCCTGCAGGGTCAGCGTTCCCAGACGGTGGGTCTCATCTTCCCCACCGTGGCCAACCCCTTCTACGGAGAGATGGTGTACCAGCTCGAGAATCACCTGGCCGATGCCGGGTACAGGGTGATTCTCTGCAATAGCGAAGACCACCCCGAGCAGGAGAAGCGCTATCTCGATATGCTCTTCGCTAATCAGGTGGACGGCATCATCACCGGCGCCCATTCGGATGCGCTCGTGAACGTCCCGCATGCCCAGGCCCCCCTGGTGACGGTAGACCGTCGCGAGACCGGTTTTTACCCCAACATCCGCTCAGATAACTACGGCGGCGCACACGCGGCCACGGAGCACCTTATCGCCACGGGCGCCCAGACAATTGTGCACGTAACCTCAACCCTGGGCGAGCACAATGAGCGTCAGCGCGGTTACCGCGAAGCAATGCTCGATGCTGGCCTGACCCCCGAGTTTGTGGAGCTTGGCTTCCGCCCCTCCCTCGGCCTTAAGCGCGAGATGCTATACCGCTACCTGGACGAGCGAGCCGATAGCGCCGAGCCTGTGGATGCAGTGTTCGCCTCCAACGATAACTACGCCGCGCTGGCCCTGGGCTGGGCGCGCACGCGAGGTATCCGCGTTCCCGAGGATTTCCAGGTCATCGGCTACGACGGTACACAGACCGTTCAGCTGCTCATGCCGGAACTCGCAACCGTCATTCAGCCCATCGAGGGAATCGCTCGACGAGCCGTTCAGCGCCTGCTGGAGCTTATCGAAAGACAGGATGCATCGACCGCCTCCGCGGCACCCGCAGATTCGACTTCCGAGGGTTCCGCGTACCTTCCCGGGGATGTGCTGCCCATCGAGCTACACCTGGGGGCCACCGTGCGAACCATCCCCGATCTCTCGCTCGTGGAGCCGGACACCTCGGCACCGGACGAGCTGCAGTAGCTCTCCCCCGCTTTTCTTCCAAAGATTCGCCCCACCACTCCACATTTGTGGGGCGGTGGGGCAAATCTTTACGTTTAGGATCTTGTGGGGCTCTTGAGTAACCGAGTTACGACCGGGCCGTCGCGCTAGGCCTGACCGGCGGCACGGGCGACGACTTCCGCGGGGCCGATTGCGGGGTACACCATGCCGACCGCGTGAGCCTTCGGGAAGATACCTCCGAGAGGCCCCAGGGAGAGGAAGCCGCGACGCTCGTAGAGGCGAGCGCTGTCGTAGGTCGACGCTTCGAGGTAGGCCGGGTAGCCTTCAAGACGCGCGGTGCCGTAGTCGAGGAGCTTGCTGCCGATACCGCGGCCGCGTAGCTCCTCCAGCACGCCAATGTTGAAGAGATACCAGTGCTTGTACGAGGGGCGATACTTGAGCAGGTGCAGCTCCATCATGATGGCGCGAACCAGGGTAACCGGCCTCAGTCCACGGTAGTAGGCGCTAATCTGCTTGATTTCGTTGAGGAATGATCCCTCCTGGGACTCCGGGTTATTCCAGAGGCAGACGCCAACAATCTTGCCCGAGGAGTCATCCACGGCAACGTCGATTCGTCCGCGGTCCTTGAAATTACCGTAAACCTGCAGGGTCATAATAGCGCGGAGCTTTTCCATCTCCTTACGGCGGTTTTTGCCACCGATGATGGCCATCATGGCGGGGTCACCGTCAAAAGCCGAGATAAGCACCTCCACTACCTCCGAGTACTCGTGAGGTTCGGCGGTGCGGACGGTATAGGATTCCGAGGACATATTCACCCTTTACGAAAGCTTGAAGTCTACATAAATATTAGCTGTATTCCGTCCTCATGGCTAACGAATCGTGCCTAATCAAGACATTTTACATGCATATGCACAGACTCCCGGTAGTAAATATTGCACCATTATGCACAATTTATATGAATAGTTATTCACCCTTTCTATTTAGCCGCCCATAAAAAATTTGAACACCCCGCATTATTTCAAGGAAAAGATACGGGGTGTTCAAAAATGGAGAGTTTATCTACTCACTCTGTGTACAGACTATGCGTTAGCCTTAGCCTTCAGAACAACCTTCAGCACGGAGTCAGCGTTGGTCACAGCCGCGCCGGAATTCTGAGCGTCCTGCACCGACTCGGCCAGCTTCTTGGAGTTCGTGATAACCAGCGGAGTGGCCAGCGGGTAGCCGGCTGCCTTGATCGCGGGAATATCAAACTCAGCGATGACATCGCCGCGCTTGACGGTGTCGCCCTTAGCGACCTTCGGGGTGAAGTGCTTGCCGTCCAGCTCCACGGTGTCCATGCCGATGTGCATCAGCAGGTCCAGGCCGTCCTCGGTGCGCAGACCGTATGCGTGGCCGGTGGGGAAGGCGACGGTGATCTTGCCGTCAGCCGGTGCGTAGAGCTTACCTTCGGTGGGCTCCACTGCGGTGCCTGCACCCAGTGCGCCGGAGGAGAAGGTGGGGTCCTTGACGTCTACGAGAGGCACCACAGTACCCACCAGGTGAGCGCCCAGCTCAACGCCTTCGCCGGAGGCCTCGGCAGAAGCTACCGAGGGAGCCTCGGTGGAAGCTTCGGTAGCTGCGGGAACGGCAGGAGCCTCAGCTTCCTCAGTGTTGCCAGACTCGACCTTCTTGCCCCAGATGAAGGAGGCAACGAAAGCGATGACGGTGGTCAGGACGAGGCAGCCCAAGAAGCCCGGGATACCGGCACCGACGGTTGCTTCAATCGAGGGGAAGCCAAGGTAACCAGCAGCGCCCAGCTTACCCGCCTTAATTCCAAGGATAGAGGTAACCATCGAGCCAATACCCGCGGAAACGATTGCAATGTAGAAGGGCCAGCGCAGAGCCAGGTTCACACCGAACATTGCGGGCTCGGTAATGCCCAGGAATGCGGAGGGTGCGGCTGCCGAAGCAATACCCTTAATCTTCTTGTTCTTGGTGGTCAGTGCGACACCGGCTGCGGCAGCACCCTGAGCCACGTTAGACATGGAGGCAACGACGAAGATGAAGGAACCACCGGTTGCCCACAGGCTCATCTCGATGGGCGGGAATGCCTGGTGCATACCGGTCATCACGATGAATGCGTAGAAGGTACCGAAAATCAGACCACCCAGCGGGCCGGCAACAGTGTAAAGCCAGTTGATACCTTCACCCAGCCAGGTACCCAGCTGGAACATCGGCGGACCAACCAGCAGGAAGGTCAGGAAGCCGGTAATGAGGATGGTGAGGGTCGGGGTGAAGATGAAGTCGATGGTGCCCTTGAGGACCTTGTGGAAGAACTTCTCAATGTGGGAGAGGATGAAGGCAACCAGCATGATGGGCAGCACGGTGCCCTGGTAGCCCGCCTGCTGAACCTGCAGACCGAAGAGGTTCCAGTACTTCATCGGGTCGGTACCCTCGGCACCTGCCAGGGATGCTGCGACGTTGTAGCCGTTCATCAGGGCGGGGGAGACCATTGCGGCACCCATGGTCAGACCGAGGTAGGGGTTACCGCCGAAGACCTTGGTGGCGGAGAAGCCGACCAGCACGGGCAGGAAGGCGAAGGGAGCGGCGGAGAGCAGGTTGACAATGTCTGCAAAGTCAGCCCATTCGGGGAAAAGTTCAATAACAGCCTGAGGACCGAAAATACCCTTAGAGGTCAGGAGGCTATTGAGCGCCATCAGCATACCGCCACCGACCAGCACCGGGATCAGCGGCACGAAGATGTCGGCAATGGTCTTGATGAAGCGGGAGACAAGGTTACCCTGCTTCGCGGCGATGCTCTTGAGGTCATCCTTGGATGCCTCGGGTGCGCCAGCGGCAATCAGGTGCTTGTGCACCTCGTTGACGTCGCCGGGGCCGACGATAATCTGAAACTGGCCAGCGTTGAGGAAGCTACCCTTGAGATCCTCGTCGTTGTCGATTGCTGCCTGGTCGACCTTGTCCTGGTTCTTCAGGACGAGGCGAAGGCGGGTTGCGCAGTGCGCGGCTGCAACGATGTTGCCGGCGCCACCGACGTCCTTCAGCACGCGCTGTGCCACTGACTTGTGGTCCACGCTCGCTCTCCTTTGTTCGGAGCACCACCGGATGATGCTTTGTGAATGAGGTGAGATATGTCTGTGTGTGCATGTCATGCATATGTCATACGTTTGACATATCGGATGTAAGACATGGTATCACGCAGAATAACGCAAAGCGAGGGCCCACCCTCTCAAGAGAGTGAGCCCTCCGGCACATTTGTTCACTTTCCGCTCGGTCCGCACGAGCCTCAACCCGCGGACGAGCCACGGCGGGCCTAAAGGCGGCCGTACTCCAGGGACAGCACCTCGCCACCGGTCAGGCGGACGCGGCGCTTATCCCCCTTGAAGAAGGTGCGAGCCGTCATAACCTCTGCACCCATAGAGGCGGCCAGCTTGCCGCCCACGTACAGCTCAGTTGCCGAGCCGTCCACCAGTAGGTCGAACTCACGAATCTTCGAACGCTTCAGGCTGCGACGGCGCAGGCTACCACCCTCGGTGTAGCGGGTACCGCCGCGGTCCATCTGCACAAAGTCCTTATCCAGAACGATGCTCAGGGCCACGCCGTGAGTGTCCTTAATCTTGATCTTCACCCGTTCATCAGCCACGTTCACGCGGCCGCGCAGGCGGAAGGTCAGGGCGTTCTTCAGCTCGACGAGCTTGCCCTTCTCCTCCTCGCGGTACAGCGGCTTCATCTCCATCGCGTCGTTCAGCTGCGGAACCGGACGCTGGAAGAGCTTACCGTTGCGCAGGTGCAGCTCACGCGGGTAGGTGAACATGTGCACCCAGCGGTGGCTCCACGAGGGCAGGTCATCCTGATCCGCGTTGCCGAGCCAGGCGATCATCACCGGGGCATCGCCGCTTGCGGTGTGCGGTGCCTCCGGGTCGGCGCTCAGACCGGTGCCCGAGATGGTCTGCGGGGCGTAGAACTCGAAGCCCGCATCCAGCTCGGTGAAGGGGGTCTCCACCTTAAACTTGAGGGTCTTGTTATCCAGCGAGCCCACAATGTAACCGCTCTGGAAGATATTGTTGTACTTCTCCCCCAGCGGCTCCAGTCCCTGCGGGCTAAAGATCAGCACATCACGCAATTCGCCGGTCAGCTCATCGCGCATGCTCAGCAGGGAGGGGCACTCGTACATGTAGGTGCCCTTGAGGGTCTTATCCTTAATGCCCAGCTCACCGAGGAAGGTCCACTCGCGGCGGTCCTCGGAGGTGTACACGACCACGGCACCGGTCTTATCCTCGCGCTGAGCGCCGATGACCATCCACCAGCGACCGTCACGCTGGAACACGTGCGGGTCTCGGTAGTGGGCGGTGTAGCCCTCCTCGGGGCCGGAAATCAGCGGGGGCAGCTGACGAGTCGGCTTGGCGTCCTCACCGGCGGTGGCAAGAATCTGGTAGGTCTCGCGGTTGCCCTTGGAGTCCTTGACGTTACCGGTGTAGAAGAACTCAAAACCGCCGGGAACCTTAATTCCGGAACCCGAGTAGCAACCGTGCGAGTCGTAGCGGCTGTCCGGGACCAGTGCGGTGCCCTCATCGGTCCAGTGGGTCAGGTCCTCGCTCACGGCGTGACGCCAGTACACCATGCGCTCGGGGTGCAGGGGCGAGTATTGGTAGAAAGCATGGTAGCGCTTGCCGTCAAAGACAAGGCCGTTCGGGTCGTTCAGGCGGCCGACCGGAGGAGCCAGGTGCAGGGCGGGGTAGTCGCGATCTTCGCGAACTCCGGCACCAAAAGCATCCAGGATCTGCTGTGCCTCTGCCGCCAGGTCACGGGCGGGGCGGGGCGAGGACTTCTGATTCTTTTTCTTCTGCTCGCTCATGTCTTATCCGTTTTCGTCAGGAAGAATGTCTGGGTTGTCTCATCCCATCATACGGCACCCCGGAGCCCCGTACCGGGCCAAGGAGAGAGGCACCACAGAGGACGTTAAATGCCGCAGGGCGGCACATCCGTAAGGATGTACCGCCCGCGTAAGAATCGAGAAGAAGTCGATTACTTGAGGGTGACGGATGCGCCGGCAGCCTCGAGCTGCTCCTTAGCCTTCTCAGCGTCTTCCTTGGAAACGCCCTCGAGCAGGGTCTTGGGAGCGCCGTCAACCAGGTCCTTTGCTTCCTTCAGGCCGAGGGAGGTCAGGGCACGAACTTCCTTGATCACTGCGATCTTCTTGTCGCCAGCGGACTCCAGGACAACGTCGAACTCGGACTTCTCTTCAGCAGCCTCGCCTGCTGCGCCGCCTGCGACAACTGCAACGGGAGCAGCTGCGGTGACGTCGAACTCTTCCTCGAATGCCTTGACGAACTCGGAAACCTCAACCAGGGACAGTTCCTTGAATGCTGCAATGAGTTCTTCGATGGACAGCTTAGCCATTGTTTGGCTCCTTCACTATCTGTGCGGGTCGCCCCGCTGTGTAAATCTTGGGTACCCACCCCGTAGGGGTCGGTCAAACTAAGGGTGCGCATACGCTGTTGCGTTGTGCGCTGCTGAGTATCTCAGCGGCTGGTGCAGTAGCACGAAGGGGCTTATGCCTCCTCCGAAGCCTCCTCGGCAGCAGCGGGAGCTGCGCCTTCCTGCTCCTCCAGCTTGACGCGCAGTGCGTCCACAACCTGTGCGATGCGTGCGATGGCAGCCTTTGCACCACCTGCAACCTTGGACAGCAGAACCTCGCGGGATTCCAGGTCAGCGTAACGCTTGACGTCGTCCTCGGACAGAGCGGCACCTTCGTAGTAACCGTTCTTCACGATCAGCTGGGGGTTAGCCTTGGCAAAGTCACGCAGGCCCTTGGCAGCATCGATCAGGTCGCCCTTGATGAATGCCAGCGCGGAGGGACCGTGGAGGTGGCCTTCGAATGCGTCGATGCCAACTTCCTTAGCTGCGATAGCAGCCAGCGTGTTCTTCACCACGGCGTATTCGGTCTCTGCACCGAGTGCGCGACGCAGCTCCTTGAGCTGTGCAACAGTGAGACCGCGGTATTCGGTCAGGATGACTGCGTTCGAAGCTTCGAAGAGTTCCTTCAGCTCGGATACTGCAGCGATCTTTTCCTGAGTCGCCATGGTAGTTCCTTCTTCCGATTCTTGTAAGGTCGCCGGTAGAGCCTCGAAGCACTATTGCAAGCAATAAAAAATGCCTCGACGCGCAGGCGTACGAGGCACGATAGACGAAACCCTCAGGGTTTGCGTCTATTCACTTCGAGTCACCTACGCGGGCGGCGATTTCTTGAGGGAAATCAGCTCTTATCAGAACCCTGTTCTTAACCTCCACCAAAGTGGGGATAAAGGACATAGTTCTAGACCGGCGGTCTTTGGTTTGTTTATCATCTCAGGTTCTCGGGCAGGCCGCAAGTTAAAACAGGAAAATCCCGCCGTTAAGCGGGGTTAATCACTTAAAAGCTCAGAACCTCCGCCAACAGCGGGATTTACCAGCCTCAGCTCGACGTCGAAACAACACCGAAACTCGAGCTATCCGCCCAGGTAGAAGCGTTTGCCCCCGGAGAAGAGGAAGCACCGCTGCGGAGCAACACCCAGCTGCACATCGCTACCAATTGCGTAGGAGATTCCCCCGGCATCAGAGAGGAAGAATTCCAGCTCCTGACCGGCCGGCACACGCACCGAGTACTCAGCATTTTCAACATTCGAGGGTTCCACGGGATGACCGTCCGCCCCCAGCTGTTCCGAAGCCACAGGCAAAGTTGCGGTCTCACTCAGAGCCGCGCGGTAGAGCATACCGCCCACCAGGTGACGCTGCCCCAGAACCTGCGCCGACAGGACACCGTGCAATTGTTCGGATTCTCCCCCACCCAGTTCGTAGAAGGAGGAGGCGCGAATCACCAGGCGGCAATCGGCGGGCAGGGAATCCTCCGGTTCGATATCCAGCAGATTCAGCGCGGGGGCCGAAAGCAGCTTCGCCACCTGCAGGGTGTGAGGATAGTCCAAAAGACGACCCGGGGTATCCACCTGCACCAGGTAGCCGGAGTCCATGACCGCCACACGATGACCCAGCATGAGCGCCTCATTCTGATCGTGAGTCACGTACAAGCCGGTAAAACCGTAACGCTCGTGCAGGCGCACAATATCGGCTCGGATGCTCGCGCTCATCTCCTCGTCAACGCTGGCCAAGGGCTCGTCAAAAAGAACCACGGGAGCACGACGGATAAGGGCTCGGGCAATGCCCACGCGCTGGGCCTGACCGCCCGACAGCTGCGAAGGCTTGCGGTTCTCCAAGCCCTCAAGCTTCAGGGCTGCCAGCAGCTCGCGGTAATAGTCAATATCGGCCTCACCGGAAAAAGCATGCAGACGCGTGGGGAAGAGAATATTATCCTTCACGCTCAGGTGCGGGTACAGAATGGGACGCTGAAACACCACACCCACCGAGCCGCGCTCCAGAGGCTGACCGCCGTAGGTCACCCGACCCGTCGTGGGGTCCTCCAGGCCGGCAATAATGCGAAGAAGCGTTGACTTACCGGTACCCGAGGAACCAACCAGCGAAATCAACTCGCCGGGGTGCACATCCAGGTCAATCTCATTCAGAACCGTCGTACCGGCGCCAAAGGTCTTCGCGACGCCTCGAATACGCAGGCCCTCAAAAGGCTCCGCCGCGGCAGAAGAATAGGATGCAGAAGTCATTCCCCCATTATCGCCGAAACCCACCCACGGCATAGGCGCAGAAGATAAGCGCCGTCATACAACAGCACACTAACTTCACGCCGGCGCCTCACACGGGAACCTTAGTTCGGGCGCACCAACAGGCGTCCCTTCACAGCCAAGTACAGCGTGCCCGCCCACAGGAAAATCAAGAAAGCCGTACCCGCCACCGTTAGCGCAGGACCCACCAACCCCAGCGAGCCAGCAGCCGTCAAGCGAATACCGCTCGCCGCCATGGAAGCCATACCGAAGGAGAAGCCCCACATGCTCATCGAGAAACCACCCTCAAGAGTCCACGGGAGCAGACGCATCAGGAAAATCAGCTGCAAAATGCCGTAGCCGGTCAGCACCAGGAAGAACCAATCCACCGTGCCACCGTTAGCCGCAAGGTAGGCGTTACCACCCACAAAAGGCGGTGCCATCTGGATACCAATAATGCCGCGCTCCCCCTGCGGCAAGGGGGTCAGGGTGCGCAGGCGGCTCAGAATCGCGCCCTCAATGCTAAACCACGAAATCAGGCCCGCGCCGAAGAAGAGCATCGCCATATCATGCCAACCCACAAAGCCCATCGCCGTAGCAGTCGCGAAGTTTGTCGCAACCGTCGGCAGATACAGCACCGGTGAGGTTGCCTCAGGTGCATGCCCGCCACGCCACGTACCGGCAATACGATGAGAGGCGAAATACAACTGACCCACAGCGCCCAGCACAACCAGCGTGAGAGCCGGAACCTCCGCATACGGGTAGAGAGCCGCGCCCACCTGCGCCGTCGTCGCCGGAATCAGCGAAAAGAAGCAAGTACGCGCCGGATGCTCCCAAAAACTACACACCCATGCGCGGTACTTCACCACCGCGTGAACCAGGAAACCCACAAGGAGCAGCCACACCACGGCGTTAAAAGCCAGGATGCTCTCACCCACCCAGTCAGGCGCCATACCCTTCGAAGCACCAGTACGCCAGGCCGCACCCAGGGCCCCGGTGCCCAGTGCCACGGCAAAATAGTTGACCGGCAGGCTGAGGCCGCAACGGGCCAGCTGCGCGTTCTGGGTGGAAGAAGACATGGGTTCTATCTCTCGTCATAGATTGGGAGCGGATAGGAAGCGCTTGGGCTTCCTCCGCCATCGGTTTTAGAGGTGCCGGGGTAATCACGGCCAGGAGTTCATTCTACGTTTTAAGCCTATAAAAACTGGAAGTCCATGACGCACTTTAACTGACGCCGGTCACGCAATGTCTTGAATCTTCACACTGTGTTTTGAATCCTCACATAGACAAAATCATGCACAAAAAATCGCCCCCGACGCCTAAACGTCAGGGGCGATCACTAGCGAATGCTAGACGCTACAGGTGCATACCTTAGGCAGCAACGGAAGCCGGATCAACGGGGATACCGGGGCCGAAGGTGGTAGCAACGGTTGCCTTGGAGATGTAACGACCCTTAGCCGAAGAGGGCTTCAGACGGTTAATCTCTTCCAGTGCTGCCTGGAAGTTCTCCTCGAGCTGCTCAGCGGTGAAGGAAGCCTTACCGATGATGAAGTGCAGGTTGGAGTTACGGTCAACACGGAAGTCAATCTTACCGCCCTTGATGTCTGCAACAGCCTTTGCAACATCCATGGTCACGGTACCGGTCTTGGGGTTCGGCATCAGGTTACGGGGACCCAGGATCTTACCCAGGCGACCGACCTTACCCATCATGTCGGGGGTTGCAACCGCTGCGTCGAAGTCGGTCCAGCCGCCGGCGATCTTTGCGATCAGGTCGTCGGAGCCAACGAAGTCAGCGCCAGCTGCCTCGGCCTCAGCAGCCTTGGGGCCTGCTGCGATAACGACCACGCGAGCGGTCTTACCGGTGCCGTGGGGCAGGTTCACGGTACCGCGAACCATCTGGTCTGCCTTACGGGGGTCAACGGACAGACGCATTGCAACCTCAACGGTTGCGTCGGTCTTGGTGGAAGAGGTCTCCTTCGCCAGGGCGACTGCCTCGGCGGGGGTGTAGAGCTTACCCTCTTCAATCTTGGCTACAGCTGCCTTGTACGCCTTGCTGCGCTTTGCCATCTGCTTTTCTCCTTATGCAGTTGTGGTCTCGTGAGCCGCGCTCGGCTCTGCCACATCCCGTCACTCGACGGGCATTTACAAGTTCTGTGTAGAAAAATCTACGGTGCCGATCACTCGGCTATTCGGCGAACCGAAATTACTCGACGGTGATACCCATGGAACGAGCGGTACCTGCGATGATCTTGGATGCTGCATCCAGGTCGTTTGCGTTCAGGTCGGGCATCTTGGTCTCTGCGATCTCGCGCACCTGAGCCTCGGTCAGCGAGCCAACCTTGGTGGTGTGGGGAACAGCGGAACCCTTAGCAACGCCAGCAGCCTTCTTGATCAGCTGGGCAGCCGGAGGGGTCTTGGTGATGAAGGTGAAGGAGCGATCCTCGTAGACGGTAATCTCAACGGGGATGATGTTACCGCGCTGCGACTCGGTTGCAGCGTTGTATGCCTTGCAGAACTCCATGATGTTCACACCGTGCGAGCCCAGTGCGGGGCCGACGGGGGGAGCCGGGTTAGCGGCGCCTGCCTGGATCTGCAGCTTAATGAGGCCAGTGACCTTCTTCTTGGGAGCCAATGTAGGGTCCTTTTCTTAGCTGGGAACCGACGCACAGGAGCGTACGCCGGCAGGGTGATGACCGTGGCGCGGCCATCGGCGTGCGCGCACGAAAGCGTGACGTGCGCATACACAAACCAAAAGTTTAGCGTTAATCCGCCGCTTAATCCAGTGTTCACCGGTATTCGCTAATACCGGAGGCACGCGCCGGAACAAATGACCGGCGGCGGGAATGAAAAGATGCGGGTTAACGCAGAGCGAGCCCGGCCCCTTTCGGGTACCGGGCTCGCTCATGCGCTACAGCCTCGCTAGATCTTCTCGATCTCGGTGAAGCTCAGGGTCACGGGGGTGTCGCGGCCGAAGACGGAAATCATCACGACAATCTGCTGAGCCTCGGCCTTAATCTCGGACACGGTGGCGTCCATACCCTCGAATGCGCCGGACTTCACGCGGACGTTCTCACCCACGGTGTAGTCGGACTCAACGACGGGCTTGGAGACGGGCAGGCCCTGGCTCTGTTGCTGCTCCTCGAAGACGGGCAGGAGCATCTCGAAGACTTCATCCATGCGCAGCGGAACCGGGTTGTATGCATCCTGGCCCACGAAGCCAGTCACGCCCGGGGTGTGGCGCACAACGCCCCACGAGTGGTCGGTCAGTTCCATACGGACCAGCACGTAGCCGGGAACGCGCACGCGGCGGATGGTCTTCTTCACGGTGTTCTTGAACTCGACCACGGTCTCCATGGGAACCTGGACCTCGAAGATCTCATCCTCGGCCTCGAGGTTCTGGATACGGGTCTCGATACCGGTCTTCACCTTGTTCTCGTAACCCGAGTAGGTGTGCACCACGTACCAATCGCCCACCTGACGGCGCAGCTTCGACTTGAATTCTTCCAGAGCGTCGACTTCCTCAGCCACCTCGGCAACTTCCTCGGCTGCCTCAACAGCCTCGGTAGCCTCCTCAGCCAGCTGCTCGACAGCTTCGGCCTCTTCGGCAGCCTCAGCAGCGGCTACCTCGACCTCTTCAATCTCGGATACCAGTTCCTGCTCGGACACGTCGCTCCTACTTTCTATCGCTTACGATCTGGCTGCGCTGCATACGCAACACCGATCAATAATCCGGGAAAAATTATGATACTCGGCGCAACACCCCACCGGGGATGCGCTCGGTATCGGTTAGCTAGTTACGCTGAATCGTTCCGTTACCAAAGATCCAGAATGCTCCCTGGCCGAACAGATAATCCAGGCCGGAAATCAGCAGGAGCATCACCACGACGAACAGCAGAACCGCGAGGAAGTAACCAATCAGCTCGCGTCCGGTGGGAGTGGTAACCTTCTTCAACTCCGCGATAACTTCGCGAAGGAATGCAAAAATACGGCCGAAGAAACCGCGCTTCTCATCGCTCTTTGAGGATGCGCCAGACTCAGCAGCCTGAGTGGCAGTAGCAGACGATGCCATTTCTTCTGCCCCTTTCTGTATCTAAAAAAGTACGCCCGGAGTGCGGGCGTACAATCGTTTATTGAGGCAATTTGAGCAGGGCGGACAGGACTCGAACCTGCAACCTGCGGTTTTGGAGACCGCTGCTCTACCAATTGAGCCACCACCCTTTGAAGCCTGAGCTTCGGCGTGAGAGTTGCTTCTCACTCGTTCGCTCCTCCATTGCCTCCTAAGCCAGTGGGCTTTAGAGGGGCAAACAATTACACCCTTGCGGGTGCAGAACTAACTCTAAACCATGCCGACGCGCTCGTGCAACTCCAGAACGCAATATTTTTCAGAAAAAGGCTGTCCATTCTTTCTTTCGGAGGTATCCTATCTCCGGCGATGCCCCGTATCCTATAAGGAAGAACGCATCTTTACACACGAGGAACGCACGAGGTGACGCACCCGTACGCCCTCCAACGGGCCCGCCGGCTACGACCTCACCGGCGTTTCGCCCCCGCTACACACAATAAGAGAGAAGAGAGCCCCCATGGCGCGCATTTCCAGCCGTATCGGTGCCATTGCACCCTCCGCAACCCTTGCCGTTGATGCAAAGGCCAAAGCACTCAAGGCTCAGGGACGCCCCGTCATCGGCTTCGGCGCCGGCGAACCCAACTTTGCTACCCCCGCACACATTGTGGATGCCGCCCACGAAGCGTTGAAGGACCCCAAGAACTTCCGCTACTCCCCCGCCTCCGGCCTGCCCGAGCTGAAGAAGGCCATCGCGGACAAGACCCTGCGCGACTCCGGCGTTGAGGTCGATCCCTCCCAGGTCATCGTGACCAACGGCGGCAAGCAGGCCGTATACCAGGCCTTCGCCACGGTCATTGACGAGGGCGACGACGTTCTGCTGCCGGCTCCCTATTGGACCACCTACCCCGAATGCATCCGCCTGGCCGGCGGTAACCCCATCGAGGTTTTTGCCGGTAGCGACCAGCACTACAAGGTCACCGTCGAGCAGCTCGAGGAAGCCTACACCCCCGCAACCAAGGCGCTCATCTTCGTCTCCCCCTCCAACCCGACCGGTGCCGTGTACACCGAAGAGGAAACCCGCGCCATCGGCCAGTGGGCTCTGGAGAAGGGCATCTTCGTCCTGACCGACGAAATCTACGAGCACCTCACCTACGATGGTGCCGACTCGGTCTCGATTCTGAAGGCCGTACCCGAGCTGGCCGATCGCTGCGTAATCCTCAACGGTGTGGCCAAGACCTACGCCATGACCGGTTGGCGCGTGGGCTGGATGATTGGTCCTCGCGACGTTATCGCGGCGGCTTCTAACCTGCAGTCGCACATGACCTCCAACGTCAATAACATCGCCCAGCGTGCCGCCCTGGCCGCCCTGACCGGCCCGCAGGACGACGTGAAGGTCATGCACGCCGCCTTCGACCGCCGCCGCCGCGCCATCGTCGAGGGTCTTAACGCTATCGAGGGCGTGCACTGCCCCGTTCCCACCGGCGCGTTCTACGCCTACCCGGACGTTCGCGAGTTGCTGGGCAAGGAAATCGACGGCGTACGCCCGCAGACCAGCGCCGAGCTCGCCGAGCTCATCCTCGAGAAGGCCGAAGTTGCCGTTGTCCCCGGCGAGGCCTTCGGACCCAGCGGCTACCTGCGCCTGTCCTACGCCCTGGGAGATGACGATCTGGCCGAGGGCATTGCCCGCCTGCAGGAACTACTGGGTCGCGCGCGCGATTAGTCGCCTCTCGCGAGTGCGTTTCATGAATCGTTAAATATTTTTTTGAGCGCCCGGGGCCTGCCTCTACCATTACGGTGGAAGCAGGCCCCGGGCCTCTCTTCGTTGTCAGGGCGCGGATGCGGCAAGCGGCCGCTCAAAATATGCCAGCTGAGGGTGTAAAGCACCTGAACTTTTATGCCGGAATGAGGCCATTCCCACCCCAATCCACCACTACCCACACATCCCAAACCCCGCTAAAATAGAGACCAAGAGAATGACCTCCCGAGCGGCACTTTCGTGCGTGCCGACTTCGTGGAGGCCATAGTTATATACGCGCGCAACACACCCCCGACGCGCAGACATTCACAAGGAGCCAACATGAAGATCGGTCTGCTTACTTCCGGCGGCGACTGCCCCGGCCTGAACGCTGTCATTCGAGGTGCCGTGCTCAACGGTGTCAAGAAGTACGGTTACGAATTCGTCGGCTTCCGTGACGGCTGGCGAGGCGTCGTCGAGGGCGACTACATGGACCTGCCCCGCCAGAAGGTCCGCGGCCTGGCAGCCCAGGGCGGTACCATCATCGGCACCTCCCGTACCAACCCCTTCGACGGCCCCAACGGCGGCCCCGAAAACATCGAAATCATGATGGAGCGTCACGGTATCGACGCCATCGTCGCCATCGGCGGTGAAGGCACCCTCGCCGGCGCCAAGCGCCTGGCCGACGCCGGCCTGCCCGTCATCGGCGTGCCCAAGACCATTGATAACGACCTGCGCGCGACCGACTACACCTTCGGTTTCGATACCGCAGTCTCCATCGCAACCGAGGCTATGGACCGCATCCGCACCACCGGTGAGTCGCACCACCGTTGCATGGTCGCAGAGGTCATGGGTCGTCACGTCGGCTGGATTGCGCTGCACTCCGGCATGGCGGCAGGCGCACACGCCATCCTGATTCCCGAGGTCAAGGTCTCCATGGACCAGGTCGCCGAGTGGGTCACCGAGGTACACGACCGCGGCCGTTCTCCCCTGGTCGTTGTTGCCGAGGGCTTCATCCCCGAGGGCTTCGACGATGTCATGGCCAACAAGGGTACCGAGAAGGACGGTCGTCCGCGCCTCGGCGGCATTGGTGAATACGTGACCCACGAAATCGAACGCATGACCGGCGTCGAGACCCGTAACACCATCCTCGGCCACATCCAGCGCGGTGGCGCCCCCACCGGCTTCGACCGCGTGCTGGCAACCCGCCTGGGCATGGGCGCCGTGGACATGGTTGCCCAGAAGCAGTGGGGCAAGATGGTTTCGGTCCAGGGCACCGTCGTCAAGTACGTGCCGCTGGAAGAGGCTTTGGACGGCCTGAAGTCCGTTCCGCAGGAACGTTGGGACGAGGCCTCCGTTCTCTTCGGCCGCTAAGCCGCTCCCCGTACACAAAACCGCTGAGGCGGGCACTCCATCGCGAGTGCCCGCCTCAGCGGTTTCTACGCTTCCAGAAAGAACAGAGAGTCGGTTTCTAACGCTTCAAGAACTCCTGACCGGAGAGGGAACGGCGCGCCACCTCGCCCGAATCGGGCGAAACCACAGTCGTCTGAGCCACCGCATACTCCGTGGCCGGTGCCGGGGACCCGTCGGGCAGGAAATCCCCACCGTCTACCGCGCGCAGGGGCGCCTTCGGATCAACGCCACGCTTAATGACGGCCAGGGCGATGGGCCCGGCCTCGTGGTGCAGCGCCACCGAAGTGATACGGCCAACCGGGCGGGCCTTGCCCTCCACGAAGAGCTCACTACCGACGGCCGGCAGGGTGTGCTCCGAACCATCGATGTCCAAGAATACCAGGCGGCGCGGCGGGCGGCCCAGGTTGTGCACGCGCGCAACCGTCTCTTGCCCCTTGTAGCATCCCTTATCGAAGTGCACCGCAGTGCGGGAGTAGTCCAGCTCCTGCGGAATACTCTTGTCATCCACCTCGGTGCCGTAGCGGGGACGCCAGGCCTCGATGCGCAGGGCCTCGGCGGCCCATACACCCGCGAGGCGAACGCCCTCGCGGTTCTCCGCCAGGGCATCTAGCGTCCCGCGGGGAACAATCGTCCAGAACCGCACGTAGTCGGCTCCCGGGTGCGCATCCCCGGCCTCGTCGTAGCGATAGCCACCCGGGGCGGGGGTGTTCCAGGGGTCCTCCCACACCGGCAGGCCTTCGGCGGAGGCACCGGCGAGCGCCGCGGCCAGGGCCGGATGTACTACTCCATCAGCACCGCGGGGATCGCGGCTCGTCTCGAGCACCGCGTACTCGTCGCTGAGATTCTGAATCTCGACACGCAACATGAACTTCATGCGGTTGAGGTACTCCTCCAGGGATTCGGCCTGGTCACCCTCGACGATGAGCCAGAGGGCCTCACCGTCTTCGAAGGCTGCGGGGGCGTATTCGATGCGTCCCTGCGGGGTCAACAGCAGGAATTCACGGCTATCGCCGGCCTTCATATCGCTCAGAATCTGCGAGGCGATGGAGGTCAGCCAGGTCAGGCGGTCCGGGCCCGTCACTCGCACGATACCCAGGGACGAGCGGTCTACCACCACCAGGGGTTCGTCCGCCCCGGCGGAACGGTCGCGGCTCAGAGCTCGCTGCTCGTGGATGGGGTCGCCGTAGTGGGCCGCCACGCCCTCGTCGGGGCCGCCGGCGGCGAAAGCCCCGCTCACCGAAAGCAGGGGGCTTGCGAGGCGTGCGGTCCGGTCCTGTTCGGTCTCAGGCCGGGTCGGACCTGTCAAAGATTCAGTCACGGAGGAAACCTTTCACACAAAAGAACCCACCCCACCGGGGAGCGGGGCAGGCTCTAACTATTGGCACAAGCTATTCGGCGGCGGGCTTATCGGAAGGCTCGCCGGTGGGCTCTTCGCCGTCCAGGGAACCGAACATTGAAGTTCCCAGGGAATCGCCGGTCATCGAGGAGGTCTTGCGCAGCTCGGCGGAAGCGTGCTTGTGCAGCTTGCCCTCGGCGTCCGCAATCTCCCAGTCCCACATGAGGTTACCGTTGACCAGGCCCCACAGGCGCACCGAGCCGGCGTACTCGTGGGAAATCTCGTCGCGCAGCAGGTTGCCGGTCTGCATGCGCACGACCGGGCCCTTAACCATGCCCACGTAGTTCTCGCTGATACCGCCGGGGTGGGCGATGGTTGCGAGCAGGGAGAAGCCGTCGTCCTCGTTACGCAGGGTCTCGACGCTCTCCGCGTCGGCGAAGGCGGGAACAACGTCCTTGGGCACGATGCCGAAGCCGCCGTCGGCATCGGTGAGCGGGCGATCGATCTGCCAGAAACCGGTCTCTACGGTGATGGGACGGAGCTTCTTACCCTCGTCGTCGAGGAGGAAAGATTCGGCGCGGTACTCAATGAAGGGCAGGCCATCCTGCTCAAAGGTAATAATCTGGCCGAAGGGGGTGTTTTCCTGACCCTCGTACCACATGGTTCCGGTGCCTTCCCAGGTGCCGAGGAGCCACGCAAAGGGAACGAGTTCAGGGGTTAGGTTGGAAGGAATTTCAATAGCCATACCCACATTCTACCGGCTAGGGCAGGCAACGGATAGAGATATGTTACGAGTTCGCCAGCGGCCCAGAAGCCTACCGCCGGTAGCCCACCGGAGAAAACAGGCATAGGAAACCCCCGCCCGGATGAACCCGGACGGGGGTTTACGCCGTCATTGGCGCGGGCGGCTCACGAACCGCCCAATGCCCTATGTCAGGCTTATGCTTCTGCCCTTATCGGAAGATTACTTCTGACCGCTGAAGAGGCCGCGCAACACCGCGAAAGCACCGATTGCGATGCACACGGAGATGATAGCCATCAGCACCATGAAGAAAGCTTCGAGAGCCATAAGATTGTTATCCATGTCTTAAAGCTACCACACGCCCCAGCGCGAAAGAGCGCACGGGGGGCTGGCGGGGCGGGGTGTCCTTAGTCTGAGGCTGGCGCCGCTCCCGGCGGTTGGGGGCCGGGCGGGTACACTAGAAGAGATTTATCAAGCCGCCGCGTGACGTGTAGGAAGGGAGAGAACGTGTACCGTATTGCGCTTCTGAGCGACACCACGGCTCAGGACGTCGTTCCCTCTCTGAGCCTCCTCAGCCACCGGGTGCAGCTCTTCCCCCTCGACACGGCGCATAAGGTCCTCGAGGATCAGGGGTTTGACCTGGTCATACTGGATGCCCGCACCGCGCTCGTGCAGGCTCGCCACAGCGCCCAGCTGCTCCGTGCATCCGGCCTACAGCTCCCCCTCATCGCGCTTCTTAACGAGGGCGGTATGGCGGCGGTTGCCTCCTCCTGGCAGGTGGACGACATCGTTTCGGATCAGGCTTCCCCCTCCGAAATGGATGCCCGCCTGCGCCTGGCCATCGTGAGTGAGGCCGAGCCCCAGGACGAGCCGATGCAGGAGCGCATCATCCGGGCCGGCAACCTGGTTATCGACACGCAGGCCTATTCGGCACATCTCTCCGGGGCCGCGCTCAACCTGACCTTCAAGGAGTTTGAGCTCCTCAAATTCATGGCCATGCACCCGGGCCGCGTCTTCTCGCGCGCGCAGCTGCTCTCGGAGGTCTGGGGCTACGATTCCTACTACGGCGGCACCCGCACGGTCGACGTGCACGTGCGTCGCCTGCGATCGAAGCTGGGCACCGAGCACGAGCAGATGATTTCGACCGTCCGCAACGTGGGATATTCCTTCAGCTCGACCCGTTAACCGACACGCGAGGGGCGTAGGACGGTCGGTTCCCGTCATATTCGTTCGTAACCTAGACCAAACTCTTCAAAGAACAATATTCCCCGGTAGAGTTAAAGGGAAGGCTACGAAAGAAGGCAATGATGGCCACCAGTCAGACAACCCCTCCCTCAACCGACCTTGTCTACACCGAACCCGCACTCACCGCCGAGCTGCTGGACCGTTTCGATACTTTTGCCCGCGAGGTTGCGCTCCACGACGGCGTCTCGGCGTTCTCCGAGCAGACCCGCATCGAGCTCACCAAGGCCCTGCGCGAGCGCACCCTCACCCCTCCCCGCCTCTTCCTGGCCGAGGACGGCGGCACCATCGCGGCCGCCTTCGTGGCCCTCACTCCCGTCTCCGATGAGGACGGCGGCGTCATCGAGGCGGCCGTGGCTCCCGCCTACCGCGGTCGCGGCGCGGGAAGCGCGTTCTTCGAGCACGCCGTCCGTCAGCTCGGTAAGGATGCCGTGCGATACCGCCTCTGGGTGCACGGAAGCGCCAACGACACCGGCATCGAAACCCCCGCGCACGCCTTCGCGACCCTACACGGGTTCAGCCCGGTGCGCGTTCTGTACAAGATGGTTCTGCCGCTGGACGAGTCAACCCGCGAGGACCTCGTTGAACGCTCCGACGCGCGCGCCCTCCCCGAGAATCTGCGGATGCGCACCTACACGGGCGCGGACGAGTTCCCCTGGCTGCGGGTTAACGCGGCCGCCTTTGCGCACCACCCTGAGCAGGGCAAGCTCACCCTGGCCGATTTGCGCGAGCGCACCGGCTCCGATTGGTTCCGTCCCGAGGGCTTCTTCATCGCCTCCGAGAAGGAAGACGACGCTTCGATTGCTGCGTTTACCTGGACCAAGATTCCGACCGGGCAGGGGAGGGGCGAGCTCTCCCCCGCCGGCGAAATCTACGTGGTGGGAGTGAACCCCGACTCGCAGGGAGGCGGCTTGGGCCGCACCCTGACCCTGCGAGCGCTGGCCTACCTGGCGTTGGCCGCCGACGAATCGGGCGAGCCTCTGCACGCCATCGAGCTCTACGTGGATGCCGACAACACCGCGGCCTACTCGCTGTACACCTCGTTGGGATTCAGCGTGGCCACGGTGGACCGCATGTACGCTCCCGGTCACGCCGCTTAGCCCGCCTGCCCCCGAGCCCGCTCAGGCCTCATTGCATGCCGGGCCCGCCCCTGCGCGCCGCCGCGGGTGCGCCCACCGATTTAGCTAACCACTACACAGGAAAGGAAGTACAGTATGGTACCCGCCCCTAACGGTCTGAATAAGGCACCCAAACCCAAGCCCACCGAGCCGGCGCCCATGACCGGCGTTATCCACATCGGCAACGACATCTCCAAGATCGAGCGCGCGGACTCCCGCGGCGACCGCATCGAGAAGGGCGAGAAGCGATCCTACTTCAGCCTGGAGGAAGAGTTCGGCCCCGAGCGTTTCTTCGACCGCGAGAGCAGCTGGCTCGACTTCAACACCCGCGTGCTGGAGCTGGCGGAGGATCCGGACCTGTACCTGCTGGAGCGCCTGAACTTCCTGTCCATCGTCGCTTCCAACCTCGACGAGTTCTTCATGGTGCGCGTGGCCGGCCTGAAGCGCCGCATCGCCACCGGGCTGGCCGTGCCCTCCGCCGCCGGTCTGAGCCCCGAGGAGCAGATGGAGGAGATTGCCGAGCGCGCCCACAAGCTGCAGGAGCGCCACGCCAAGGTATTCCACGAGCAGGTGCTGCCCGCCCTGGAGGAACAGAATATCCGCATCGTGAGCTGGGAGGATTTGGACACCGACGCCAAGGTACGCCTGCGCCAGGATTTCATGCGCGACATCTTCCCGATTCTGACCCCGCTGGCCGTGGACCCGGCTCACCCCTTCCCCTACATCTCGGGTCTTTCGCTCAACCTTGCCGTGCTGGTGCGCAACCCGCAGACCGGCAAGGAGCTTTTCGCCCGCGTCAAGGTACCCGATCAGCTGGACCGTATGGTCTCCGTGGACGGTGCCCGCGCCGCCAACACCGCCGGCCGCGAGAGCCGCTACATTCCGCTTGAGGACATCATCGCGGAGCATCTCGACACGCTCTTCCCCGGCATGGAGGTTGTGGAGCACCACGTCTTCCGCGTGACCCGTAACGAGGATCTCGAGGTGGAAGAGGACGACGCCGAGAACCTGCTGAAGGCCCTGGAGAAGGAGCTTCTGCGCCGCCGCTTCGGCCCGCCGGTGCGTCTGGAGGTTGAGGATACTATTAACCCCACCATCCTCGACCTGCTGATTTCTGAACTGAACATCGACGAGTCCGAGGTGTACCGCCTGCCGGCCCCGCTGGATTTGCGTGGCCTGAGTGCCATCGTGCGCGCCAACCGTCCGGCGCTGCACTACCCCAAGCACATTGCGCACACCTCCCGCTGGCTCAACGCCGCCGAGACCGCCAAGGAAGCGGATGTCTTCGCCGCAGCCCGCGACCACGACGTGCTGCTGCACCACCCCTACGATTCCTTCGCCACCAGTGTGCAGGCTTTCCTGGCTCAGGCCGCCGCCGACCCGCGCGTGCAGGCCATCAAGCAGACCCTGTACCGCACCAGCGGCGATTCCCCCATCGTGGACGCCCTGATTGAGGCCGCCGAGGCCGGCAAACAGGTCGTGGCGCTGGTCGAGATTAAGGCCCGCTTCGACGAGGAGGCCAACATCTCGTGGGCTCGCAAGCTCGAACGCGCCGGCGTGCACGTGGTGTACGGCATCGTGGGCCTGAAGACGCACTGCAAGCTCTCCCTGGTGGTGCGCCGCGAGGGCAACCACCTGCGTCGTTACGCCCACATCGGCACCGGTAACTACCACCCCTCCACGGCCCGTTTCTACGAGGACCTGGGCATCATCACCTGCGACGAGCAGATTTGCGAGGACGTCTCGCGCCTGTTCAACCAGCTCTCCGGCTACGCCCCGAAGACCAGCTACAAGTCGCTGCTGGTTGCACCCCGCTCCCTGCGTAGCGGCCTGATTGAGCGCATCGACCGCGAGATTGAGAACCACCAGGCGGGTAAGCCGGCCAAGATTCAGATCAAGTGCAACTCAATGGTGGACGAAGCCGTCATCGACTCGCTCTACCGCGCTTCCCAGGCGGGCGTGCCGGTGGATGTGGTCGTACGCGGTATCTGCGCCCTGCGCCCCGGCGTTCCCGGTCTGAGCGAAAACATTCGTGTGCGCTCGATTCTGGGCCGCTTCCTGGAGCACTCGCGCGTGTTCGCCTTCGAGAATGCGGGCGATCCGGTCGTGTACATCGGCTCGGCCGACATGATGCACCGCAACCTGGACCGCCGCATCGAGGCGCTCGTGCAGATCAAGGATCCGCGCCACATCAAGTACCTGCTCGATATGTTCACCATCTACATGAGTGATTCTTCGCGCACCTGGCACCTGGCCGCGGACGGCACCTGGACCCGTCACAACACCGATAGCGAGGGCAAGCCCCTGCAGGATGTGCAGTCCTACTACCTGCGTTCGCGCTCGCGTAAGAACGTGGATAAGGTCTAGGCCGGTATCGTCCCTTCCACAAGGAGCCCCACTTCCCACCCCGTACGGTGGGGAGCGGGGCTCCTTCGCTATCCTGCGTCGGTTTGCCGGTTCCCGCACGCCCACCCAGACATAACCCGGACGCAAAGGTGAACAGAAGGTTACGTCAAGGTGACAGGTTGTGGTTTTTCTCCCGTACAATAAGACGCGGAACCCGGCGCTTCCACCGCGCCGTGCAGACCCAACCACCAAGGACTAGAGAGACATGGCCCCGCAGGATTCCTCCTCCATCTACTACTCGGCCCGACGCTTCGACGCGGTGAACAGCGTCGACCGTTCCCCCGCCAACACCGCAGAAATCGTTGCTGCCGGCGCGCTGATTTGGCGCGTGCGCGACGATGTCTTCGAGGTGCTCATCATTCACCGACCCAACTACGACGACTGGTCCTGGCCCAAGGGCAAGCAGGACCCGGGCGAGTCCCTCGCAGAAACCGCAATCCGCGAGATTCGTGAGGAAGTGGGCCTGCAGGTGACCCTGGGCGTGCCGTTGGCTGTCACCTCCTACCCCGTGGGCGGCCGTCCCAAGGATGTCTTCTACTGGTCCGCTCAGCTCCCCGAGGGCGCTCGCGCCCTGGCCGATGAGGGTGAAGTGGACGAGCTTCGCTGGGTGACCCCCGAGGTGGCCCGCGCCCTGCTGACCAACCGTGATGACCTGGGCCCGCTAGATTCCCTCGAGGCTCTGCGCGAGGCGGATGCGCTACGCACCCGCCCCGTCATCATTGCCCGCCACGCGAAGGCCAAGCCGCGTTCGCACTGGGCCGCCGCCGAGGATGACCGTCCGCTAGCCGGCACCGGTAAGCGCCAGGCCCTCGCCTCCAGTGGCCTCTATGCTGCCTGGGCACCCAACCGAATCCTCTCCTCGCCGTGGCTGCGCTGCCTGCAGACGGTGACCCCCTACTCCGTGGAGCACGGCGTGGCGATCAAGGAGAAGAAGTCCCTCTCGGAGGCCGGCGCTCAGCGTCACCCTGCGCGCACGACCCGTACCGTGGCCTCCCTCTTCGAGAAGGACGCCCCCTCGCTGCTGTGCACGCACCGCCCCGTGCTGCCCATCGTCATGGAGGTTCTGGGCGAGCACCTGTGGGAGGGATCGCCCGCCGATATCCTGCCGGCCGCCGACCCCTACCTGGAGCCCGGCGATGCCCTGGTGCTGCAGGTGACCGAGGGTGAGAATCCGCGTATCGTTTCGGTGGAGCGGGTACGCCCGGCCCTAGATTAGCCCTCCGCTTTTAACTTCTGACCGCGAACGCGCCGATTCGTACTCCTCGGCGCGTTCGCGCGCTTCTACAATGGATAAACGGCCCGGCACGAACCGCGCCCGGCCATCCCGCACGGACTACCACGAAGGTTCATCATGAGCGACGCACCCATCCCCACCCCGTACGAAGATCTTCTGCGCGACATCCTCGAGGAAAACAAGGACGCCATCGCCGCCGACGCTCAGCGTTCCGACCGCACCGGCACCGGCACCTTCGGCGTGTTTGGCCGCCAGATGCGCTTCGACCTGCGGGATTCCTTCCCCCTGATTACCACCAAGCGCGTGCACTTTAAGTCGGTTGCTATTGAGCTGCTGTGGTTCCTGCGCGGTTCCTCGAACGTCCGCTGGTTGCAGGAGCGCGGCGTGACCATTTGGGATGAATGGGCCGACGAGAACGGTGACTTGGGTCCGGTGTACGGCGTGCAGTGGCGTTCCTGGCCGACCCCCGACGGAGGCACGATCGATCAGATTGCCAAGGTCATCGACTCGCTCAAGAACAACCCCGCCTCGCGCCGCCACATCGTTTCGGCGTGGAACCCGGTCGAGGTGGACAACATGGCGCTTCCGCCCTGTCACGCGCTCTTCCAGTTCTACGTGCACGAGCGCCCGGACGGCGTGAAGGAGCTCTCCTGCCAGCTGTACCAGCGTAGCGCGGACATGTTCCTGGGCGTGCCCTTTAACATCGCCTCCTACGCCCTGCTGACCTACCTGATTGCGCAGGAGGTGGGCATGGTTCCGGGCGAGTTCGTGTGGACTGGCGGTGACTGCCACATCTACTCGAACCACCTGGAGCAGGTGAAGAAGCAGCTGGGTTACGGCACCGACCCGGAGGGCAACCCCTACCCGCCGCGCGAGCCCTACCCGTACCCGAAGCTCGTTATTAAAACCAAGAAACCTTCTATTTTCGATTACGAGTACGAAGACTTTGAGCTGGTGGACTACAAGCACCACCCGGGCATTGCCGCCCCGATTGCGGTCTAACTGCAGGTAGCTCTAGGAGGCATGATGTATTGTCTGGGTGCTATTTGGGCTCAAACCGATGCCGGAGTCATTGGCCGCGCGGGGGATATGCCCTGGCGCGCCCCGGAGGATTTGGCGCATTTCAAGGCGGTCACCCTGGGGGCTCCGGTCATCATGGGGCGCCGCACGTGGGAGTCCTTCCCGCCGCGTTTCCGTCCACTGCCGGGCCGCACGAATATTGTGATTAGCCGTTCGGTTTCTGAGGCTGAAGAAAGCGATGGTGCCCTGTGGGTTCCCTCGCTGGATGCGGCCCTGTACGCGGCTCGCGACGCCGTGGGCGCACCGGTTGAGCCGAATCCCGAGCTGCCGGAAAGCACCGCGGCTAACACCCCTACCGTTGATGCCTGGATTATTGGCGGCGGTTCCGTGTACGCGGAGGCGCTCTCCCGCAACGACCTGCCCGCCTTCGGTCGGGTGGAAGTGGTGGAGCGTACGTTCTTCTACTGCCAGGAAGGCAACGAGATTACCGGCGATACGCGAGCGCCCGAGCTGCAGCTCGCGGACTCTCACGGAAACTGCGCGGCAGGCTCCCCGAACGGATGTTGGCACGTGGTCTCCGAGACGGCCTGGGAGAAGAGCGAGAAGGGGTATCTGCTCGATGAGTCGGGCACGAAGAACCCCATGTACTTCTCCTTCCAGAGGCTCGAACGTCTCTAGCGTTGGCTCGGCTTCTCCGGCCCGAACGCGTCTTTTAGGCGCATCGCTCAAGCCCGCGGATACTTCACCCGGAGTGCCGCGGGTTTGAGCGTTTAACCCGCCCCGAGCGCCCCGAGGATAAGCCCCGGCGGTAAGCTCCGCGCCTCCGCGGGATGTTCCGTTCCGAATACCAGATTTTTTGTACGGTGTTATCCCGGATGCGCCAACCTGAGAGTACACTGGGAACCATGAACTTTAATCCCGGTGACTCTGTAGGTTTTGTTGGCTGGCGCGGCATGGTGGGCTCGGTCCTCATGAAGCGCATGGTTGAGGAAGGCGACTTCGAGGGCATTACCCCCGTTTTCTTCACCACCTCTAACGTTGGTGGCCAGGCGCCCACCTTCGACGGCGTTCTCGAGCCGTCCGAGCTGAAGGACGCCTACGACATTGATGAGCTGCGCAAGCACTCGATTATTGTGACCGCTCAGGGCGGTGGCTACACCGAGGCTGTGCACCCGAAGCTGCGTGCGGCCGGCTGGGACGGCCTGTGGATTGACGCCGCCTCTACCCTGCGCATGAACGATGACTCCATCATCGTGCTGGACCCCATTAACCGCGACGTCATCGACCGCGGCCTGGCCTCCGGCGTGAAGGACTACATCGGCGGCAACTGCACCGTCTCCTGCCTGCTGATGGGTCTGGGTGGTCTCTTCAAGAACGATTTGGTCGAGTGGGCAACCTCCATGACCTACCAGGCGGCTTCCGGCGGCGGCGCCCGCCACATGCGCGAGGTGCTCGCACAGTTCCGCGACCTGGGCAATGAGGTGGCCGCAGAGCTGGACGACCCCGCATCCGCAATTCTGGACATTGACCGCAAGGTTCTGGCAAAGCAGCGTTCCGGCGAGCTGGATTCCACCCAGTTCGGTGTGCCGCTCTCCGGCTCCCTGATTCCCTGGATTGATTCGGATCTGGGTAACGGCCAGTCCCGTGAGGAATGGAAGGCTGAGGTCGAAACCAACAAGATTCTGGGCCGTTCCGCCGACGATAAGGTCACCATGGACGGCCTGTGTGTCCGTATCGCCGCGATGCGCTCGCACTCCCAGGCGCTGACCATCAAGCTCAAGAAGGACCTGCCGCTGGAGGAAATCGAGCGCATTATCGCCGAGGATAACCCCTGGGTTCGCTTCGTGCCGAACGAGCGCGAGGCCTCGATGGAGCAGCTGACCCCCGTGGCCGCCTCCGGCTCCCTGGAGATTCCGGTTGGCCGCGTGCGCAAGCTGGCCATGGGCCCCGAGTACATTAGCGCGTTCACCGTGGGTGACCAGCTGCTGTGGGGTGCCGCCGAGCCGATTCGCCGCATGCTGCAGATTGCCGTGGGCAAGCTCTAAAGCTTGCTGACTAGCACGTACGAAAGCCCTCGCTTTCCATCCCGGACGGATGGAAGCGAGGGCTTTTGCTCTGTCATTAGCGCTGGCGGGTGGGATACAGGCGTGAGGCGGGCTCTAGCGTTGCTGAGCTCGGGCCGCCTTGCGTGCGGCTTTGCGCTCCTTACGCTGCTGGCTCCAGGCGCGGTAGCGGTACCAGGCGGTGAGCACCACGTGCTTCATGAATCGGTTGGCGCGGCGGGCCCAGGTAAATTCGGTGCCCCAGATGCCCAGGCCGATGAAGATGAAGAGCCAGCCGGGGCCGGGGGTGACGAGCATGATGAGCCCGGCGATGAAGCAGAAGGCGCCCACACCGATCACGAGGGGTTTGTAGAGGTGCCGCAGGACCGGATGCGCGTTCATACGCTCCTTGCGGGCTTCGAGCCAGCGGTGAAAGCGACTGGTTTCGCTTTCTTTGACTTCGTCTTCGATGGTTTTCAGGGGTGGTCCTTCCAAACGGGCGGCGAGTTTCGCCGAGCGGCGGGCTGGTTAGAGAATATCATCTGTCGCTGGGCGGGGGCTGTGAAGAGTTTTCTTAATCTATGAGATTTTTTGTCATCTTCACGTTTTTTCGTTTCTATGGTGTTCAAGTCGAAAATACCTTTATACACTGTAAGGGAAACAATTCACCGGCATTACGCCTAAACACTAAGGAAGCGACCCACCACCGTGTCCTCCTCCCGTCCCGTATCAACGGACTCATCCCGCACCAACGCCGCTGCGCCCGCCACGGAACGCAACGCCGCACCCACTCTCAACGAGCGCCTCGAAAACCTCCCCTTCACCCGCGCCCACGGCAAGCTCCTGGGCATCTCGGGCCTCGGCTGGGCACTCGACGCCATGGACGTCGGCCTCATCTCCTTCGTCATGGCCGCGCTCCTCAAGGAATGGCACCTCAGCCCCACCGAAGCCTCCTGGCTCGGTTCCATCGGTTTCGCCGGCATGGCACTCGGCGCAACCTTCGGCGGTCTGCTCGCCGACAAGCTCGGCCGCCGCTATATCTTCGCCCTCACCCTGCTGATCTACGGCCTGGCGACCGGCGCCTCCGCGCTGTCCACCTCGCTGGGAATGCTGCTGGTCTTCCGCTTCCTGGTCGGCCTGGGCCTGGGCGCCGAGCTGCCCGTGGCCTCCACGCTCATCTCCGAGTTCTCGCCCCGTTCCATCCGCGGTCGCGTCGTGGTCGCTCTTGAAGCGTTCTGGGCCATCGGCTGGATTCTGGCCGCCGTCATCGGCACCTTTGTCGTTCCCCAGGCCAACGGCTGGCGCTGGGCCCTGGCCATCGGCCTGATTCCCGCCATCTACTCGCTGGTGGTCCGCATGGGCACTCCCGAGTCCGTGCGCTTCCTGGAGTCCGTCGGCAAGCACGATGACGCCCGCCGCGTCGTCGAACGCTTCGAAGCCTCCCCCGCTCTCTTCCCCAAGGCGCAGAAGGCCGAGGAGACCGCCGTCCACGGCACCGAGGAGAGCACCGACAACGCCGAATCCGCCAAGGTCCACTCGATTTGGGCCGCGGGTCAGCGCCGCAAGACCATCGCCCTGTGCATCATCTGGTTCTGCATTAACCTCTCCTACTACGGCGCCTTCATCTGGATTCCGGCGTTGCTGAGCGCTCAGGGCTTCAGCCTGGTCAAGTCCTTCGCGTTCACACTCATCATGACCCTCGCGCAGCTGCCCGGTTACGCCGTGGCCGCCTACCTCATCGAGAAGTGGGGCCGCCGCGCCACCCTGGCCGCCTTCCTGATTGGATCCGCGCTGGCCGCGGCGGGATACGGCCTGGCACACTCCGACGTGTTCATCATCATCGCGGGTTGCCTGCTCTCCTTCTTCAACCTGGGTGCTTGGGGTGCGCTCTACGCCCTGAGCCCGGAAATCTTCCCGACTCACCTGCGCGGCACCGGCACCGGTGCTGCGGCCGGTATTGGACGCCTGGCCTCGATTGCGGCACCGCTCATCGTGCCCCCGCTCGTGGCCTTCGGCGGAACCCCATTGCTGTTCACGCTCTTCGCTCTGGCCTTCCTGACCGCCGCAACCACGGTGTTCTTCCTGCCTGAACGTCGCGGCCAGTCGCTCTAACCGCGATTCGCTGTAAACCCGCACGCCGTGCCCTCCCGCAGCTTTTGGGGAGGGCACGGCGTTCTTGTGGGCCATAATGGTTGAAGACCTAGAATACGTCTTTGAGGGGTCACCGCAATGCTTGATTCTTTTGTACCCACCGCCTACCGGACAGAGTTCACGCCCTGGCCCGTGAGCGAGCGCTACGCCACCGCCCGCCGCGCGGGAACGCCCGAGGCCCAGCTGCTCCCCGGCGAGCTCACGGTGCATCGTAGCGACGGGGCTTCCATGAGCTACTACCTGGACTGGCCCGAGAACTTCGGACCCACCGATAAGCCGATTGCATTGAGACCCCGGTACAAGAACTCCTACCCGCAGGACTTCGTGCTCACCGTGCAGGTGCGCGATGCGCAACTCCTCTTCAGCGTGTCCTCGCGTAGCTTCTGGGAGCAGCGCGACGGTCGCGCGGTGGAGCGCGGGTTGATAGCCCGCGGCTACCTTCCGCTGGATGCGCCCGGAACGCCCCGGCGCGATGAGAACCGGGGCAAGGAGAATCTACGCCAGGAAGGGGATTCTTCCCCCGCGGTCTCTTCCGCCCCGCCCCTGCTCGGCTGGGATATCACCGACATCTACCCGGCCCGCATGGCGCTGATTCGTGCACTCTGTGAAGGCCTCTGCGCATCTCTCGCGGCGCAGGCCTCTGTTCTGGCCCCCGGCGAGGCCCGCGTGGACGAGCTCGGGGACAGGCTGCGGGCTGTACATCTGAATCCCTCCGAACGCCCGGATGAGGCAGAGGCGGGCCGAGAGGTTTCCGCGGGCATGGTGCGCGCGCTCATCATTGAGCAGGATGAATCCGCGGGCGGCGAGGCCCGCGCCTACTACGCCAACGTGCTCTCGCCCGTGCCGAACGAGTTCGGCAATATCGTCTGGTCCACCCGCGAGGACGCCGAATACTTCCCCTGCCGTCCCGTGAGGCACAAGCCGATTTTCCACGTCCCCTGCCCCCGCGAACGGGTCCCCTTTGCTGTACAGGCACTCGTGCGGCATCTGCCCGAGGCTCCCGCAGCTACCGGCCGCGAGGCCCCTCCGCGGAGCCAGACCCTACCGGCCCCCGGCGAATCTCCCTCGGCCGATCCCCGTTAGGTTGCATCCGGCACGGTCACTTCCGGCACAGTCGCTTGCGGTCAGGCAGGCTCCGGGCGGAATAACCGCTTCCCCATAAACGCACGATACCCCGGTTCCGTTTCACACAAAACGGAACCGGGGCATCGTCACTACAATGGCGTCTAGATTTCGCCGTTGACCACGACGGGCTCGGGTACGAGGGTTACGCCAAAGCGCTCGCGCACGCCGTCACGCACGGCGCGAGCAATCGCGAAGATATCCTCGGCGGAGGCGCCACCGCGGTTCGTAATGGCCAGAGTGTGCTTGGTCGACAGGCTTGCGCGGCCGTGGGCAATCTCGCGGGACTCGCCCTCCAGACCGAAGCCCTTGTCGAAACCGGCGTGCTGAATCAGCCAGGCAGCCGAGAGCTTCACATGATCGGGATCCTCAACACCCGCGGTGAACGGGGAAGTCTTCACGACCACCGGGAAGTTCGGGGCGCCCTCGGGCAGGGAATCCAGGGCCGAGCGCGGAACGATCGGGTTGGTGAAGAAGGAACCGGTGGAGAAGGTGTCGCGATCCTCGGGGTTGAGCACCATGCCCTTGGAGCCGCGCAACTGAAGCACCTTTTCGCGTACCAGGGCGGATTCGGCGCGCTGACCGGGCTCAACGCCCAGGCTCTTCGCCAGCTCGGCGTAACGAATCGGGGAGGACAGGCTACCGAGGGTGAACTGGAAATCGACGGTCAGCACCACGTAGCGGGGCGAGCCGTTGACGGTTGCGCGCTTGAGCACCGAGTCGCGGTAGCCGAAGCGCAGGTCTGCGCTCGCGAAGGTCTTCCGAGTGTTCTTTTCGCGGTCCCAGGTGCGTACGGAGGCGATGAACTCGCCCACCTCAACGCCGTATGCGCCGACATTCTGCACGGGGGTTGCACCCACGGTGCCGGGAATGCCGGAGAGAGCCGCGGGGCCAACCCATTCGTTCTCGATGCTGAGCTTCACGAAGTCGTCCCAGATGGTGCCCGCCTGCACGCGCACGTTCGCGCCGCCGCATGCGGGGATGGGCAGAACCTCTACGCCTTCGGAGGCGATGTGCACGACGGTTCCGTTGAAGCCTTCGTCGGAAACCAGCAGGTTGGAGCCGCCGCCCACGATGAGGACGGGTTCGCCTGCGGCGTCTGCAGCGGAGACTGCTTCGATAATTTCTGCTTCGGAGGTGGCGCGGACGTAGGTCTTAGCGGGGCCGCCTACCTGGGCGGTGGTCAGTTCGCTCAACAGCTTTTCAGTCATAGGTTAAGAATACCGGTCGTTGTGCGGGGTCAACACCCGCCACACGTTAAAGTCACGAAAACCTTATGGTGATTTTGTCTTCATTTTCCGCCGTACCTTTCTCAGAAAACGCAACTACCCCGCCGGTAAGCGCACAAAAGCGGTGAGCGCGCAAAGCCCCGGCACCACCGCATCGGGTAGCGCCGGGGCCTTCACACAGCTATCTGCGAGCACAGAAACTCTGTGCCGAGGGACTATGCCGAAAGACGCACCAGAGCCTGGCTCTTCATCAGAACCTTCTGCTCCTTGCCTTCCTCATCACGAGCGGTGACGGTCAGGTCAATGCGGGCGGTGCGCTCTTCCTCGTTCAGGGCACCCACCTTACCGCTGATGGTCAGGGCGTTCGTGGGGGTGTCGGGGTTTTCGCCGCCGGGTGCATCCGCCACGGGAACGGGCTTGGTGAAACGGGTCTGGTAGTCCACGATCGCGCCGGGGTCGCCCGCCCAGTCGCTCACGAGCTGCACGGCGGTGCCCATGGTCAGCATGCCGTGCGCAATCACGCCGGACAGGCCCACCGACTGGGCAAAACGCTCGTTCCAGTGAATCGGGTTGAAGTCACCGGATGCGCCAGCGTAACGCACCAGCGAAGCGCGGGAGAGCTCCACGGTACGCGAACCGATGTCCTGGCCCTTTTCAAGATTTTCGAAACGCACCATTAGTTTTCCTCCTCGGCACGAACCAGCAGGGAAGAAATGCAGGTGGTGACCGGCTCGCCCTGGGCGTCAACGATTTCTTCGCGGGTGGTCAGCATTGCGCCGGCACCCATAACGCGCACGGAGTCCACGTGAACCTCGGTGCGCAACTCGTCACCGGCCACGATGGGGCGGTGGTGAGTGAAACGCTGGTCGGCATGCACGACGCGCGAGAAGTCGATGCCCGCGGACTCGTCGTTGATGAGTGCCGCGTCGGCTGCCTGCGCCAGGATAATGGCGAAGGTCGGCGGGGCAATCACATCTGCGTACCCTGCCGCGCGGGCTGCCTCAACGTCGTGGTGGAGGGGGTTTTCTGCGTGAACTGCTCGGGCAAACTCGCGGATCTTTTCGCGACCGACGGCGTAGGTGCCCTCGGCGGGATAGACCCTGCCCACAATCTCAGGGTTAATGCTCATGATTTCAGTCTACCGTTCTTGTGCACAGTGTTCAGCTCGAACGCGCAGAGTGGACAGACCGCTGTGCAGGTAACCGGCATGCAGGCGTGCAGTATTTCGTCGCATTTTTACCTGCTAGCGAAGGCCCCTACCTATCCAGCCCAAGCAGGCGTAGGCTGGACGGGTACCTGCAATCTATTTCAGAAGGAGAAGTTATGTCTTCCAACGTAAAAATTTCGGTGCTTGACCTGATGCCGCACCGCCCCGACCAGAGCCAGCACCAGACCATGCTCAACACCATCGATGCCGCCCGCGCGGCTGAGTCCTACGGTTACGAGCGTTTCTGGGTCGCCGAGCACCACAATGCCGGCTCCCTGCTGTCCTCGGCGACTGTCGTGGTCATGGCGGAGATTGCCGCCGCAACCGAGCGTATTCGCGTGGGTTCAGGCGGCATTATGCTCCCCAACCACGCACCCTACGTGGTGGCGGAGCAGTTCGGTACCCTCAACGCGTTCCACCCCGGTCGTATTGACCTGGGTGTGGGCCGTGCGCCCGGCACCGACCCGATGACCGCCGCCGCTCTGCGCCGCGATGATTCTGCCGCTATGAGCTTCCCCGCCGAGGTGCAGCAGCTACAGCGCTTCCTGGGCGAGCCCTCCCCCATGCACCGCGTGCACGCCATCCCGGGCCAGGGCTCGAAGGTTCCCATGTACATTCTGGGTTCCTCCCTGTTCGGCGCGCAGCTTGCCGCGCAGCTGGGTCTGCCCTACGCGTTCGCTTCGCATTTTGCGCCCGCAATGCTGCAGGAGGCGGTAGACACCTACCGCGCAAACTTCAAGCCCTCGGAGCACCTGGAGCAGCCCTACGTCATGGTGGGTGCAACCGCAATGCTCGCCGATACCGACGAACGGGCACGCTACCTGTACACGAGCCAGCAGCAGCATTTCCTGGGCGTGGTGCGCGGCAATCTGTCTTTCGCACCTCCCGTGGGAGATATGGACGCCGTCTGGACCGACACGGAGAAGATGCACATCGACCGCATGACCGCCGAAGCAATCGTAGGCTCCCCCGCCACCGCGCAGGCTCGTATTGAGGACCTGGTGGCGCGTACGGGCGCTGATGAGCTCATCGTCATGACCGAGGCGTGGGAGCATGAGGACCGCTTGCGCTCCTACGAGCTGCTGTCCCAGCTGCCGGTGGTGCGCCGCGCCTCCTAACGCTTTGATCAGAGCATAAAGATGAAGCCCCCGAGTTTTTCTCGGGGGCTTCGCTATGCCCGGTATCGAGCCGTGCGCTGAGTACCTATTGAGCACCTGCAGACCAGGCTTCAGGCAAAGAAAATAGGCAGAGAAAATTGGCAAACAAAAAAGCCTGCCTCCGAAGAGACAGGCTTATCTGAGCCCCGACCGGGAATCGATCCCGGGACCTCCATCTTACCAAGATGGCGCTCTACCACTGAGCTATCGGGGCGTAGCGGTGGACGGGCTCGATCCGTCGACCTCACGATTATGAGTCGTGCGCTCTAACCAGCTGAGCTACACCGCCACATCATTAACGCCGCATAACGGGCTAATGACAGAGCCCCGACCGGGAATCGATCCCGGGACCTCCATCTTACCAAGATGGCGCTCTACCACTGAGCTATCGGGGCAACAGGTAAAACTATACATGGCTTTAGGGGCACCCGCAAGCGCGAATAGTATGGCATACACCACAATTTTACCCTCGGGAATCCACTCCTCCATGCTCCCCGCCATGCCGCCGCAATCGGACGCGCGAGACAAACAAAAGGCCGGCGGAGAAACGGATAATTCGTCCCCCACCGGCCTGGACGCTTTGAGCCCTCCCCGCGCTACGCGACGCTCCGGTCACGCGGCGCGGGATACGGCTTCCGGGATACAACGCCCGCTTAGTAGCGCTTGCCGCGACCGCCGCGGTAGCCGTCGCGACGGTTATCGTCACGACGGTTATTACGGCCGCCGAAGTCGCGGTTACCGTACTCGCGGCCGCCGCGGTCATCGCGGCGAGCACCGCGGTCGTCACGACGCTTGAAGTCGCGGTCGCCGCCGAAGTCACGACCACCGTCACGGTTACCGCGGTAGCCGCCCTCGCGACGGTTATCGTCACGACGGTTATTACGGCCACCCTCACGGCGGTCGAAGTCGCGGTAGCCGCCCTCGCGACGGCCGCCGCCGAAGCCGCGTCCGCCACCCTTGGGGCCGTTGTCCTTACGGATGTTGATGAACTCACCGGCAATCTTGGTGTCGCGCAGACGATCGAAGAAGTCGCGCGGCAGGTCCTGGGGCAGGCCCACAATGGTGAAGTGCTGACGGATATCAATCGAGCCAATCTGCGAGCCCTTGATGCCGCCCTCGTTAGCCAGCGCACCCACGATGGCGCCCGCGGTCACACGGGAGGAACGGCCAACGTTCAGCTTGTAGTTGACCATGCCCTCGTCGTTGTGCACGCGCTTGCCCTTGCGGCCGCCGCGGTCCGAATCATCGTCGGAGAAGGGGCGGGAGTTGCGGGCGATGTCCTCAGACTCGTCCAGGAAGAACGGGCGACCCTGCTGGGCGATAACGGCCAGTGCGGCCGCGATATCCTCGGCGGTGGTGTCGTGCTCGTTCTCGTAGTCCTCAATAATCTGGCGGAAGAAGCTCAGGTCCTCGGACTCGATGGTCTCAGTAATCTGCTGGGCGAAACGCTGCTTACGGGTCTCGTTCACGGCCTCCGCGGTCGGCATGTGCATGGGCTCGACCTTCTGGCGGGTAGCCTTCTCGATCTGGCGCAGCATGTACTTCTCGCGCGGGGTCACGAACAGAATGGCGGCACCCTCGCGGCCTGCACGGCCGGTACGGCCAATGCGGTGCACGTAGGACTCGGTATCGTGGGGGATGTCGTAGTTGACGACCAGGGAGATGCGCTCCACATCCAGGCCGCGTGCCGCCACGTCGGTTGCCACGAGGATGTCGATGCGGCCGTCGCGCAGGGCATCCACGGTGCGCTCACGCAGCTGCTGGGGAATGTCACCGTTGATGGCAGCCGCCGCAAAGCCGCGGGCCTTCAGCTTGTCGGCGACCTCCTCGGTCTCCTTCTTGGTGCGCACGAAGACGATAATGCCGTCGTAGTTTTCAACCTCGAGCACTCGGGTCATGGCGTCCAGCTTGTGGGAGTGCATGACCTGCATGTAGCGCTGGGAGATGTTGGCGCTGGTGGTGGTCTTAGCCTTCACGCGAATCTCGACCGGATCGGTCAGGTACTGCTGAGCGATCTTGCGGATCGAGTTGGGCATGGTGGCGGAGAACAGGGCCACCTGCTTGCTGTCGGGGGTGCCTTCGAGGATCTTCTCCACGTCTTCGGCGAAGCCCATGCGAAGCATTTCGTCGGCCTCGTCCAGAACCAGGTACTGCAGGTTGGACAGGTCCAGGGAGCCCTTTTCCAGGTGGTCAATCACGCGGCCGGGGGTACCGACGACGACCTGCGCACCGCGGCGCAGGCCGGCCAGCTGCGGGCCGTAGGGGGAGCCGCCGTAAATCGGCAGCACGGTGAAGTCCTCCATATGGGTTGCGTAGGAGGAGAAGGCCTCTGCAACCTGCAGGGCCAGCTCGCGGGTGGGGGCCAGGACCAGCACCTGGGTGTCGCGGGAGACACCGTTGATGTCGGCGAGTTCAGCCATGCGGGAGAGGGCCGGCAGCGCGAAGGCCGCGGTCTTACCGGTACCGGTCTGCGCCAGACCGACCACGTCGCGGCCCTCGAGCAGCAGCGGGATGGTCTGTTCCTGAATGGGGGACGGCTTCTCGTAGCCGACCTCTTCCAGAGCAGCCAGGACGCGGGCGTCCAGGCCCAGGTCGGTAAAGCGCACGCCCGCTTCCTCAGCCTTTTCGGCGGGGGCGTCTGCGGTGGTTTCTGCGGTAGTCTCCGCCGCGGTTTCTTCCGCGGCGGGGGTCTCAACGTTGTTCTCAGCGGTCACAACGGTCTCTGCCTCGGCGTTCAGTTCGGCCGGGGTAGCGGTATTCTCAGTCAATTTTTCCTCTATACGGTAGGGGTGGATAGCGCACGCTCTTCGGCGCTTACCGGGTGTCCCCTTCACGGCCCAGTCACATGCGTCCGGCGTATTGTTCAGCCGACGGTTTCACCGCACACACCCGGTTATCCCCTCGCGCGGGGCGCAGAGGGCACAGTGAGGGTGTGAGGGTTACTGCTGGGAGCGGTCTTGAATTTCTCGCTACACAATTGGAGACTCGTACGTCACCGCGCCGAGAACGCGCACCGGGCGCGCGGGGCGGAGAGGGGTACGGTCAATTGTGCTCACATAAGGCGTCACGTATTCCTGGCGTGGGGCCTCACCCGTATGGTGTATCAGTCTGTAACAGCAGACGCGTCAGGAGGCTTTGACCAGAGATCGTTCAGAGAAGCCCGAGTGCGGCGGAGCCGCAACTTTCGGGGCGTATCAATCGGTGATGGTGAGTACGGCGCACTTTCCGAAATGACACCACCTGGGGTGCTCGGTGCGCACAAGACCTTCATCGGGGGTTCCCGTGTTTATACAGTGTACCGCAGGGTCCCTTCCTCGGCTATAAAAAGGTGCTTAAAACCTCATCTCTTAGGCACGAGCGCCCACCCTCACTCTTGGAGGGTGGGCGCTCATCTAGAGGCTTAGCCGAGGGGCTAGTCGACGCGGCGCACGATATCGATCGTGCCGACGGTCGCGTGCTTAGCGTAGGAGTGGCCGTAACGGTCAGCGGCGTACTGGGCCACATTCGCCGGAGGATTACCACCCCAGGAGTTATTGCTGCGGTCAATCACCACGTACTCGGGGGCCGGCTCGCCGGTATGACCAATCCAGTAGACGGTGCGACCAGGAATCAGCTGCGTCAGAATGGACAAATCCGAGGCCACGGTAACGCCCTCGGGCACCTGCTGCACGGCCTTGAGCTTCATCTGATCGCTGGAGGTCAAAGCAGAGTCGGTAAACTGCGAGTTCGCCAGGGCTGCGAGAGGCTGCGTCGAGCCCGGCACGAAAATCGGGGAAGCGGCCAAGAAAAGCGCTACGGCAGGAAGAATCCACACCGGCAGGTTGCGAACCCGGATGCGGCTGCGACCGGAAGGCTCCTTGGGGGCGTCGGGAACCTCGGCGGGCTCCGCGAGTTTGCGGGCCGGAATCGCACCGTAGCGCATCCGTAGCACGGTATCCAGCAGGGCGCAGAAGACGACCGGCATCAGCACCAGAGAGTAGTGCCAGGTGCTGGCCCAGTAGGACTCCATCGTGGAGAGCAGACGCCACGCGATGGTCGGCAGAGCCACCAGCGCAAGGGGCGAGCCAACCCACAGCACCGCACCCGTGATGAGTAGCAGGCCCAGGGTCGCCATCTTCGTGTTGTTATTCATCATCTGAATCAGGGAGCCGAAGGGATCCCCAACGGCAGCGGCAACATTCACCTTGTCGGCGTAGTCAAAGGTTCCGCCGCTGTTGAAGTAGGGCAGAATCACGGCGATTGAGACCACCGACCAGAAGATGCCCCACGCAATTACCATGCTCGACTCGGCAACCGCGCGAGTGCGGGCCCAGGAGTGGTATAGGGAACGCAGGCGAACGCGGAACGAAGCCGGTTCTCCCTCAGAGAGGCGGGGCAACAGAATATCGTACGCGACACCCAACCAGCCGCTACGAATCAGGGCCACAACGCCGATGACGGCCACGGTTACGCCCATATCCTCCTTGACGAAGGCGATGGGCAGCGCCCACCAGCAGGCGCGGGCAAGGTATCGGTTTCGTTCGTCGCCGCTCACGCGCGAGGCGAGCACCAGATAGCCCAGGCTCACGATCAGCAGGGGCACGGCAAAGGCCACTTCGTGGAACTGCGCGGCGACGGCCTGCTGCACGCCAAAGCTCAGGGCGAAGCCCGCACCGAGCAGAAGACCGGTCAGCGTCGGCACGAACCGCTGGAACCGGGACGGCTCAGCTTCCTCACCTGTTCGGGAGGCTCGAGCCAGGGTAAAGGCACGCTGGGTGAAGAAGACGATGGCACTCGTTGCGGCCGCAATTAGGGCGTTCTGCACAACGAGCAGGGTCGTGGGCGAGGGAAACATCCCGTAAATCGGCCCCAGCAGCATCAGAATGGGGTGGAAGTGATCGCCCCAGAGGTTAAAACCGGGCCCCTTAACCGGCACGATTGGTGCGGAGAAGTGCGAGTACGCCTGGGCCATCTGCGTGAAGATTGCCAGGTCCCACGAGGGGGTCACCCAGTGCTTAACCTGCTGCAGCGAGTAGTAGGTGTACAGCGCCATAACGGCCACGCCCAGCACCAGTCCGGGGAGCAGGTCAAGCAGACGGATGCGCTTGAGGCGCTCGCGGAGGCCCCCGGCGACGCCCGAACGGGAAGCTAAGCCACCGGTGATTCGAGGCTTCGTCGGAGCCGCGCTCTGGGCGGCTACTTCAGTCTCTTCCGATGCCATGGGCGTCCTTCCCTCGGGAGCGCATCCGTCGAAGCCCGGGTTTCACCGCCAGCCCTGTGATGCACTGTACACATTCCTTATCACTCTAGGGTAGCGTATGAGTCCGGGACGCTCCATCGCCGGGCTCCGTCGGCTCGAAGCCCAGAACCCGGCCGCGTAGACTGGTGCTGTGAGCACGCAACCCCCCTCGACCCCCCGGACGCTATCTCCGGCAGCGGGCACTAACCCGCACCCGCTGGCCGCGGCGCGCCTGCCCTATGCCCCGGGACCGTTGCGTGCCGAACCGCGCGTGACGATTCGCTCGCTCTCCCCCGCGGGTACGCGCTCCCTGCCGGGCACCCTCGCGCCCGAGTCCTGCGAGGTTATCGTCGAGCCGCAGGTTCCCGTGCACCTGGCGCAGACGCTGGGCGCGCTGAGCCGAGGCGCGAGCGATCCGGCCTACCGCGCGCTCAGCCGAGAGGCCGGAGCCGAACGCATCTGGATTACGGCCCGCACGCCGGAACATAACTTTCCCGCGGTGCTCTTCGCAGAGCGCCTTCCCGATTCCGCGGCAGCCGCCCTTCCGGCCCTGCACCGGCTGCTGATGCGCCCCGTCCGCGTTCGCATCTGGGCTTCCTACGACTCCGCCGAGCGGCAGCTGGCGGCGCGCCACGACGTACGAGCGCTGGCCGATGAGATGACCTACTGGCTGGGTCTGCACGACCGTCCAGAGGATTTCGCGTCCCTTCCCTCGTTTGGGGAACTCCCCGAGCGCATCCGTACCGCGTGGCGGGCCAACCCCGGGCTACGGCTAAGCGCCTCGGGCCAGCTGGACCGGCACGTACTCAACGCCATTGTGGAACAGCGCATCACGCAGACCGAAGCCTTCAGGGCGTTGCGGTGGATTCTGTACCGGCACGGCGAACCTGCCCCGGCAAGCGGCCTCCCCGCTCAGCCCGAGGGCATGCGCGTCTACCCCACGGCCCGCACCCTGGCGGCCATCCCCACCTGGGATTGGCACCGGGCGGGCGTGGATAAGAGCCGCTACGATGCGGTGCGCGCCTACGCCCGCTCCGCCCCCGCCATCGCTCGGGTTGCCGGCACCGGCGATGTCACCGCCCTGGCCCGGGCGCTCAACACGCTACGCGGAGTAGGCCCGTGGAGCATTGCCGAAACCCTCCAGCGCGTCTGCGGGCATCCGGACGCTATCAGCGTCGGCGATTACCATCTGGCCCACTCGGTTGGCGAACTGCTCGGGGGCCGCCGCACCGATGATGCGGGCATGCTCGCCTTGCTCGCCCCCTACAGCCCGCACCGGCAGCGCGTGGTGCGCTACATGTACGCCTCGGGCTTCTGGAAGCAGCGCTTCGGCGCGCGCATGAGCATTGAGGATCACCGCGAGCGCTGAGTGCCCGGTGAGAGCACAAGCAACGGGGCGCACCCTCCGGTTACTCCGGTGGGTACGCCCCGTTCAAGCTCTGATGCGTGGTTGAGCTTACTTCTTCTCTGCGGAACCTTCAGCCGCTGCAATCTCTGCACGGACCTTGTCCATGTCGAGCTCGCGGATCGAGCTGATCACGGTCTCGAGCTGGTCCTCGCGCAGTGCACCAGCCTGCTGGTACACCAGGATACCGCCACGGAAGCCCATGATGGTGGGGATGGAGGTAATGCCTGCGGCCTGGGCGAGCTGGCCCTGGGCCTCGGTGTCAACCTTGCCGAAAACGATGTCGCTGTGCTTCTCCGAAGCCGCCTCGTAGACGGGGGAGAACTGCTTGCAGGGACCGCACCAATCTGCCCAGAAGTCCAGGAAGACGATGTCGTTGCCCTCGACGGTAGAAGTCAGGTTCTGCTGAGTAATTTCAATAGTAGCCATGTGATAACGCTACACCTTCTACATCCCAATCGCTAATTGTTCGCCCTGGGATTCAAACATTGTGAAAGATATGACAAGCAGCCGTCATAGTTGGCTCTTTACGCGGTAGTTTCTGCCGAGTTTTAGGCGTGTCGCGGGAACTCCGGTGAAGGTTCCTGTGGCCGATTGTGGAGGCGCGCTACCCGGCAGGCACAAACCGTACCTGGACTTCGCTGAGGAGCATCATCGCGCAGATGCGCCTCACCGCTAAGCTTTTGGTTTTAGATGCACAAAAGCCCGGTTACTTTCGTAACCGGGCTATTTGTGGCAGGTGAGGGATTCGAACCCCCGTAGGCAGTGCCAGCTGATTTACAGTCAGCCCCCTTTGGCCGCTCGGGTAACCTGCCGCCTAGCTAGGTGCTAGTTGCTCGCTCACGCGAACAGAGACTACTCTACAGCAGATTACGAGCCGTGTACACTTCAGAGCTGAATTTGTGATGAAGGTTATACTCGATGATGGCTCTTGGCCCGGAACCCCGCAAGAACGGCAAACCTCACGACTATCAGTCTGGGAGGCACCCAGCCTAGAAGGAACGGGAAGGAATATCGCCGTCCTGCTCAAGCAACAGCACAATCTCAAGGTGCTCCAGGTAGCGGCGCGCCTGCTCAACCGTGCACATGCCGCCGGAAATTTCGCGCTCCAGGTCGCGACGAACGCCGCAGAATCGAGCTACAAGCGAAGGCTCCGTCAGGGTGATGCCAATACCGTCGAAGGGAGAGGGCTCAGAATCCTCGTCGGGGAGCTCGAGCTGAAGGCTTTCCAGGGAAGGTTCGGGGGCGAGGCGCTCGGCCTCGGGAATATCCTCGGGTTCAGGACTCAGAGAATTATGCAAGTCCATAAAGAGAAGGGTCTGCAGGTCTCGAGCTTCTTCGCTCGCTTGCACGTCCGTCACGGACAGGTCATAAGTGGTCATACTTCTATTATCCTCTTCAAAGGTTAGAGTGACCTGTAAAACAGGTCGGCATTTCTGTTAGTTAGCTGTGAACAACTCCGTAGACCCGGTAGGCTAGTACTAACCGGTGCCCCGGCACCCCGTTCACGAAAGGAATATCCATGGCTAGCGAATCTTCGTTCGATATCGTCTCCAAGGTCGACAAGCAGGAAGTATCCAACGCCCTGCACCAGGCTCAGAAGGAAATCTCCCAGCGCTACGACTTCCGCGGCGTCGGCGCAGAAATCGACTACTCCGGCGACAAGATCCTCATTAAGGCAAACGCCGAAGAGCGCGCCCTGGCCGTACTGGATGTGTTCCAGTCGAAGCTGGTCAAGCGCGGCATCTCCCTGAAGTCCCTGGACGCGGGCAAGCCCTACGCCTCCGGCAAGGAAACCCGCATCGAGTGCTCCATCAAGGAAGGCATCGCGCAGGACCAGGCAAAGAAGATCTCCAAGATGATCCGCGAGGAGGGCCCCAAGGGCGTGAAGGCAACCATCCAGGGTGATGAACTGCGCGTTTCTTCCAAGTCTCGCGACGATCTGCAGGACGTTATCGCAATGCTCAAGTCCGCCGACCTTGAGGTTGACCTCCAGTTCGTCAACTACCGCTAAGCGCTCGGGGTCCAATGGAGCCGGCGGATGCACCCGTCGCATCCGACGCGCACCATCGAGCGCAAAAATCCTCGGGACGACTACTTCCACAGTAGCCACCCCGAGGATTTTTGTCTGTAGTCCCGTCATCGCGGGTCATAATCGTCACGCCGAGTCATCTTCCGACTCGGCGGGTTTGACGAAAAAACTATGCGGGCTTGCTCAGCCTAGTACTGACCCATTTCGCGGGCCATCTGCTGCAGGCGCGCAATGCGCTGATTCATCGGCGGGTGGGTGGACATCACGTTCTGCAGGGATCCGAAAGGGTTCGCAATCATCATGGCGCTCGCCGCCTGAGTGCTGCGGTTGTTCGGGTCCATCGGGTACAGAGAGACGCCGTGCTCAAGCTTATTCAGGGCGGAGGCCAGGGCGATGGGGTCGCGAGTCAGGCGTGCGCCATCCTCGTCCGCGTCATACTCGCGGGTGCGACTAATCGCCATCTGAATCACCTGGGTGGCAATCGGGGCCAGCATGGCAATCACAAACGCCGCGAGGGGGTTGGCTCGGTTGTCGTCGCGGTTCGAGCCGCCGAACATCGCACCAAAAGAAAGCACCTGGGCGATTATGCCGATGATGGAGGCAATGCCCGCGGCCACAGAGGATGTGAGGATATCGCGGTTGTACACGTGCATGAGCTCGTGGCCGAGCACGCCGCGCATCTCGCGCTCATCCAGCAGCTGCAGAATACCCTCGGTGCAGCACACGGCCGCATTCTGCGGATTACGGCCGGTTGCAAAAGCATTCGGAGTCATCGTGGGGGCCACGTAGAGGCGGGGTATCGGCTGGCCAGCAGTACGCGAGAGCTCCTCCACAATGTCATAAAGCACCGGCACCTCATCACGAGTGACCGGGTAAGCATTCATCGAACGCAAAGCCAGCTTATCGGAGTTCCAATAGGTGTACGCGATGCCGCCCAGGCTCAGCAGGCCCATAATCCAGATGAAAGCCGAGGATTTAAAGGCTGCCGACAGCAGACCGCCGATGAGCAGCATAAGGCCCACCATAGACCCCATAAGCAGGGTGGTCTTAAGGCCATTGTGGTGACGATGCATGAGGAACCTCCTGAGCTCCAAAGTGCGGATAGACAGCGCGGTAGACCGCGCTTGACTCTTCAGAATACGGAAGCGGCCCGCCGGGCGCCTCCCCAAAAGCGGCAGATTCACCCAGAGCGTCAGAACGGGGCAGGACGGCTAGGGTATAGCCCCGGGGATAGTCACGAGCGGCACCTGCTCCAGAACCTGCGCGGTTGCGGTAGGAAAGATACCCAGTATGAGGATGGTGCCGTAGGCTCCCAGAAAGATAATGAAGAGCAACCCCAGCATAATTTGCCCCTCCAGGTCAAATCCTGACCTGACGCTACGGTACTGGGCGTAGAGAACGGGAGTTACAAGGGGCGCACCAAAGAGCAGAACCATCAGCAGGATATAGATGGGGTTCGTGAAGTTGTAGACCACGTTCGTACCCTCCCCGGTGGTTCCTTGACGGTTTATCGGTCGCGCCTTCATTGCGCGGTCCTTCGTTCCCGATTGTACGGCATCGGTCGTCGCAGGAACGGGAGATACCACCAGTTCCTCGAGGACTGGAAAGAGGACCGAAAATGGTGAGCCGCTGCTGAGTCCCCCCTAAGGATTTATTATGAATTCATAATAATATAATGATGAATTCCTCATAATAACGTGTAAAATGGGACCATGACCGACGTACACAACACCACAGACCTGAAGACAACCCCCATCCCAGAACAACAACTAGCCGGGCCCGGATGTGCACACCTCACCGGGCTACCCGTCCTCTCCCCCATGAGCGACGAGCAGCTCGAGGAAGCCTGGACCACCGGCCTGCGCACCCGCGGACGCCGCGTCACCAAGCAGCGACTCGCAGTGCTCCACGCCGTGCAGGACCACCCGCACTCCACCGCGGACACCATCGTGCAGGCCGTGCGCGAGCGCATCCCCGCCATCACGGTCCAGTCCGTCTACGTCATTCTCGCGGACCTGACCGATATCGACCTGCTCCGCAAGTTCGAACCGCCCGGAACCCCCGCCCTGTACGAAACCCGTACCGGCGACAACCACCACCACGCCTTCTGCGTGCGCTGCGGCAAGGTTGAAGACGTCGACTGCGCCGTGGGTTCAGCCCCCTGCCTGACCCCCAGCGATTTTCACGGAATGGCGCTCTTCAGCGCCGATGTGCTCTACCAGGGCGTCTGCACCGACTGCCAGACCGAGGAAGAGGCCAAGCTCGCCCGCGCCCAGCGTGAGGCGGCGGCCCAGCTGCTGGGTAACTAACCGTTAAGCGCGGCGGCGCCCCGCATCCTACGCGTCGGCTGGATCCCGGAGCGCATCCGCCTGCTAAAAGATTGACCGCTAGAGACGACCATCGGGTCGCCGCTAGCGGTCAGCTGTTTTAAGTATGTTGAAGCTACATGCCGGGACGGGGCTGCGAGTCCACGATCTCCAGCAGCTCACGAATCTGCTGGGCGCTCAGCACGGTCGAGGGGTTAATCGCGTTTACCTTCACGCTCGGGGCGCCAATCTCCAGCGCATAGCGCAGAATCTCCAGGGCGTTCGCCGAACGCACCTCAATATGCGGGTCCAGCGCCGCAATCTCAATCGGCGAGGTGAAGACCAGCAGACTCTGCGGGTTGCCGTTCTCGTCGGGATCAAACACGAACGAGGAACCCGAGATGTCGTTCGGGTCCACGCCCACCAGCAGCACCGAGGCAGGAGACACGAGCGAACCCAGCAGCATCTGCATGTTGTCCTGGGTCAGCGCCATCTTCGCGCCATCGTTGCGGGGAGAGGTCACAATCCACTGCACCTGAGCACGCTCAATGTAGCACTCGTGATCGGTTCCGGGATCGACCACAATTAGGTCGAGCGCCTCATTCGCGAGGAAATCCATGAAGACCTTCATCGCGGGCTCGCGAAGAATCAGCTCTTCACCCTCGGATTCCTGGCGCACGTAGCTCTTACCCACGTGCTCCGAGGACGAGAAGACGCACAGGGCCTGCATGCCGGTCTCAGGCATGCGAATCACCTGGTGGGTCAGCACGGATTCGGGGCCCATCGGGTCGGTCTCCGAGGGAATCAGCAGCGAACCGGTCGCGTCCAGCAGAACATCGCCGCCGAGCATCGTGCGCACCACGTTAATGAGGGTGCGTTCCTGCACATCGTTCCGGAAGGTCTGCAGCGCAGCCACCAGGTAGGGATTCGGAATCTCGTGCTCGCTCGAACCCAGAGCCGCTGCGGCCGAGTGTCGGGCGCGCCCCTCCATACGTTCGCGGGCCCACTCGGGCACGCGGGAAGCGTCACGCGGGAACTCAGCCAGGTGCTCGCGCACGTCCGTGGCGGTCAGGGTGCCTTCGTTCTTCCAGTTGTCCGGCTCGTCGTCGCGGTTGTACGATGCGCCCACGCTGAACTGCGGGTTGGGCCAGCCGGTGGCCGCCACCACGATAGATGCGGTGAACCAGGTGCCGCGGTTACCGTCGTAGGCTGCGCGCTGCAGCTTGCGCACCTCAGCGATAATGGGCGAACCCTCCTTGAGGGGGCCAACCGTACCGATGTACTCCTCGCCGTCACGGAATTCGCGTACCCGCACAAAAATCTGCCCCGCGAGAGGCTTCACGTCGAGTACCATTTCGCTCCAGCCGGGGTCGGCGTTCACAACGTCGAGCAGCCAGCTACCAATGTTATTGAGCGCGTCCTGGATGCGCGCAGCGCGGCTACTCGTCTCGGTGAGGCGGGGTTCAGTCATGTGTTCATACATCCTTGAGTGTTGAATTACGGCGCGGCAGAGTGCATCCGTGATTGCATGTGAAAGATCTATGGGCTTGCAGTGGTGCCGGAAAAAGCCGCTCACTTCGATTCTAACGAACGTGTCAGCTTCACGGTCATAGTTTACGCCGAAAGATGTATGTTCGCCCTCTCCTCGACGCTCCTTAAAACCCCGAATCAGACCCCCGCCCTCAACCTCAGCAAGAGGCTGAACCGAGGTCCGCGGCCTCCTCCATCGAGCCCTGCCCGCCACGCATCCGTCGAAAGAGCGCCCGAAACGGGGGATACAGGGCAGATACACCCTCAAAAGGTTGATAATCTTAAATCATGACGAATTCTCTGCAGGATCTTATCGACGCATCGATTTTTATCTCCACCGAGTACCAGGCTCGACTCGCCGAGCTCGTGGGTACCTCCGAGTGGAACGTGGACTTCACTTCTCAGTCCCTGGACTTTGAGACCGTTCCCCCGCTCTCGCTCAAGCCGCACCTGCTGGGCACCGAATCCGAAAACCGCGGCACCTGGATTTGGTCCTGGCAGCAGCTGGGCTACTTCCCCGACTCCGTGGTTTCCGCAGCCATTCAGGCCCGCGAAGCTGGCGAGCGCGACGGCCTGGTCGAACTGACCACCGATGAGCTTCCCCTCTCGGAGTCCCTGGCCCGCCGGCTCACCCTGGCGGCCAAGACCCTGAGCGGTCTCTACGCCCACTACCCGCTGCCCGCCGGTGCCGGTGTGCGCGCGTGGACTCTGCTGGAGGGTCACGAGCTGGCCCTCGAGGCCCCCACCTACAAGGGCATCGGCCGTGTTATCGCCAAGACCCTGCAGAGCGAAGAGATTCACAACCAGGTTCTGGCGGTGGATTCCTACGCCCAGCAGCGCGGCTTCCACATTGCCTGGGATACCGAGGCAACCGCCGTGCTGACCGCAACCGACGGTGCACTGCGCCTGTGGTTCGACGACGGTCGCATCAGCGGTATTGAGGAGGCCGAGCCGCAGGTTGGCCCCGAGGTTCTGGAGCAGTGCGCCGCCGCCGCTGCCCAGCGTCGCGAGTCGCTCGCAGCCGCCCGTACCGAGATTGAGCGCATCGCCGCTGCCGAGGCCGCCGCTCAGAGCGCCCAGCGCGAGCAGGAGGCCGCCGAGCGCGCCGCCGCCCGCGCCGAGGCCGAGCGCGCCGTCGAGATTGCGGAGCACGCACCGGTTGCTGACACCTACGAGGCACCCGCCGCCGAAGCTCACGAGGAGTACGAGGCACCCGTCGCCGAGGCTCAGCCCGCCCCGGCGGAACAGCCCGTCGAGGAGCACGAGCCCGAGCAGGCCCGCGTCTACACCGACGCCTCGATTGGTGCCGAGGACGAGCAGCACGTTGAAACTCACGAGGCTCCCGCCGAGCAGGCACCGGCAGAGCAGCACGCCGAGGAGCCCGAAGCTTACGAGGCACAGGGCGAGTACACCGAAGAGGAAATCGCCGAGTACGTGGAGCCGATTCACAACGCCGGCGACGCCCCCGACCTGCCCGCCGAGCACGAAGAAGCCGCTCACGAAGAGTACGAGCGTCAGCACTTCGAGGAGCGCCGCGAGGAAGAGCAGCAGAAGCCCGAGCCCAAGAAGAAGGGCTTCTTCTCCCGCTTCTTCGGCCTCTAAACCGAATACACAACACCCCGTCAGGCGCGGTATCCTCGTGGTACCGCGCCTGTCGGCGTCCGGAGCACCTCTATCCGGTCCCCACGAGGATGTCTGCAGTGCGCGGGATTGATTGTGTGCGGCCCCAACCCGACGAATAACGCTCAAAGAACACGCACAGAAGAAAGTAGCTCAAGAAGAAACCATGTCAGAGACGCAGAAACACGCCACCCGTAACGGGTTTATCACCATCATCGGTACCTACCTCATCTGGGGTCTGCTCCCCCTCTACTTTGTGGTCATGGCGCCGGCCGGGCCGATTGAAATCGTCGTGGCCCGAGTGGTCTTCTCCCTCATCTTCTGCGCCCTGCTACTACCTCTTGTTCGGGCAACCGCCGACTTCCGCCGAACCCTGCGGAACCGCCGCATCATGCTGGTGCTGACGGCCGCCTCCATTCTCATCTGCGCAAACTGGCTCATCTACGTGGTGGCGACGACGACCGGCCACACGATTGATGTGTCGTTGGGATATTTCATCAATCCGCTGGTTTCGGTGGTGCTGGGCGTAATTTTCCTGCAGGAGCGGCTGCGCGCCGCGCAGTGGGTCTCGGTGGCGATTTCCTGCATCGCTGTGCTGATGATGAGCCTCATCTACGGGCAGGTGCCGTGGACCGGCCTGGGCGTGGCCTTTACTTTCGGCATCTACGGCCTGCTCAAGGCCCGTATCGCCCATGAGGTGAGCCCCATCGTCTCGCTGTCCCTCGAGACGCTAATCCTGGCTCCCTTCGGCGTTATTGCGCTCTTCGTCCTCAACGCACAGGGTCAGATGACCCTCTTCAGCGAGGGCACCGGGCACTTCTGGCTCCTGGCGTCCACCGGTGTGGTCACCGTTGTGCCGCTCATGCTCTTTGCGGCGGCAACCAAGGCCCTGCCGCTCTCGGTTATCGGCATGGTGCAGTACCTGGGCCCGACCATCCAGTTCGTTCTGGCCATCACCGTGCTGCACGAGCGCATGAGCCCCGATAAGGTGCTGGGCCTGGGCCTCATCTGGGTTGCGCTCATCATTTTCACGGTGGATGCTCTGCGTGCCTCTCGTTCCTACCGCGCCTCCGCGCTGTCGGATCCGGAGACCGGCATGATTCCGCTGGTTCAGGCGGAAAACGTACAGGCTGAGGATGCGCAGATTCTTCTGGAAGAGCAGGAGCAAACCCAGCGCTCCGAGAACAAATAGTTCCCTCCCCCGTTCTGTCCCTTCGGCACGCTCAACACCCGCATAAAATACAGTGATGCCCCGCCAACTATACCGGCGGGGCATCACTGTATGTCGCGTTTACGCTCTAGAGCTCGGAGCCCTGAGCCTCAGCCGCTTCGTCCAGGGCATCCAGGTCCGGATGACGGTGCAGGTTCAGCATCGCCAGGCCCAGGCCACCCCAGATAATCAGGATGGCCACAATCAGCATCACAATTGCAGAGATAGACATGAGGGCTCCTAACGGGTAATGGTCGTATCGACGTGGTCGTGCTCCACCTGACCGGCAATCACCGGAGGTGCCGGAGGCTTCTCAGCGGCACGAGACTTCTTCGACCAGGGCAAGAGAGAAACAACGATCGCGCCGACCAGCAGGAGCGCGCTCATACCCCAGCCGAAGATTGCCAGCATATCTGTCGGGTAACCCTCGTACGGAGTCTGAATCAGCTTGATGACGCTCTGAATCAGGGAGTAGCCAAGAACCAGCGGGGTCACGACGGCCAGCAGAACCATCCAAATCTTACCGACCTTGATGGAGGAGTAACGGTTCAGGTGCTCGGCCAGGGCGGGCAGCGCACGCACCACGTACGCCACGACGATGATGGCGCACAGGCCGGCGGCCAGAATACCGAAGAGGTTCACGAAGTTATCGAGAATATCGAGCACGTACAGGCCGGTGGTGGTCGGCATCAGCAACAGCGAAATTACGGCGACCGGAATAATCACCAGGGCGGTGGAGGCAAGACGCGAGGTGGCGAACTTGTCCTGAACACCCGCAATAATCACCTCAAGAATCGAGATGAGGGAGGTGAAGCCCGCGAAGAGCAGGGAGCCGAAGAAGAGAATACCGATCAGCACACCGCCGGGAGCCTGAGAAATAATGGTCGGGAACGCGATGAACGCCAGACCAATACCACTGGTCGCGACATCGCTCACCTGGGTGCCCGCAGCCTGAGCCATGAAGCCCAGAGCCGAGAACACACCAATACCCGCAAGCAGCTCGAAACCGGAGTTTGCAAAGCCAACCACGGCACCCGAACCGGTCAGGTCAGCCTTGGGCTTCAGGTAGGAGGAGTAGGTGATCATAATGCCGAAGCCGATGGACAGCGAGAAGAAAATCTGGCCGTAGGCGGCAACCCACACATCCGGGTTAGCCAGCGAATCCCAGCTGGGGGTGAACAGCGCGTTCAGACCGTCAACTGCGCCGGGCAGGGTCAGGGAGTAAATCACCAGGCCCACGAACATGACCAGCAGCAGCGGGATAAAGACGATGTTGGCCGCGCCAACACCCTTCTGCACGCCCAGAGCCATCACAGCCAGCAGCACACCCCAGACGAGAACCATGGGAATCAGGATGTTCATGTTGAAGTCCAGGGAGACACCGGGGGTGTCCGCAACCTTCAAGAACTCACCCTGGAAGAACGCCTTCGGGTTATCGCCCCACGCATTGGTGAAGGAGAAAACCATGTAACGCAACGACCACGCCACAATAGCGGCGTAGTAGATAGCAATCACGAAGTTAATACCCATGTGCCACCAGCCGATGAACTCGGTCTTGCGGTTCAGGCGGCGGAAGGCCAGCGGCGACGAAGCACGCGCACGGTGACCAATGGCGTAGTCAAAGAACAGGAAAGTCAGGCCGGCGGTTAGCAGGGCGACAATGTAGGGGATCATGAAGGCGCCGCCGCCGTTGTCGAATGCGATGTAGGGGAAACGCCAAATATTGCCCAGACCAACAGCAGAACCGATGGCGGCAAAGATAAAGACGCGGCGGCTCGAGAAGCCTTCGCGCTTCGCGGGCGCCTTAGGGGTAGATGCTCCCATTGTTGTAAACCTCTAGATGTGGGGACGCGGATGGTTGGTGCGAGGGGAACCGCGGGTTGGCGGGACTTGCTCGCGTCCAAGAGAAGCGACGGCCCGTCCAACGCGGGGTGGGCGAGGGAGCCGTCGGGGGTCCAGAACGTGGTGGCACGTTTTAGACATGACTCTCAGGTTTACCTTAAAGAGCGAGAACCGGTCAAGAAATTCCCGCACAACCCCACCATGCGAAATATCGGAGCCCCGTTCAAACGAGACACGACACAAAATTCTGCCCGCAGATACGCCGTGAGGCCCCGCTCGTCCTGGTGGACGGGCGGGGCCTCACGGTCAAGAATCAGAAGGCAACCCTTTAGCTGAGACTAGCCCTCGCGGTGAACTACGGCGTGGGCGAAGGACTCCAGCGCAGCCTTCGCGGTGGAATCGGGCAGTGGAGCGATCGCCTCAATCGCGCGATCGGCCCAGTCGTAGGCAATCTGCCAGGCTTCCTGGGTGACCGGGTGGGCCGAGAGGGCCTCAACGGCCGTCTCCAGGGCCTCGTCGGAGCTGAGGTCGGCGTCCAGCAGGGCGCGTACCTCGCGGGCGGACTCATCGCCGGCCGCCACAGCGCGATCCAGCAGGATGGTCGGCAGGGTCGGAACGCCCTCGCGCAGGTCGGTGCCGCGGGTCTTGCCGCTGGTCTTACCGTCGCTGACAATGTCAATCACGTCGTCCGCCAGCTGGAAGGCCACGCCCACCAGCTCGCCGTAGGTCTTGACCATCGAGATGACTTCCTCGGAGGCACCCGACAGCAGGGAGCCGTACTCGCCGGCGGCGGCAATCAGGGAGCCGGTCTTGCCCTCGATGACGGCGATGTAGTGGTCAAGTAGGTCCTGGCCCTCGCGCGGGCCGGTGGTCTCGAAGAGCTGACCGAGCACCAGGCGCTCGAAGGTCTGGGACTGGATCTTCATGGGGCGGGTACCCAGCTCGGAGACCAGCAGGGAGGCGCGGGAGAAGATCAGGTCGCCGGTCAGAATTGCGACGGAGTTACCCCAAATCATCTGGGCGCTGTCCACGCCGCGGCGCTTGGGGGCGTCGTCCATGACGTCGTCGTGGTAGAGGGTTGCCAGGTGGGTCAGCTCAACGACCACGGCGGCTTCGATAACCTCGTCGTTGATTTCGCCGTCCACGGCTGCCGAGAGCAGGGCCAGCAGCGGGCGCACGCGCTTGCCTCCGGCCAGAAGCAGGTGGCGGGAGGCGACGTCGGCCAGGTGGTCGGTCTGCGCGATGGCCTCGCCCAGGCGCTCCTCAATACGGGCGAGGGACGAGAGGATCTGCGGACCCAACTTGGGGTCTGCGGCGATCAGTTCGAATCCCGCGGGAAGCTTCAGATCGAGGTCTCCCAGCAGGTCGGTGGCGGCGATGGGCTGCTCTGCGTTGGTCACGGTGTCTTCTATCTTCTTGGTGTTTTCTAGTGGTCCGTCCCTCGGAATGTCCTATCGGGGCGGCGTGAAAACGGTGCGGTGGGTATGTCGGGGTGGTGTGAACGTTATGCGTTGGATTCCACAGGCTTGAAGCCGCGGTGAATGGCAACGATACCGCCGGTCAGGTTGCGGTACTGCACCGAGGTGAATCCCGCCTCCTTGAACTTTTCGGCCAGTGCCTGCTGGTTGGGCCAGGCGATGATGGACTCGGCGAGGTATTCGTAGGACTCGGGGTTGGAGGAAATTGCGCGCGCAATCGGCGGAATCGCCTTCATGATGTAGTTCTTGTACACCGCGCCGAAGGGGGCGAAGGTCGGGGTCGAGAACTCGAGAATCACGATGCGGCCGCCGGGCTTGAGCACGCGGTAGATTTCGCTCAGCGCCTTGGGGTAGTCTGCGACGTTGCGCAGGCCGTAGGACATGGTGACCGCGTCGAAGGTGCCGTCTTCAAAGGGCAGGGCGGTGACGTCGGCCTGCACGAAGGTCATGTCGGGACGGCGGCGACGACCAACGTCCAGCATGCCCTCGGAGAGGTCGGCGGCGATGACGTCTACACCTGCGTCGACGAAGGGTTCGGATGAGACGCCGGTTCCTGCGGCTACGTCCAGGACCTTCTGGCCGGGGTGCGCGTCGACGGCGGCGACGGCCTGCTTGCGCCAGTAGATGTGCTGGCCGAGGGAAAGGATGCCGTTCATCAGGTCGTATCGTTCGGCGACGGTATCGAACATTGCGGCGATGTCGCTGGTCTTCTTATCCAGGGTGGCGCGGGTGGCGCGGGTATTCTTCTCTGCGTTCACGCTCTCAATTGTGGCATGGAGGTTGGGGGATTCGATAGTTGGGTGAACCGTAGTTACGTCATGTGAGGGGTTCGCTGGCTCGCTCGGATGATTTTTGGGCCGCATAGGCGGGGTTTTATTCATCCTTCGAGGGTAAATTTATGTATATTCAGCAAAATATTATGAATATTTATGTATATGCTTGCATTTTTTAACATGCAGGCGCACAATAGACTCTAGATTTCATAGAACGCGCCGCTCAACGAGTGAACGCACACCGCACATAGGAGCACCCCAATGAACACCGCAATCCTCAAAAAGGCATCCTTCAAGCCGCTGGCCCTGCTGGCGGTACTGCCCCTGGCACTGACCGGCTGCGTCTCCACCGCCAACGAGAACTCCGACGCCAACGGCGAGGTCAGCCTCGTCAAGTCCGGCGTGCTCAGCGTCTGCACCAACACCCCCTACAAGCCCTTCGAATACGAAGAGAACGGCACCGTCGTGGGCCTGGACGCAGACATCGCCAACGCCATCGCCTCCGACCTGGGTGTGAAGGCACAGCTGACCTCCATCAGCTTCGAGGGCCTAGACTCCGGCACCGGTCTGTCCACCGGCCAGTGCGACATCGCGCTGGCGGGTATCGGCGTGACCGACGAACGTAAGAGCAAGATGGAGTTCACCACCGTCTACTTCGACGACAACCTGGCCATCCTGGTTCCCAAGGGCTCCTCCATCACCTCCGCAGCCGACCTGAAGGGCGTGGCCGTCGGTGCCCAGCAGGCTACCAGCGGTGAGACCTACGCCAAGGAAAACGGCGCAGAGGTCATCCAGTACGAAGACACCTCCCTCATGTTCTCCGCTCTGAAGACCGGTCAGGTCAAGGCAGTCGCCGCGAACCTCTCCGTGATTTCCGAGGCGCTGACCAACGACCCGGACTCCTTCAAGATTGCCTACCAGGATTCCGAGAATACCGAACAGATTGCCGCAGCAGTCTCTTCCAACAACAAGGCACTGCTGGCCAAGGCCAACGCCACCATTGACAAGCTCAAGAAGAACGGCGAGCTCGACAAGATGAAGGCCAAGTGGGTGGGCACCACCTCCTCGGCCTCCGCGAGCGCCTCCTCCTCCGCGTCCTAACTCCCTCATCGGTTAGTTCCTCCCCCAATTCAGGAGTACCCTAATACTTTTGGGTTGGGGAGGTCCCAGCCTTTTTCCGCGAGCGTTTAGTACGCTCTTGACCGAACAGCACTCGATAAGAAAGCGCATGTCCTCTAAACTTTCACCCCGCCAGAAGCAGAAGCTCTTCCGCTACGCACAGTACGCCATCCTGGCCGTTATTGCCCTGGCTGCCATTCTGCTGGCTGACTGGAAGACCCTCAGCCAGCAGGTCTTCAACCTCGATGTGGCGGCCAAGCAGTTCCCCGACGTCATCACCGTGGCGCTGAAGAACACCCTGCTCTACACCGCGCTGGGCTTTGTTGTGGGCCTCTCCGGCGGTCTACTGCTGGCGCTCATGCGTATTTCCTCCATTGCCCCGTACCGTTGGATTGCCACCCTGTACGTTGAGCTCTTCCGCGGTATCCCGGCACTGCTGGTCTTCTTCGCCTTCGGTTACGGTATTCCGCTGGCCTTCAAGATTCGCTTCGTGGATAACCTAATTCCGGTGACCCTGTCTCTGGGTATGGTTTCGGCTGCCTACATCAGCGAGGTGTTGCGCGCGGGCCTGCAGGCCATTCCGAAGGGCCAGATGGAGGCGGCACGCTCCCTGGGTATGTCCCACACCCGCGCGATGATCTCGATCATCATCCCGCAGGCCTTCCGCGTGGTGCTTCCCCCGCTGACCAACGAGGTTATCCTGCTGACCAAGGACTCCTCCCTCGTCTACTTGCTGGGCGTGACCGTATCGCAGTACGAGCTGGCAAAGTTCGGCCGTGAGGGCCTGACCGCCGCCAATGCGGGCCTGACTCCCCTGGTGGTCGCCGGCCTGTGCTACCTCATCATCACCGTCCCGCTGGGCCAGCTCTCCGCATACTTTGAGCGCCGCACCCAGCTGACCGGCCGCAAGTAAGCGCAACGACGAGACAGAACGGATTACGGATACTATGACCGCTTCAACTTCATCCATGGCCGCCTCCTCGGTGCGCATTTCTAACCTGCACAAGTCCTACGGCAAGGTCCAGGTGCTCAAGGGCATCGACATGGAGGTCGCCCCCGGCGAGGTCGTGTGCCTCATCGGTCCCTCCGGTTCGGGCAAGTCCACCCTGCTGCGCTGCGTGAACCTACTGGAGGAGCCGAACGACGGCACCATCATGGTGGGCGATACCGAGGTCACCGACCCGGACGTGGACATTAACCGCGTGCGCACCCACATGGGCATGGTGTTCCAGCAGTTCAACCTCTTCGGTCACCTGAACATCCTGGATAACTGCACGATTGCCCAGATTAAGGTGCTGGGCCGCTCCAAGGAGGAGGCGGAGGCGGTGGCCCTCGAGCAGCTCGCTAAGGTGGGCCTGGCCGGCAAGGAAGACCGTTTTCCCGCTCAGCTTTCCGGCGGCCAGCAGCAGCGTGTGGCTATCGCCCGTGCGTTGTCCATGCACCCCGACCTGATGCTTTTTGACGAGCCCACCAGTGCGCTGGACCCGGAGATGGTCGGCGAGGTTCTGAGCATTATGCGTAACCTGGCCGATGAGGGCATGACCATGATTGTGGTGACCCACGAGATGGCGTTCGCCCGCGAGGTGGCCGACAAGGTCGTCTTCATGGCCGACGGCGTGGTCGTGGAGGAAGGCCCTGCCGACCAGGTGATTGGCGCCCCCAAGCACGAACGTACCCGGGCTTTCTTGGCTCGAGTGCTCGATCCGACCCACGCGGTTGTAAACTAGTACTAGCTCTTGAAAATATAGCGGGCGGTGCTGTACGAAACATTCTGTTTCGCGCAGCACCGCCCGCTTTTTAATGCTCTAGTTCGCCGCTATTTCGGTTCTAGAAGATACGGCGCGCCACCTTGTCAAAGAGACGGTCCGGTAGCACGGTATGCAGGAACACGGAGGGCTTAGCACCGAAACCTACCAGGTAGCGGGTCTTGGAGCGGCGCGCCTCCAGGGCTCGCAGAATAGCGTTAGAGATAACCTTGGGCTCTGAAAGGTTGGAGGACGGCGAGTAGAGCTTACGCATATTTGCCGCAACGCGCTGTGCCTGAGCCGCGTAGACACCGTTTCGGGAGGATTCCTCGAGGTGGTCTGCCGCGATGAGCCCCCAGGGGGTCTTGATGCCGCCGGGCTCGATAATGACCACGTCAATACCGAACTCTTCAACCTCCATGCGTAGCGCATCGCTGAACGCCTCGAGAGCGTACTTGGTGGCGTGATACCAGGCGCCCAGGGGCGAGGTAATACGCCCCGCCATTGAGGAGATGTTCAGGATGCGCCCGCTGCCCCGTGCGCGCATATGCGGCAGCACCAGCTGGGTGAGGCGCGCGAGGCCGAAGAGGTTCACCTCGAACTGGCGGCGTGCCTCGTCGATGGGGACGTCTTCAATGGCGCCGTAGGATCCGTAGCCTGCATTGTTAATGAGCACGTCAATGCGACCTTCTGCCTCAATAATCTGCTGTACGGCGGCTTCCATGGATGCTTCATCGGTAACGTCCAGGCTGAGCGATTTCACGCCTTCGGAGGCGAGCTCTTCAATCTTCTCAACGCGGCGGGCGGCACCGTAGACGGTGTAGCCGTAGCGCACCAGCAGCGGCGCTACGTCGTAGCCGATACCGGAGCTGGCGCCGGTGAGAAGAACGACGGGGCGTTGCAGTGACTTGGGCATTGCGTATCCTTTCGGGTTGCTCCCTGTGAGGTTAGCGGGAGTGTACTTCTCAGGGTACGCCCGCGCGGGGGCGTACGAGCATGCAGAAAGCTCAGGGCGTAGCTGCGGGTATTCTCGCCGACATATATGAGGGCAGGAGGACAGAGAAAAAGCTCGCCGCGGCATCCTGTGCAGATGCGGCGGCGAGCTAAGGTTTTGGGGTCAGGGGTTTAGAGGCCGGGGTTTAAACCTCTTCCACCTCAACGGTGAGCTTGGGCTCGGGGTGCGACTCGCCGGTCAGCATGGTCACCAGCAGGGTGGAGTCCTTCACGGCGCGCAGGGAGTGCAGAAGCTTGGCGGTCACGTGAATCGGCTTGCCCGGGACCAGGGTAATATCGCGATCCTTCACATGGAAGATCACCTCGCCCTTGAGAACCTGCACGAAGATGGGGTGCACGCTGTGGTGCTCGTGCCAGGACTGGCCGGCCGCCAGCTCCATGAGGGTCAGGTTGCCGCCGTCGGCGTCCACAATCTTGCGGGCCTGGGGCTTGTCTTCGAAGGGCTTTAGCTCCTCGGTGAGCTGGGGGAAAATGATGACGCGGCCTTCATGGGTACCTGCCATGGTACGCACCTTTCTACTCGAGCCGGGCGGAGTATGCGGCCCGGCGGCTAGTCGCCAATACTGTTATTTGGTATCAAAAATACCAATTATTTCCATTGTATTCTGCGCTCCCCCGCGAGGCAACGCCCACACACAAAGCCAATAAAAACGCGTGCCCCGCCGCATGAGGGCGAGGCACGCATTTGGGTTACGCCTGACGCTTGCTATTGCGTGCGCGCAGCAGATTCACCGTCAGCGCCGTCGTACCGAAGCTCACCGCCACGATCATGCAGGTCGCTGCGGTAAACGCGCCTCCCGGGATGGGCGAGAAAATCGCAATCAGGTACAGAATCACGGAACAGAAGGAAAGGAAAAGCGTCGCAATCGTCAACAGCGGCACCAGCACCAGGCCGCCGCGCGCGGCAATCGTGAAGTCGCCGCGGCGCACGTAGCGCAGCACGGTCATGCCCAGCACCGTCCACATGGCGGTCACGAGAATCGCGGTCACAACATCCACCGGGCGGTGCCAGCCGTTAATAATCGTGGAGGCACCCGTCAGGCAGGTCGCGACCGCCGCCAACAGGGCCACGGTCGGACGCATCAGCCGGGGAGCCGCCAGGAAGAGGGCCGCACCGGCCGCCGCCGCGAACGTCGTGTGGCCGCTGGGCGCCGAATTGCTCACCGCCTCCTGAATACCCCAGTCGGGCTTCACGATGATGTAGTTCTTCAGCGCGTAGGTCGTGACGCAGGCTCCCACGCCGCAGAGCACCCCCACCAGTGCCGGGAGGAACCGGTGCTTCCATACCAGCACCGCAATCAGGCCGAGCACCGCCACCACACCGACAATCGTCGGCAACGAGTCCAGCGCGGTCAGGGTCGGACCGCGATAGTTGAGGAACTGGTTCGTGTACTCGGCGTAGGCCTGCTCATCCACCTGCTGGCCAACGTGCGTGTAGATGAAGAAACGGAAGGCCCCGAAAAGCGAGGCCCCCAAGAAGAGCAGGGCAAAGAGATGCCGCATCAGAAGGCCGGTACTCGGGAAGCTCTTCGGGTCGCCCTCACCCGGGCGGATCGGGTTGCCCATGGGGCTCATCGAGGTCACTCCAACCTGGGAATAGACGTTGCCCGTTTGAGAAGCGGGAGGGAAGGCCTCGTTGGGGTAGGGAACGCCGGAATACGAGGCTCCCCCGTAGGAAACGTTGGGGTTCGCCGCGCGAGGCGGCACCGGCGCGGCGGGTGCAGCCGGAGTCGCGGGCTCAACCCTGGGGGCCGCATAGGGCGAGCGAGAAGCCTGAATGGTCGGCTCCTCAAGCGTCTGGGTGGCCTGCATGAGGCGGGTGGAGCCGTCAGTGTTCGACAGCAAGCGGGTGTCGGGGCTTCGGGCGGGGAGCACCTCGGTGGGGTCCTGTGCATCGTGCGCGTACGCGCGCGCGGAAGAGGAACGGGCGGCCGAAATCGGCTGGGTCGCAGAGATAGGCTGGGTATCGGAGAGCTCGGCCGCGCGGTCCGCGACGGCCTCGGCGGAGAAGGGCAGGGTAGGGGCATCATCGCCGGTCTGGAGCGGGCGGGTTGCCTCAGAATCGCTCACCGCGCCGCTCGCGACGGTTTCGTGCGCGTTCCATCGATAGCTCATAAGCCCCTCCACACTTCGTTTCGTACCTTCTCCCTCATGGCGTTACCTCGCGGCGGTCCACCCGGCGGCGAAGACCCCCAAGCCTTCGCGCGAGTCGAATGCGGTCACCGCGCTGATAGAGTAACTACCTCACTATCTCAGGTTAAGCTATGAAAAGGTAAAGTTTTTGGGTCGCTAAGCTGAGAGTTTCCGCAAAATACGCAGGCTTAACGCGAGAGGTATCGAAAGTTCCCCAAACCCCCCATTAAAAGCCCTGGTCAGCGGCGTGCCGAGCGCCCGGTTCGAGTTGGGACGTGCCCCATATCGAGGGGCTTGAACCGCTAAAAAAATTTTTAGCGGGGAAAGGACAACAGTGAGCGTGCATCACAAATCATCACCCGCAGAGTCCACCCCGGGCGGCGTGCCGCCCCTGGGCTACGGTTTCCGCCTCGCGGGGCTTCCGCTACCCCCGCTGGACGAGGTGCTCGAGCGCCTAGCCGTCGTCGATATCCCCATGAACGTCACCTTCCGCGGTGTGAACCGTCGCCAGAGCGCGCTCATTCGCGGCCCCCGAGGCTGGGGCGAGTTCGCGCCATTCCTCGAATACGGCGACGAAGAGGCGGCCGCCTGGCTCGCCTGCGCCCTCGAAGCGGCCTGGCTCCCCGCCCCCGAGCCGGTGCGCGAAAGTATTCCGCTCAACGCAACCCTGCCCGCCGTCCCCGCCGAACGCGTGCCCGAGGTACTCGCCCGCTACGACGGCACCATCCGGGAGCTCAAAATCAAGGTCGCGGAGAAGGGCCAGAGCCTCGCCGACGACGTGGCCCGCGTGGCCGCCGCGCGCGAGGCGCTCCCCGAGGCTCGCCTCAAGATCGATGCGAATATGGGCTACACCCTCTCCGGCGCTCTTGAGGCGCTCCGCAAACTCTGCGAGTACGGCCTCATCTACGCCGAGCAGCCGGTCGCCACCATCGAGGACATGGCGGCGCTCCGTTACGCCGTGGCCAAGGAGGGACTGCCGGTCCGCATCGCCGCCGACGAGTCGATTCGCAAGGCCGAGGACCCGCTGCGCGTGGCCCGCGCCAATGCCGCAGACCTCATCGTCATCAAGGCCGCTCCCCTGGGCGGTGTTCGCCGTGCCCTGACCATCGTTGAGCAGGCCCAGCTTCCGGCCGTCGTCTCTTCGGCCCTGGAAACCTCGGTGGGCATCGCAACCGGTGCCGCCCTGGCGGCCTCCCTGCCGACCCTGAAGTACGGGTGCGGCCTGGGAACCGTCTCGCTCATGGCCGAGGACGTCGCCGAGGACCCCATGATTGCCCACGACGGGCTCATGCGGGTGCGAGCCGTCGAGCCCGACCCGCAGCGCCTCGAGCGCCTGGCCGCCGACGAGCCGACCCGCCGGTGGTGGGCTGAGCGGGTGAGCCGCTGCTACCGCGTGCTGGAACGCATCCACCGCGGCTAGACCGCCGCTAGAGCATGGGGGCTTGAGCCTCTCAAGAACCGCGCGTCGTCACGAACCCGTGCGTCATGAACCAGCGCGCGAAGGTAACCCATACCGGCCCGATATGGGCGCGGCATTAGAATGGTACGGTGACTAAACATCGCTCCATCCCCGCCATGCTGACCGCAATTTCCGTGCTCGACTCACTGATTCGCGCCGGAATGCGGCATATTGTCGTGTCCCCGGGCTCCCGCAGTGCGCCCCTGGCCTACGCCATCGCCGCGGCCGCCGAAGCCGGAGCACTCATCGCTCACGTGCGAGTGGACGAGCGAACCGCCGCCTTCACGGCTCTCGGCATCGCCAAAGCCTCGGGCCGCCCGGTGGGCCTTGTGTGCACCTCCGGTACGGCTCTGGGCGAGTACATGCCGGCCGTCATGGAGGCCTACCATGCCGGCATACCCCTCGCGATCATGAGCGCAGACCGCCCCGAGCGTCTGCGTGGAAGCGGCGTCAACCAGACCACCCACCAGGCCGGGTTCTTCTCTCCCTTTGTGCGCGCCGAGGCCGACCTGACCGCTTATCCCGAGCAGGAGGAAGGCGAGCAGACCTTTGCCTTCGCTGCCTGCCTCAACGCTTTGACCGGCCGCGCCGCAGAAAACTGGGCCCGTCCCTCGGCCGAGCCCATCGGCCCGGTTCATCTGAACCTCTGCTTCGATACGCCGCTCACCCCTTCCGGGCAGTTCGCGCACGCCCTGCCGCAGTGGGCCCAGAGCCTGCTCGAGGACTACGATCCGCAGGAGGAGGCTCGCCTGCGCACCGACCGCGCCGAGGGGTCGGGGCTTTCCGCGCTAGAAAGGGAGTGGCTTCTGAGCTCCCTCAGCACCGGGGCCCAAACCATTGAGGCGGATGCGCCCGCGCTCTCCACCACCGCGCGAACCGTCGTGGTGGCCGCTGACGGGGCCGGGGAATTTGCCGCCGAGTTCGCGCGCGTGCTGAACCTGCCGCTGCTGGCTGAGCCCTCCTCCGAGGCACGCCACGGCGCAACCGCCATTCCGCACTACCCGCAGTTGCTCTCCTCAGAGGGATTCGAGCCTGCCGCGCGTATTGAGCGCGTGGTGCTCTTCGGTCACCCGACCCTTTCGCGCCCCGTGACCGCTCTACTGGCCGACGAGAGCGTGACCTGCGCCTACTACGCGCCGCGCCGCGCCAGCTGGTACGAGCCCGGAGCGCGTTCCTTCATCGAAATCTCCAGCCCGCAGCAGCTCGCCGAGTTCGCGCGCGGTGTCAAGGACGCCCCGGCCGAGGGCACCGACCCCGCGGAAGAAGAAACCGGTGAAACCGCCGAGGCCTGGGTCCAGCAGTGGATGCGTGCCGGCAAACAATTGCAGCAGGCCGCGCTGCGCGAAATTGAGACCTACGAGCACCGCGCGGACGGTGCCTCGGGCAATAGCCCAGAGGAAGAGGAACGCTACCTCGACTACCGCAATCGCACCGCCGGACGCTCCTACGCCCGCCGCGTTTGGCGGGAAGCCGTGGAGCAGAAGCGGCTCTTCGTGCTGGGTTCCTCCAACCTTGTGCGTGATCTGGAGGCGGCGGCCCCCGCCCTGGGCGAGCCCGCCCCCGCGCGCGTCTTCGCCAACCGCGGTCTGGCCGGTATCGACGGCACCACGGCAACCGCCATCGGCGTTTCCCTCTCGGGCTACTACCCCGCCGGGACGGATTCCGAGGGCCGCCCCGTCATCGGCGGCTCCGCCCTGCCGGTGACCCTGCTCTGCGGCGACCTGACCTTCCAGCACGACATTGCGTCGCTCAATCTGCCGAGCACCGAGCTACTACCCGACCTGCGCATCGAGGTCTTCGACGACGCCGGCGGCGGCATCTTCACGACCCTGGAACACGGCGAACTGGCCCGCGATGAGCAATTCGCCGCCGCGGTGAGCCGCTTCTTCACGGTCGCGGCCGCCCCGAACACCAACCTGGCGCGCATGGCCGCCGGGTTTGGCGCCGAATCGGGTATCGAGGTGCGTATTCACACACCCTAGCGGGCGAGGCTGATCCCCGGAGAACCACGGGCTACGGATATACTGAAGACTGTATGCGCCCCACCGCGGGTTTACCCGGCAAATACCCGGTACCGGGGCCGCCGCAAGGGATTTTCCCGCTTAGATATCTATCGTCCGTCCGCTCCGGGAGCGTGCCGCTCGTCCCGCCAATTGTGATGAGCATTGCGCGCATTTTCCCCGGCGGATCCCTCTCAAGGAATCTCATGAGCTCACTCGATATTATTGTTGCCGTTCCCTCCGGCGCCGGTTGGGTTCCGGTGCACGCCATGGCGGACCTCCTGGCCCACTACACCGGCAGCACCGTCCACACCGTCAACGTGGGGGCTTCTCTGTCCAAGGAAACGAAGCTTCTGGCTCGCCTGCCGCGACTCAAGGGCGGTTCCCGCCGCTGCGTGGTCATCGCCTCCGACCCCGGCCAGCTCTACGCCGTCGCGCAGCGTTCCTTCGCATTCCGCCGCTACGGTGCCATCTACGGTTGGGTCATTGACAGCTTCTGGGACGACCGTATTCCCGCCGTTGCGAAGTCCTCGGTCTACGACCGTATCTTCGTCGCCGACGCCGACGACGTCCAGCCGTGGACCGCGGCCGGCGTGAAGACCCCGGGCGTGTTGCCCTGGGGAGCGGATGTGTGGAGCGCTTTCTCCGACCGTCTAGCGGCACTGGAGTCCAAGACCACCGATCTGCTGCGCGTGGGCCGACAGCCCGCCGCATATGAGGACGACGAAGCAACCGCTCGCCTGGCCAAGGAGCTGGGTTTGAGCTTCGAGGGCCGCCCGCCCTTTGGCACGAACGACCGCGAGTCGGCGCAGCACCTGCAGGATTCGCTGAACCGCGCGAAGTTCCTGCTGGCCTTTTCCACCTCGGTGAGCCCCGCCCCCTACACCCACCCCACGAAGGAGTACATCACCGGCCGCTGGACCGATGCTCTGGCCTCCGGCGTCACCGTGGTGGGTCAGGTTCCGGACACGAGCACCGTACGCGAGATTCTCTGGGACGGTGCGACCGTCGATATCGATCACGCTGATGCTCGCGCGGGCCTCGCGCAGGTTGCCGAGGCCGCCTCGCGCTGGACCCCCGAGCAGGGCGAGCGTCAGATTCGTCGCGCCCTGCAGCACCTGGACTGGCGCCACCGCTTCGTGGAGCTCTGCGGCGCGATGGGCGAAGTTCCCGCTGCGCTGAAGACCGACTGCGAGGCCATGCGCGCGGAGTACGCCGCGGCGTAGATCTCCCTAGCGCACGACTGATATATAACGCAGGTGCGGGCTGGCTTCTAAGAAGAAACCGGCCCGCACCTGCATTTATGCCGTATTGGCTATATCGAATATGCTGAGGTTCGGTGAGGCGGCGGGGCGCTCTACGACCCCGCGCGCCGTGGAATACAGGGCCTAGTAGGCAGCCTTACCCAACGTAATCGGGCCCGTAAAGCCGCTCGTGTCCGGCTGCTCCGCGTCGAAGTTCTCAGAGTCGGGGGCGTTCTCGAGCTGGGCCAAACGGTCCAACAGGAAGCGGGTCGCGCCCGGCGCATAGGGCAGCTGGTACATTGCGGCGGTGGTCGCCTCGTCCTCGCGGTCCAGGGTCGAGGCACGAATTGACTTGATCGCGCTAATCATAGTGTTGCGTTCGCGCTCCACGAAGGTGCGGTCCACGGGCTCGCCGTTACCGGGCACGAACACGCGGTAGCGGTCGAATTCCAGCACGGCACCCAGGGTATCAATCCAACGATCGGGGAAGGAATCCTCGAAGTACGGGTCGGTGCCTTCCTCAATGAGGCCACCCATGAAGAGCACGTCCTCAACGCCGACCATGATGTCGCCGTCCGTGTGGCCGGGACCCATGTACATGAGGGTTGCGCTACGCTCACCCAGGTCGATCGGGGTGAAGGTGATGCCGTCGCCGTTGTTAGCGACCAGGTGGTTGGGCACGACGATATCGGTGGCGGCACCCTGGTGGTGCGCCATCTCAGGCTCGAGGGTCTCAACGTAGGATCGCTGCGCCGCGCCGTACTTGCGGATGGCGCGAGCGGCGCGGGGGTGCGCCCAGAACTCCTCGACCCCCATAGCCGCGAAGACGTCGTTACCAAAGAAACGTTCGTAGTGGCCGTGGGTGTTCACTACGGTAATCGGAAGTCGGGTGAGGCGGCGAACCTCATCATAAATTTCGGTGGCCTGACGGGGACCGGCGCCGGTATCTACGACCAGTGCCCGTTCCAGTCCGAGAACCAGTCCGGTATTGAGTCGGTAGTTATCCGTCGCGATGCGATACACGCCGTCGGCAAGTTCAATTGTGCGAGCCATAGATACAACCCTACTGGAATTTTTGAGCGATGTTGCGCCATTGCACTCTCAGAGAGCAAGATTTCCCTTTTTGGAAAAGGAAATTGGGCACACTCCGAGAGGTTTTCGGATTCCGGAGCCCCGGCCGCCCGGCCCGGATCCGCCTTGGTTGCAGTGCTTTCCGCGTAGGATGGAACCATGATTTCTCCAGATTCTTCGAACGATGTTTCCGGTGCGGTTTTCCCCAGCGGCACGGGACGCTACGCCCCCTCCCCCTCCGGCGACCTGCACCTGGGTAATTTGCGCACCGCGATTCTGGCGTGGGCGATGGCTCGCCGCGGTGGTAAGTCTTTCTACATGCGCGTTGAGGATCTGGATCGTGTGCGTCCCGGTGCCGCGGAACGCCAGCTGGCCGATCTGCGAGCCATGGGCCTGGACTGGGATGTCAGCCCGGGCAGCGCGGCAGAGAGTACCGAGAGTAAGGAGGCCGGCGTCCTCTACCAGAGCACGCGCCTTGCCGCCTACGAGCGTGCGGTTCAGCGCCTGCGCGAGGCGGGCCTCGTGTACGAGTGCTACTGCACCCGCCGCGAGATTCAGGAGGCCTCGAGCGCACCGCACGGTGCCCCGGGCGCCTACCCGGGCACCTGTCGCGGACTGAGCGAGGCGCAGCGCGAGGAACGCCGCGCCCAGCGTCCGCCGGCTCTGCGCCTTCGCGCCGAGCGCACGAGCTACACGGTGCATGATGATTTTTACGGCCCCTACACCGGGCTGGTGGACGATTTCGTGTTGGTACGCAACGACGGCACCTACGCGTACAACCTGACCTCCGTGGTGGACGACGCTTTCGTGGGGGTTGAGCAGATTGTGCGCGGCGATGATCTGCTACCCTCCGCGCCTCGCCAGGCGTATCTGGCGGGCCTGCTGGGTCTGCCGCAGCCGCGCTACGCGCACGTTCCCCTGGCGCTGAACGAAGAGGGTAAGCGCCTGGCCAAGCGTGACGGCGCGGTCACTCTGCCTCAGCTTCAGGAGGCGGGGGTGACCATCCCCGAGGTGCTCGGCTGGATTGCAGCCTCCATTCCGGTGCTGGACGATTCGGGCCGCCCGCATGAGGCTCGGGTTCCGGTGCCGGATGCTTCGGTGATTCTGGAGCGTTTTGACCCGGCCCTCATGTCGCGTGAGCCCTGGGTCGTGCGTAATCTTTAGACCTTCACACCACGTAACGCGGGCTCTTCCTGCCCCGTACCCCCTTCTATGGGCGACACGTTAGACGACACCCCGTCAAGGTTTTTAAACTTTTCGTTTTCTTCGTTTGCATTGAATATGCCGATGCGCGTTTGTGTTGCCTTTGCATAGCTAAGCCCGTGGCACAATGCCCGAAAGCCCTATCACCCCGGGTTTTCGGGCATTTTTTCACACAGATTCCCACTGTCTCCCACACATACGGTTACCCGCAATATTCTATTGATGCATATTTATTTGTTTACCGCATAACTAAATTTCGCAACGACGGTTTTATTTTCCGTTCTGAAGAATCTAGAATGTATCCCAGACCACTTATAAAGTTATGGAGTAGCGTATAAATACACACAGACGCTCACCAACACCAGGAGAGAAGGAAAACAATGGCCGCGAGTACATACCAAATTATCGCGCTGGCGATATATTTTGTCGCCATGATCGCGATCGGCCTGTGGGCCAATAGCAAGAACAACAGCCTCGACGACTACGTGCTGGGTGGACGACAGCTCTCCCCCACCGTCGCCGCTCTCTCGGCTGGCGCATCCGACATGTCCGGCTGGCTCCTCATGGGCCTGCCCGGCGCCGTCTACCTCAGCGGCCTCTCCCAGGCTTGGCTCGCCGTCGGCCTGACCATCGGTGCGTGGTGCAACTGGAAGTTCGTGGCACCGCGACTGCGTAGCTACACCGAAGTTGCCGGCGACGCAGTGACCGTCCCCGTCTTCCTGAGCAACCGCCTCAAGGACACCAAGCGTGTGCTTCGCATCGTCTCCGGCGTCGTGATTCTAGTGTTCTTCACCTTCTACGTCTCCTCCGGTATGGTGTCCGGCGGTCTGTTCTTCAAGTCCTCCTTCGGACAGGAATACCACACCGGCATGCTCCTGCTGGCAGGCATCACCGTGTTCTACACCTTCTTCGGCGGCTTCATGGGCGCATCCTACACCGACATGGTTCAGGGCCTGCTCATGCTCGCAGCACTCATTGCCGTTCCCGTCGTCACTATTATTGACCTCGGCGGCGTGGGCCCCGTGGTTGAGTCCATCAGCCAGGTTCGCCCCGACGCCCTCAGCATCTTCGCGGGCACCACCTTCGCCGGTATTATTTCGTCCCTTGCATGGGGTCTGGGCTATTTCGGCCAGCCGCACATTATCGTGCGTTTCATGGCGCTGCGCACCCCCGCGGACGCTAAGTCCGGCCGCCGCATCGGCATCAGCTGGATGGTCCTGACCGTGTTCGGCGCACTCAGCGGTGCATTCATGGGTATCGCATACTTTGCACGCCACCCCGAGGCATCCCTCACCAACCCGGAAACCGCTGAGTCCGTGTTCCTGGACCTCTCCCAGATTCTCTTCCACCCCTTTATTGCAGGTCTGATTCTGGCCGCGGTTCTGGCGGCAATTATGTCCACCCTCTCCTCGCAGCTGATCGTGTGCTCCTCCGCTCTGGTTGAGGACCTCTACGGCATCTTCTCCTCGAAGAAGCTCAGCGCCGGCAAGTCCCTGTGGCTCGGCCGTGCAGGCGTGGCAATCGTGGCACTGGTCGCCGGTGCCCTGGCATGGAACCCCAACAGCTCCATTCTGCAGCTGGTCGCATTCGCTTGGGCTGGCTTCGGTTCGGCATTCGGCCCGACCGTTCTGCTCTCCCTCTACTGGCGTAAGCTGACCACCCAGGGTGCACTCGCCTCCATGATTACCGGTGCCGTTGTGGCATTCGCATGGGGCCAGAGCCCGATGAAGTCCGTGCTCTACGAAATGGTTCCCGGCTTCGCGTCGGCTCTACTGGTCGCCATCGTGGTTTCGCTCATGACCTACAAGAAGAACGACGCCATTGACGAAGAGTTCGACCGCGCGGTTGAGCTCGCCAAGGTCAAGTAAAGAGTCTCTTCCCCAAGGCTCGGGCCGCACACACGCGGTCCGGGCCTTGGTCTGTTTATAGGGTCTTAACCTGCCAAGATACAGGTATGAGCGCAAGGACAGAGCCCCTTCCCCGCGCATCATATTCTGCTATTGGAATATTATGCCGAGCGTGCTTCGTTCCCCGGCCTCGACGAGCCGCACCGCGGGCACCGTAAAATAGGGTCTATGACTGCACAACTTCCCGAAAAGGTCTCGGACATCTTCAACCCCGCCGACTGGCGCGTCGTTGAGGGCTTCGAGGACTTCACCGACATCACCTACCACCGCCAGGTTGAGCGCGACGAAAACGGCGAGATTCTGCGCGATCTGCCCACCGTGCGCATCGCCTTCGACCGCCCCGAGGTGCGCAACGCATTCCGCCCGCACACCGTCGACGAGCTCTACCGCGCCCTCGACCACGCCCGCATGACCTCCAACGTGGGCACCGTACTGCTCACCGGCAACGGCCCCTCCGCCAAGGACGGCGGCTGGGCATTCTGCTCCGGCGGCGACCAGCGCATCCGCGGCCGCGACGGCTACCACTACGCCAGCGGCGACACCGCAGAAAGCATCGACCCGGCACGCGCGGGCCGCCTGCACATCCTGGAGGTGCAGCGCCTCATCCGTACCATGCCCAAGGTCGTTATCGCCCTGGTCTCCGGCTGGGCAGCCGGTGGCGGTCACTCCCTGCACGTGGTGGCCGACCTGACCATCGCCTCCGAAGAGTACGGCAAGTTCAAGCAGACCGACGCAACCGTCGGCTCCTTCGACGCAGGCTACGGTTCGGCGTTGCTCGCACGCCAGGTGGGCCAGAAGTTCGCCCGCGAAATCTTCTTCCTCGCCAAAGAATACGACGCCCAGCGCATGTACGAAATGGGCGCGGTCAACGACGTCGTCCCCCACGCCGAGCTGGAGAACAAGGGTCTGGAGTACGCGGCGCACATCGCCCGCCAGTCCCCGCAGGCAATCCGTATGCTCAAGTACGCCTTCAACCTGCCCGACGACGGTATGCTCGGCCAGCAGGTCTTCGCCGGTGAGGCCACCCGCATGGCCTACATGACCGACGAGGCCGTGGAGGGCCGCGATGCGTTCCTGCAGAAGCGTGACCCGGATTGGTCCAACTACCCCTACTACTTCTAGTAGCTTCAAATGAATAGGCTCGGAGCCGGATTCACCCCTGAGACCCTCAGCTAAGAATCCGGCTCCGGCGCGTTGTTGGGCGCGTTATTGCAGCCCCGGCGCATGACACGCCACTAGAGCACAGCCGCTACGAACAGCCGCTAAGGACTTTCTATGATTACCACCCCCGTACCCGGGCTCGAGCCCCTACCCGCCCCCGGGGAGGATGCCCTGCACCCTCACGCGGTACGCTTGCGGGCCGATCGACCCGCCGATCCGCGGGCCCTTCTGGATTCTTTCGGGCGAATCTTCGCGGGGAACGATCAGGATTCCGTCGCCCTGCTCGTGGGTACCTCCGGTTCCACCGGAATCCCCAAGCACACCGCGCTGAGCGCCCGGGCCCTGCGGGCGAGCGCGGAGGCTACCGAGGGCTTCTTCAAGAGCGCGGGAAGCGAGGCCTCCCAGTGGCTTCTAGCATTACCCGCGCACTATGTTGCGGGCGCCCAGGTTCTGGCCCGCTCGGTGCTGGCCGGAACCGAGCCTGTCATCGCACGCTCCGTGACCGAGCCGGTGCACTTTAGCCCCGATGTCTTCCTGCGGGCGGTCGAGCGGCTGAGCTCCACCCGTCGCTTTGTTTCGCTCGTGCCCACCCAGCTGCACAAGCTTCTCGAGACGGCCCGGAACGAGCCGCGCACGGGCGAAGAGATTCACGCCGCGCTCTGCTCCTTTACCGGGATTCTGCTCGGAGGTGCCCCCGCCAGCGCTGACCTGCTCGCAGCCGCCCAAGAGCTGGGGCTCAACGTCGTGACCACCTACGGTAGCGCCGAGACCGCCGGCGGGTGCATCTACTCCGGCCGAGTGCTGCCCGGCGTGCGGGTGGAGCTCGTGCCCGAAGAGGGCATGCCGAGCGTGCCCTCCGCGGGTACGGAGCTAACGAATGAGGACCCGGCGCATGAGGATCCGCCGCAGGTTGGTCGCATCTGGATCAGCGGCGCGCATCTGGCGCAGGGCTACCTGGGCGACCCCGGTCGTACCGCAGAGCATTTCTTCGCCGCTGCCGACGGCACCCGCTGGTACCGCACCGACGACTACGGCCTGCTGAGCACTCACGCCCCCGGTGAGCCGTGCATCCTACGCGTGCTGGGGCGTAGCGACGACATCATCATCACCGGCGGCGTCAAAATTTCGGCCCGCGCGGTAGCTGAGGCTCTTGAGAGCCACCCCGCCGTGCGCGAAGCCCTCGTGTGCGGTCTGCCGGATGCACGCTGGGGCTCCGCCGTGACGGCCGCCCTCACGCTCGTGTCCCCGGCCGAGGGCGCGGCTACGGCCCTCGCCGAGAACGCGGAGCTACGCGAGGCCCTGCGGAGCCTCTGCATCGAACGCCTGGGTGTGGCGGCGGCACCCAAGCTGTTGAGCATCCTGCCCGACTTCCCGCTTACCAGCACCGGCAAACCGGACCGCCGCGAAATATACAGTATCCTGGACAGGGACTATCGGGAGGCCTCGCGCGGATAGTATTCGCGCCGAGGTTCTGCCTCACGGCGCCGTCCCGTACCTCCCGTAGCCCTCCTCACCGCAAACGCATCAACCCCTGGAAGGAACCCCCGTGGCCACTGCCGCTCAATGGATTGAAGGCGCGCGCCTGCGCACCCTGCCGCTTGCCGTCGCTCCCATTATTGCCGGTTCGGCCGCTGCCTACGAGATTGGCGAGTACAAGCCGCTGTATGCCTTCCTGGCCTTCCTGGTCGCGTTTTTCCTGCAGGTGGGCGTGAACTACGCCAACGACTACTCCGACGGCATTAAGGGTACCGACGAAGACCGCGTGGGGCCCCTGCGTCTGGTCGGTTCGGGCGTGGCCAGCCCCCGTTCGGTCAAGTACGCCGCATTCGCGTGCTTCGGTGCGGCAATGCTGGCGGGCCTGGTGCTGGTGGCCCTGGCAAACCAGTGGTGGTTCCTGGCGATTGGCGCCTCGAGTGTCTTTGCGGCCTGGGGCTACACGGGCGGCAAGCACCCCTACGGCTACATGGGCCTGGGTGATGTGTTCGTCTTCGTCTACTTTGGTCTGGTCGCCACCCTGGGCACCCTCTACACGCAGGCCCACACGCTGACCCTGCTGGGCTGGGTGGGGGCTATCGGTATTGGCCTGATTTCCTGCGCACTGCTCATGGCGAATAACGTGCGTGACATCCCCACCGATATCGAGGCCGGCAAGCTGACCCTTGCGGTGCGCCTGGGCGAGCGCTGGTCGCGCGTCGCCTACATCGCGGAGATGGCCCTCGCGCTGCTCCTGACCGTCCTGCTGCTCGACCAGAACCCCTGGTTCATGCTGGTCTTCGTGCTCGTGGGCCCGACCGTTCACTCCTGCATGACTGTGTGGATGCGTGGTGGCCGCGAGCTGATTCCCGTGCTGAAGCAGGCTGGCATCGTGGCGCTCGTGTACTCGGTGCTCCTGGCGCTGGCCGTGTGGCTGGGTTCGCTGGATATCATCAGCCACGAAATTCAGGTGTTCACCGGCTACTAAGCCGCCGGAGCCCTCCCAAAGTTTTGTCGTTTCGATACCGCACGGCGGCGGTGGATCAGTCCTGAGCTGACTCGCTTTTGGCGACGACCCGCGATATGTCATAGTGGTTCTATGTTTCGAGCCATGCTGATTATTGGTGCGGGCGCCCTCGTGGTGGGCCTGACCATCTACGCCCTTCTGGATGCCGTGCGCACCCCCGCGCGCGAGGAGCGTACCCTGCCCAAGTGGCTGTGGGTTCTCGTCACCCTGTTCTTCCCTGTGGTGGGTCCCGTGCTGTGGTTGCTGCTGGGCCGCCCCAAGCGGGAGCGCGGCGCCCGCGGCTCTATCTCTCTGCCCGGCGCGGCTCAGCGAGGCAACACCCCCTCGATGGCTTCCCCCGACGACGATGAGGCCTACCTGCGCTGGCTCAAGGCGAAGGCCGAGCGCGAACGCGCCAGCCGCGAGGCGGAGCGCGCATCTCGAGAAGCCGGCACCGACGGGCACGAGGATTCTAACCCCGAACATAAACGGTCCGAAAATGAAGGGACCGAAGGCGAACGTCCCGAGGACGACCCGAGCCGATAGCCCGGTACGATTCCCCATTCTTAACGCAGGCTGCGGGGCGCATCCCTCAATGGATGCGCCCCGCAGCCTTAGCTATACCCGCGAATAACGCGCGTGACTTAGCTTCCGGGAAGCTGGATAACGCCACCGTACAGCGGTGCGGCGGGCTCGGAGTAGCCCACGAAGCGCGGCATCTCGTGCTCGAAGTCCACGGTGCTGAACGCGAGGGTCGTAATCGAGGCGAGGTTACACTCGCGGGAACGCGGGTCGTGCTGCAGCAGGCGACCCTCCACACCCAGGCGAGTAATCCAGATCGGTAGCTGGTGCGAGACGATGATCGCCTCCGCACCCTCGCCGCCGATTTCGTAGGCGCGACGGGCGGCATCCTGAACGGCCGCGGCCATGCGGCGTACCTGCTCCAGGTAGGACTCGCCCCAGGAGGGACGGGCCGGGTTGTAGAGCTTCGTCCAGTGACGCGGGTTGCGCAGAAGCTCCTGCGCGTTCACGTGCAGGCCCTCAAAGTAGTTATCGGCCTCGATGACGCGTTCGTCAGGCTGGGCGGTCAGCCCCAGCAGCTCCTCAACGGGTGCGGCCGACTCGCGGGTGCGCTGCAGGGGTGAGCAGACCAGGTGCACGAAGCGGGCGCCGTCTTCAGCGCGTGCCGCGAACTCCTCGGCGCTCAGACGCACCATCTGCCGGCCCTTCTCGGACAGGCGGTAACCGGGAAGGCGGCCGTACACGATGCGTTCGGGGTTGTGCACCTCACCGTGGCGCATGAGATGAACTTTAACGGTGTGAGTTTCAGTCATGGGTCCAGTCTCTCAGATAGCGGCCCCCACCCCCAAACAGCGAAAACGCGAAAGCCCCGCTCCTCGTGCAAGAGGGCGGGGCTGAAGAAGCCTATTTACTTCTTGTTGCGGCGCTGGTGGCGGGTCTTACGAAGCAGCTTGCGGTGCTTCTTCTTGGACATACGCTTGCGGCGCTTCTTGATAACGGAACCCATAGGATTTCCTCACTTTACTCGTACCCGGCCGAGCCATTCGACTCGGTAGCTACCCGGGAATATGTATACCGGTATAACCGATCCGGAACGCATTTTAGGCACAGAAATACCCTGCGTTTCGGAGCGCTACCTACCTAGAGTACTAGGTTTGTACCCATTTTCACCATTCGAGAGCCGGTTTTGAGGAGTTTTTCCCCGTTTTTCCGGATCTTCCCGGGGCTAAGCCGGGCTAAAACGGTGTCTCCGAAAGCCTAGCGACGCTTCTTCTTGGACTTCTTCGAGCCCTTGGAACGGCCCTTCGACAGGGCGGAGCCAGAGGTGTGAGTTGAAGAAGCGGCATCGGCGTTTGCGGGTGCGGAGGTTTCGCCGGGCTCAGTAGTTTCCTCGGGCTCGGAGGTTTCGCCGGGCTCGACGGATTCGACCGGCTCTGCCTCGGAGCCCTCCACCGCGGGCTCCTCGAGGGCACCAGAATCAGCGGTAGCGGGCTCGGGCTCCTCATCGGCGGAGTCCTCGGATGCGGCGGCGTGGAAAGCCTTGAGACGCTCGGCGCGCTCGGCCTCGGCACGGGCCAGGGCCTCGGCGTCCGGTGCGGTTACCTTCTCCTCGGCGTCCTTTTCTTCAGCCGGTTCGGGGGCCTGCTCCTCGGCACCGCGCGAGGCGGGCTCGTACACGTCCACGCCGAAGAATCGCTTCATCTTGGACAGCAGACCGCGGCGCTCCGGCTCCTGATCCTGCTCGTGCGGGAGCATCGCGTAGGTATCTTGAAGCGTCGCGGCCGCCTCTAGACGGTTCGAGGGCTCGACCGAGGGCTCCTCATGCGCCTGCTGAGCGGCCGGCTGGGCGGACTCGGGGGCGGCGGTCTTCTGAGCGGGTGCCTCCACGCTTTCGCGCGAGGGGGCGCGCAGCACGCGGTCGCCGGAGGAAGCGGCGGGCTCGGCAGCGCGGGACGCAAGCACGCTCGGGGCAACCAGGGTGTGGCTACGGTCCACGGGCTTGATGATGGTGGCGCGCACCGGGGAAATAATCTGGCCGCTACGGCGACGGGACGTACCGGATGCCGCACGCAGAACCTTTGCGGGTTCCGCCGGCTCCTCGGCGGGAGCGGACTGCAGGGTCCGCTGAGCGTCACGGGCATCGGCCCGAGCCGGCTCGGGGGTGTTCTGCGCGGAAAGGTTCTGCGCGGAGCCGCCCTGCCACGGGGCGCCGGCACTCTGCGCGGGCTGGGCTACCTGAGCCTGGGGAGCACGGGTCGCCGTGCGGGGGTGCGGGGTGCCGAAGCTCAGCGGCACATCCGCGCTCACGGAGCGCGCCGGGCGGGCGGGGGCCTCGGCGCGCGGAGACTCGGCCTTCTGGGGCTCGGTCTTCGAGCGGGCGGGCTGCGCCTGAACCGACTGTACGGGCTCGGGAGCCTTCACCTCGGCAGGTGCGGGGGCCGAAACCACGGGCGCAACGGTCTCACTCCGGGGTTCCTCCGCGGGACCATCCGAAACGGGCTGTGCATCACCGGAAACCTCTACGCTGGCAACCGCAAAATCTGCATCCGGGAATGAGGGGTCATCGGCAATGGCCTCGTCGAAATCTTCAACCAGGTCGTCGGCCTCAAAATCCTCCAGCTCAACCGGGGCGAAGGAGGCCGCCGCCGGCTCACCGGGCAGCCCGTTCGCGGAGGTCGCTTCTTCCTCCAGGTCAATGCCCGCCTCGGAATACATGCCGCGTAGCTGGCCAATCACCAGTGCGCGCGCCGTCGCAGCATCGCCGGCCTTCAGGGCCTCGGCAATGGCACGGCTCTCGGCGCGCAGACGCTCCACGGCGCTACTCCACAGCGGCATGCGGCCAACCAGGGAGAGCATCGATTCGAAGCTCGGCTGACGCACGGACGCCAGAAGACCGACCAGTAGCTCGTTGCCGGCGCAACGCATCACCTGGTGGTGGAAGCTCAGCAGAAGCTCCAGGAAATCGCGGATGGACAGGTCGAAGTCTTCCATCTGGGCGAGGACGTCGTCCATCTCGGCAAAGGACACGGTCTTCGGATCAATACGCGCAATCGCCCAGCTCTCCAGCAGAATTCGTGTCTGCACCAGGTCACGCGTGGGGTAGCGCGAGCTCGACATGTGCAGGCGCAGGGCGGCACTTGCGGCGGCGGCAGGCTCATCACTCAGGTGAACCAGCATCTCCTTGCCACGACCGGTGTAGAGCTGCACCAGGTCCATGTCTTCAAGGGTTCGCAGGGCGTCGCGGGTGCGAGATCGTCCCACGCCAATCGCGCGCGCAATCTCGCTGTCCGTGGGCAGGTCCTGGCCCAGCTGAATATTACCTTCGAACAATTCGTTCTCGAGCCAGCGCAGAATTTTACGATGAATAGCCACGTGTATGCTGTCTTTCGCTTAAAGAGGTGAGTGAGAGTGGGTGTTTGAGGACAGGGGGTAGCGCGCAGGGCGCAGGATGCGTAGGCTAACGGCGGCGGCCACGCAGGAAGCCGAAGAGGCCACCGCGGTGTTCCTTCTCCTTGGACTCCTGGGCGGGGACGTACGCCGAGTTGTAGGCGGGCATCGTCTGGTATTCGGGTTCGCTCTGCGGGGGCTCGGCAGGTGCGGATTCGGGTTCCTCGGGGGTTTCCTCGGAGGCTTCTTCAGAGCCCTCGGCCTGTTCCGACGCCTCTTCTGCCGTCGCAGAATCCTCTGCGGGAGCAGCTGCGGAATCTTCTGCGGGCTCAATTGCAGGAGCCGCTACGGTAGCTTCTTCGGAGCGCTCGGAGGAGTCTTCCACGGCGGCGCTTGCCTCAGCGGTGCCTTCCTCAGCTGCGCTTTCCTCGACGATAGGCTGAACCGATCCGCCCACCACGGCAGCGGGATCGATGCCGTAGGAAGAGGCCGAGTCGAAGCCGTAACCGGAGGACACGGAAACCGCGGGGCTCTCCGTCTTCTCGACGGGCTTTTCGCTCTTTGCGGGTTCCTCGACGGGTTCTGCGGTGGCAGTGGGAGCAACCTGCACCTCGGGGCGGGCGGTGCGGCCCGCATCGTAGCCATAGGAGGCGGGGGTGAAGGGACGCATCGGGGTGCTGTCTACCGCTTCCTCATGCTCGGGGATGGCCTGAGATTCAGAGTCTCGAGTGGTTTCGCTTGCGGCGGCGGGCGATGCTTCGGCGGGTGCCGGGTGCGCCGGGCGGGCGATGATGCGCGTGTTGGGGGTAATGTACTGGGCGCGGGCACGACGGATTCGCTCCTGCTCCAGTTCCTCCGCGGTGGGCTGGGCCTCGGCTGCAGGCTGCTCTGCGGACTGTGCCGCGGGCTTTACCTCATGAGCTTCAACAGCCTTGGGCTCGGCGACCTTCTCGGCTGCCGGCTCGGTGGCGACGGCTTCGGCCTTTTCTGTGGGGGCGTGTTCGCTAGACAGGGTGGCACCGCCGGGCAGGGCCACCGGCGCTTCGCTGGCGCGGCGTGCAATCTGAACCGTCTCGTTAATCCAATCGGTGACGGTTGCGAACACCTCGGGGTTCAGCGAGTAGAGGCGACGCTGCCCTTCCACCGTCACGGAGACGACGTCTGCATCGCGGAGGACTTTAAGGTGCTTTGAGATGGTCGGCTGGCTCATGCTCAGCTTTTCAACAACAGCACCCACCGTATGGGTTTGCTCGGCGAGGATACGCACGATTCGACGACGGGTAGGGTCCGCAATGACAGAAAAAACATCAGAATGCATATAGCGATTATGACATATAATAGGGGCACCTCAAGCTAAGAATGAGGGTGATGCGGAGAATCCCCTTAAATTTTTTTATGCTCTGCACCCCATAAGAACCTCTCGCACGTTCGTTTTGGCTCGTCTTCTCTAGAAATCTCGACCAAATCCACGGCACATGCTCTTTTGATAGCCACCAAACGTTTCAGAGCATTAGAAATTGGGCATACACGGTTATCACGGCAATTTTTAGACAGAATATTCTTATAAGAGAATATAGTGTTTCCCGTGGATTTCTGGAGGTTCCGAGGCTCAATAGCCTTCGAATTCCCAAAAGCGCGAAGGCAAGCCCGCAGAAGAACCATCGGCCCCGCGCGAAGACTCCCGCGTCGTGTGCCTTCACTCCTGTCCATCGCCTCGGTTCTGAACGCCCGGCGCGATACACTAGGAAGGCACCATTTTGTGCTTTTCTCTATCCTCGCACCCGCATCGCGCACCCCGTCCACGAGCTCATGAAGGAGGCGCATGGGAAACATATTCCGTCACCCCCGGCGCCGTCCTCGACGCCGCTATCGCAGCCGCAACGGCTCGCAGAATCTTCTCAACCCCCGTTGGAGCTCCCTCAGCGGTATTCAGCATAAGTACCGCCCCGGCGAGCATAACGAGAGCTACCGCGAGCGCATCGAAGAGCTTGAAGGCCTGAGCGTCCTCGCGAGCGTCCCGGGTCTCAAATTGGACAGGTTGCCCGCGTTACGCGACCGTCACGAGCACTCCGGTACCCGCCGTCAGCCGAAGGGCCCTCTCGGGTTCAACCGGTATACCCTCGAACGCTTCCGCGATTTCATTGACGCAACCGTTCTATCCTCGCCCTCGCGTACCGCAATCGGCGCGTTCCTTCTGGTCATCATCTTCTTCACGCTTGCCCTGCTACTGCCCATCTCTTCCAACGATGGGCAGCCGGCCCCCTTCCACCACGCCTTCTTTACCTCTACCAGCGCGGTGACCGTTACGGGTCTGACCACCGTCTCCACCGCCGAGCAGTGGTCAACCTTCGGACAGGCCATGATTTTGGTGGCCTGCCAGGTGGGCGGTCTGGGTACTCTGACCATCACCTCTCTGCTGGCACTAGCCATCGGCCGCAAGATGGGCCTGCGCACCAAGCTCATCGCGCAGGAAGACCTGAACATCAGCCGTCTCGGCGAGGTCGGCGGCATCGTCAAGAGCGTTTCCTATGCTTCCTTCTCCATTGAGGCGATCATTGCGCTCGTGCTGATTCCGCGTTTCCTGACCCTGGGTGAAGGCCCCTTTCAAGCCATCTGGCACAGCATTTTCTACTCTGTCTCGGCCTTCAACAATGCCGGTTTCACCCCGCACTCCGACGGCATTGTGCCCTACGGCCACGATCTTTTCCTACTCGTACCCATCTGTATTGCCGTGTTCCTGGGGTCGCTCGGTTTCCCCGTTTTCATTGCGATTCAGCGCAATCCTTTCCGCCCCCGGCACTGGTCACTCACCGCGAAGCTGACCACCGTGACGACCCTGTTTTTCTTTGCTTTTGGCGCGTTCTTCTGGGGTCTCTTCGAATGGAACAACCCCGCCACCATTGGCAACTATTCGCCCGGAGAGAAGGTTCTCAACGCGATATTCGCCTCCGTGATGATGCGTTCGGGCGGTTTTAACCTGGTCGATATGAGCAGTATCGCCCCCGTCTCCACGCTTCTGACGGATATGCTCATGTTCATTGGCGGCGGTTCCGGCTCCACCGCGGGCGGCGTGAAGGTCACCACCATCGCGGTCATTGCCCTGTCGATTCTTGCCGAAGCGCGAGGCGATCAGAAGGTCGTCGCGTTCAACCGCACCATCCCCGAATCCTCTTTACGCATTGCCATCTCCGTGATCGTGATGGGTGCTACCGTGGTGGGTGTTGGCTCAGCGACAATTCTGATTATTAGCGGCGCGGACCTCAAGGAAGTAATCTTCGAGGTCATCTCTGCCTTCGCGACCTGCGGCCTCTCAGACGGCCTCTCCTCCAACCTGCCGCCGGCGGGCATCTACGTTCTCAGCGTGCTGATGCTCATCGGCCGTGTGGGTACAACAACCGCCGCGACCGGCCTGGCGCTACGTTCACGCCGCCGCCTCTACAAGTTCCCCGAAGAAAGGCCCACCATTGGCTAGTGCACATAACGATCCCGTCCTCGTGATTGGCCTGGGCCGCTTCGGTTCCGCGGTGGCCGCCCAGCTGCGCGTGCAGAACAAGGAGGTCCTCGCGATTGAGAAAGACCCCGAGCTGGTGCAGAAGTGGTCGGGCGTGCTGACCCACGTGGTCTCTGCAGACGCGACCGATATCGACACCCTGCACCAGTTGGGTGCAGATGATTTCGGGTCCGCCGTGGTGGGTGTGGGCACCTCGATTGAGGCGTCCGTGCTCATTACCGCAAACCTCGTGGACCTGGGCGTGGAACGCATCTGGGCGAAGGCCATCACCCCCGCGCACGGCAAGATTCTGGAGCGCATCGGCGCGCACCACGTGGTCTACCCGGAGGCTGACGCCGGCCGCCGCGCCGCGCACCTGGTCTCAGGTCGCCTGCTGGACTACATCGAGTTCGACGACGACTTCGCCATCGCGAAGATGCGCCCGCCGAAGGAGACCCACGGCTTTACGCTGGCCGAGTCGGATATTCGCGCCAAGTACGGCGTGTCCGTGGTCGGTATCAAGTCCCCCGGCGAGGACTTCACCTACGCGGACGCCACGACTCGTATTCACTCGCGCGACATTCTGATCGTCTCGGGCCAGGTGGACCTGATTGAGCGCTTCGCGGCACGGCCCTAAGAGCGCTATTAGAGCGCGGTGTTGGAGCGGGAACGCGAGGGCGCGGTGGGTTACTTTTCCCCGCTCCGCGACGGTTATTCTCCCAGCTCCACTGATTTTGAGCGGCCCGCATTTGAAACATAGAAAACAGCCTCTTCCCGAAGTTCCGGGAAGAGGCTGTTTTCATAGTTTCACCCAGTAGTTTTACCCAGCGCGGGCGACGCTACCGAGCGGTATTAGTCCCCGTCAGCGGTGTACAGCTGGCTCATTTCCGCCGAACGCTCCGCGCAGGCGCGCATCGCCTGCTCGGTCAGCTGGAAGAGGCCACCGTCCACGAAGGTGTTCAGCGCACGCTCGGTGGTGCCGTTCGGGCTGGTCACTGCGCGGCGCAGGGCGGGCGCATCCGGGTTGGTGTCGAGCAGGAAGCCCGCACCGGCAACGGTTGCGCTGGCGAGCTTGAGGGCGGTGTCTGCGTCCAGGCCGAGCCTCTCGCCGGCGGTTGCCATCGCCTCCGCAAGCAGGAACGCGTATGCCGGGCCGGAACCGGAGACGGCGGTGACCGCATCCATCTGATCTTCGCGGACCTCAACAACCAGACCGACAGTACCCAGGACCTCTTCGACGAGCTTCTTCTGCTCGTCCTTCACGGTGTCGGTGGTGGAGATGGCAAGCACGCCCTTGCCCACGGAGGAGGGGGTGTTCGGCATACAGCGAACAATGGGCTGACCTGCGGGAAGGCACTCGGCGAGGGTTTCGAGGGTCACGCCAGCAGCAACGGAGACCACGACGGCGTTCGGTGCGAGTGCGGGTGCGATATCACGGGCGAGCTCGACGATGCCGTAGGGCTTCACGCCGAGCAGCACGACGTCCGCGTGGGCGGTTGCCCTATGGTTGCCGTCAGCTTCGCCGCCGGTGGTGATGATTTCTACCTTGTCGCCGAGGCGCTGGGCGAGGGCAGCGCGGGATTCTTCGGTGCGCACGGTGGCGCGGATGTGGGCGGGGTCGTGGCCGGCTGCGAGCAGGCCCGCGGCGATGGAGCCGTTCATGGAGCCGGTGCCGAGAAAAGCAATAGTTGCGGTCATCGTTGATCCTTCCTAATGGGGTGCCTGTGCCCTGCGGGAGCGCGCGGTGTGCTGTGCGCGGCGGGCGTGTGGAGGCGTACCCTTCCAGCATAGCGGGTACGGCTACGGGCATGTGACCTGGCTCGTGTTTCTTCCGCGTTTTCTAGGGCGGCAGCTTCACCTCATGCTCCGCGACCCAATGGGCGGGACTCCGCTTCTCACGTTCTGGCATGCCGGGGAGGGCTTAATTCAGCGGGCGTAGAATGAAAACAGCTTCACCCGCGGCAGTTTGTGCCGGGCATGAAGCCTCCAACACCGCACAGCACGCAACACGCAAACCCCTTTTTCTATGTCTTCTCATACTGGTTCTTCCCCGAATTCTTCCCCGAATAGCCCACAGAACCCTGCGGGTTTCCGCTCTTTTTCGTTTCGCCTCCTGCTGGGGCTGACCCTTGCCGCGCTGGTCACGGGCGTGTTCAGCGGCTTGGGCGCGATTGCTCTGCATTATGTTCTGGACTTTATGCAGGAGCTAACTTTCGGTCAGGCTGAGGGTCATCACCCGATGGTGACTGACGGCGCCGATCCGGCGCGTCATGCCCTGGTTTTGGCGGCGCTGGGCCCGTTCGTGGCGCTGGTTTGGTATTACCTGCAGTCGGGCGGTCGGCGCGTGGTGAGCGTGAAGGCGCAGATTGCGGGTGCTACCGAGGAGGACCGTACCCCGTCGCTGTGGCGGCAGATTTCGCATTCGGTGATTCAGATTGTTGCTGTGGGTGCGGGCTCTCCTGTGGGTAAGGAGGTCGCGCCGCGTGAGCTGGGCGCCCTGGCCGCGGGTCGGTGCGCGCGTCTGCTGGAGCGTATTGGCGGCACCCGTCCGGATGGTTCGCTGCTGCTGGGCGATCGCGAGCGTCGCCTGCTGGTGGCGGCGGGTGCGGCGTCCGGCCTGGCGGCTGTGTATCAGGTGCCGATTGGCGGCCTGGTGTACCTCATCGAGGCGATGGCCGCGGGTCTGAGCCTGCGGTCGCTGTATGTGGGTGCGGTGACGGTGTGGACGGCGACGGTCACGGCGAATCTGGTGATTGTCAATGCGCCGACGTACCCGGTGCCGCAGCTTCCGTTGGATGCGACGACGCTGACGGTGGCGGCGCTGACGGGTGTGGTGTTGGCTCCGTTGGCGTTGGGTTTTAGGGCGCTGTCGCAGCGTGCGGAGAAGATTAAGGCGAAGGACCGTTCTCTTCTGTGGCGTATTCCGGTGGCGTTTGTGCTGGTCGCGGTGGTTTCGCTGTGGCTTCCGGAGATTCTGGGTAATGGTCGTCTGCTGACTCAGCACACGTTTAATGTGTCGTTGGATGCGACGGCTGGCGGTCTGTCTGCGGTGGTGGCCTGGTATGTGGTGGCTCTGTGCGTGGCGAAGGCTGCCGTGGTGCTGTTGAGCCTGCGTTCGGGCTCGTACGGTGGCACGCTGACGCCGGGTTTGGCGTTGGGGGCGGCGGCCGCGTTTAGCGTTGCGGCGCTGGTACTGTGGGCGTTCCCTGCTTTGGGAGGGATGCCTGGTGGCGCGTCGATGGTGTTGTATGCGGCGGCGTTGACGGGTACGGCGGCGTTTTTGGGTGTGTCGATGAATGCGCCGTTGTCTGCGCTGACTCTGCTGATTGGTTTTACGGGTCAGGGTGCGAGTGCGTGGCTGCCGATGGCGGTTGCGGTGGGTACGGCGGTGCTGACCCGCTGGGCATGGACGCGAGTCTTCGGCTCTAAGAAGTAGCTTTCAGAAATAGGGGGCGGCCCCGGATGCGTGTGCGTCCGGGGCCGCCCTGTTTTGCGGTGCCGAAGAACTGTCTTAAATTTGCTTTGACGGCTTTGAAAGGAATAGCAGATACATTCCGAATACGAGCTTAATTGCCGCGTCGATATATGCGATGACCTCTAACGGAATGTTGGTGAAAATATATCCCGCAAAAACATTAATGGCACAGGCAAGACCCAGGTATATCATTGACTTTCCATGCACAAAATAATAAGGGAAGAAGTGCAGTGCGGTTGCCATCAACGCTCCCAACCAAATCAATCTCCAATTTTCAGTTGCGAAGAATGGACCGCCCAACAAAACCATTAAGACAAACAATAGAATAACGGCACGTGAAGATACTTTCTTTTGAAATTCACTCGAAGGGCCATCAGACAGGTTATTCAGCACCTTTTTATTCATGTTGATTGAGAAAAAGCTGACGACGTACCCCATGCTGAATACTTGCATATTTATTATTTGTTTTCCTCCGGTCATGGTGGCTATTGCTATAACTGCCGCTACCACAATTAGCCACAGCCCGCACGCCTTCTTATAGTTAAATTCTAACTTTTCGTCTTTGTTATAGCTTAGAAAAGCCATCGATACCTCCAATAGTCCCTCGTGAGATTATTTCTCTTGTCGCGCCACTAAATTTTAATATGAAAAAATTCTGCAATATATCAATATAACCCAGTCCTTCTGACTATTAATTACATCTCCTATGATTGTATCAAAATGACAATAGAGAATTCGTCAAAAAGCGAAAGAGGCGGCCCTGGATGCGTGTGTGCGTCCGGGGCCGCTCTGTTTTGCTTGGGTTGCTCGGTGCCGGATGGAAATTCGGTCATGGGTTACGGATTTGTGCCATAGGTTAGCGTCTTTGGTCGTAGTTAAAAACCATGGCAGAAGACGCTAAACCATGACACAAATCCTGGAGGGGGTTATGGCTCCTTGACGATGAGAAGCCGTAGAGGACGGGGGTTTAGCCAAAATTTATTAACCACGACTCAGGGATTCCCACTTTTTAGAAATCCGCAGAACCAACCGCCTGCTCATGGAGGATTTTTTACCTTTCAGATTTTTATCTTGCCCAGTTTGGTCTCCCCCTGAAGTTCCCTCTACAAATCCAAAAATTTCTGGTCTATATTCACCGTAGTTGTATCCACGACTCTTATGCCTAATATTTATAATCCAATAGGGAAGACCAAAAATAATTGATTCCAAAATAAATGCAAACTTACCCTCCACCCGTTTAGGATAATAAACGAAGTTACGATAATTATCATCCCAAAGAGCAAAGAAACATCTCTGCGAATTATTAATTTTATTTGAAGAAGATTTAAACAAATCCTCGAATTTATCGCTTGGCAGATTCTCCTGAAGAATACGAAGATAGCCACACTCAGCGAACTGTTCCCCTGAAAGATTAATCCGTGTAGTCTCAGCTGCATTGACCCAAAAACTCAAGCCGTACAGGCAGAGCAGAAAATTAAGCATAAATGATATAGTCGACCCGATAAAATCTTCATCACCCGATAGAAGACGGATAATAAATGAAACAGTGAGCATAACCATGGTAATCAACATTCCCACAAGTACCGGCACAACAATTAGAGCCTCTAGCCAAAGATATTTACCGTATCTAAAGTTTGGCAGAGAACTAATTTCTTTATCACCGTGTATGACCAGACTTGCCGGAATATTTAGGAGCCGTTTCTGTCCACGTATATTAGGACAAGCGGAAAGAACCTTCCTCTCCCAGATTGCACGCTTGAGAGCTTCCTCTCGCGAAGACTCAATCTCTTGATACTCAGATAAACTTTTACCCAAGATATGAACATTTGTTGAATTAACAAGATCTTTGTACTTCTCCGATACTTCAAGCCATTCTTTGTATCGAGTTAGCTCAGGGGGTGTTCCTTGTTTGGATAGCTCCATCTGCTGCGTTGTCTTACGGGCAGTCAGGGCAACACCAATGATAGCTATAAGTGCTGCGACAATCGTTGCACAAGCAGCAACCAGCGCTTTGCCAATTTCCTGGTCATGAGTCCAATGCCAGTAGTAGTCCCCACCCACTTCGGCAACTACGACATTAGCTAAATATAGTAAGTTCATGGTTTATTACTCATTCCTTTCCGACAACTTTGTTGGTGGATAAACTTCCTAGACAGCCGCGTTTTACATCGCTGTACAGCCGTCAACGTTCACAGATTATCACGAAACAATAAAGTACAACTTGAACCCCGCAGGCGGGTGCCCATTACGCACCAGCCTGCGGGGTTCATCATCATGGGGTTAAGCGCCCAGGAGGGTCTTCGGGTTGACCGGAGTACCCGTGCCCTCCGCCAGGTGCTCAATACGCTTCAAGATCAGGCCCTCACGCAGCGCCCACGGGCACACGCGCATCGTCTCAACCCCGAACGCCTCCATCGCCGCCTCCGCAGCGATAGCGCCCGCCAGCATCTGCTCCGCACGAGCCTTCGAAACACCCGGCAAATCGCTACGCTCAGACACCGTCATCGCCTCCATACGACGAGTCCACAGGCGCAAATCCTGCAGGTGCATCTCACGCTTCACGTGCGGGCCCGCCGAATACGGCGCCGCACCACAAATACGCGCCAACGAACGGAACGTCTTCGACGTACCCACCGTCATATCCGGCGTGCCATACTGCAACAGATTCTCCGCGACCGGGGCAATCTGCTCACGCACATACTTACGCAGACGCTTCACCTGCTTCGGCTTCGGCGGCTGCTCATCAAAAAACTCACGCGTCAGACGACCCGCGCCCAACGGCACGCTCATCGCCGCATCCGGCAATGCATTCGTACCCGTCGAAAACTCGAAAGAGCCGCCACCAATATCAAAATCAAGGATGCGGCCCGCGCCCCAGCCCTGCCAGCGGCGCACCGCAAAGTACGTAATCGCCGCCTCCTGATCACCCGAAATACCGTTCAGGCTCACGCCGGTCTGCTCACGCACCTGCTGTAGCACCGATGCGCCATTACCCGCCTCACGGATAGCGCTCGTTGAGAACGCCAGCAGGTCCTCCGCCTCATTCTCGATAGCGAAGTCGCGGGCGCTGGTCACAAAGCGGGTCAGTGCGTCCGCACCTTCCTGCGAAATATTGCCCTCAGCGTCGAGGTACTGCACGAGCTGCAGCGGAATCTTATGGGACGCGTACGGTTCGGGGCGCGCTCCAGGGCTGCCGTCAATCAGTAGCAGGTGGACCGTATTCGACCCGACATCCAGAACTCCCAGGCGCACGATGCGCTCCCCTCCCCCGCCCGCGGCGGGATACTATCTGTGTGCGGTACCGCAGGTGCGGCGCCTCTTCCAGTCTGTCAGAGGCGCGGCTCACTCCGCAAACAATCCGGGCGGATGCCCAGCATCAGCACAGCGAGGGCATAAAAACGCGCCGAACATCCCGGGCACAAACGTCCCCCGGACACGCAAAAACCCGAGCACGCAAAAGGCGCAGGAGGCGCCCCACCCCGCTATGGGGTTCAGGGGGCACATCCTGCGCCTTCAAGTAGAAGAGCTACTCGGCGGTCTTCTTCGCCGCGGTCTTACGAGTGGTCGTCTTCTTCGCGGTAGTAGACTTTGCGGTCGTCTTCTTTGCAGTCGTCTTCTTAGCCGTGGTGGTCTTCTTCGCGGCGGTCTTACGCTTGACCGGGCCCTTCGCGCGCTTGTCAGCAAGCAGCTGCACCGCGCGCTCGTGGGTCAGCGACTCGACCGACTCCGCACGCGGAACCGTAATGTTCGTAATACCGTCAGTAATGTACGGGCCAAAGCGGCCGTCCTTCACCACGATCTTCTTCTCACTGACCGGGTCCACGCCCAGCTCAGCCAGCGGAGGCTTAGCCGCCGCACGACCGCGCTGCTTCGGCTGGGAGTAAATCTCCAGCGCCTGCTCCAGCGTAATCGTAAAGATCTCGTCCTCGCTGCCAATCGAGCGGGAGTCCGTGCCCTTCTTCAGGTACGGGCCAAAGCGGCCGTTCTGCACGGTGATTTCCACGCCCTCAGCGTCGGTACCGAGCACGCGCGGCAGGCTCATCAGCTGCAGTGCCTGCTCGAGGGTCACGGTTGCCAGGTCCATGGACTTGAACAGGGACGCGGTACGAGGCTTGGCGGGCTTCGGCTTCTTCTTCGGCTTGGGCTTGCCGTTCTTGTAGTATTCGGTCGGCTGCGCGTCCAGGTACGCCTGAATCTGCTCCTCGGTCATCTCCTCGATCACCTCGGTGACGTAGGGACCGTAGCGACCGTCGCGAGCCACAATCTGGTTGCCGGAGACCGGGTCCACGCCGAGCACACGGCCGTCGGACTTGCCCTGTTCGAGCAGTTCGCGGGCCTTCGCCTCGGTCAGCTCGTCCGGTGCCAGGTCGGCCGGCACGTTCGCGCGGACCGGCTCGGTCAGCTCGCCGGTCTCGGTGTCGAGGGTGCCCTCGGCCTCCAGGTAGGGGCCGAACTTGCCCACGCGCAGCACAATGCCGTCCGCAATCGGGATGGAGTTGATGCTGCGGGCGTCAATCTCGCCGAGATTGTCGACGATGGGCTTCAGGCCGCGCTTGGAGTCGCCGCCGAAGTAGAACTCGTCCAGCCACTCGACGCGGGACTCCTCGCCGCGCGCGATGCGGTCGAGGTCTTCTTCCATCTGCGCGGTGAACTCGTAGTTCACGTAGGGGCCAAAGCTCGATTCGAGCAAGCGCACCACGGAGAACGCGGTCCAGGAGGGAATCAGCGAACCAGAACGAACGTTCACGTATCCGCGGTCCATGATGGTCGAAATAACCGCCGCGTAGGTGGACGGACGGCCAATGCCCAGCTCGTCCAGGGTCTTCACGAGGGAGGCTTCGGTGTAGCGCGGGGGCGGCAGGGTCTCGTGACCGGCGGGCTCAATCGCCTCTGCGGTCAGAGCCTCGCCGGCGGTCAGGTTCGGCAGGCGTTTCTCGGCATCCTTCGCCTCACGCTCGGCCACGCGAGATGCGTCAACGCCCTCCTCGTAGGCGGCGAGGAAGCCGCGGAAGGTGATGACGGTGCCGGATGCGGCGAACTCGGCGTCCTGACCGTTAGATGCCACGGCGCCCAGGCGCACGGAGGCGGTGGAACCGGTCGCGTCGGCCATCTGGGAGGCGACGGTACGCTTCCAGATCAGCTCGTAGAGGCGGAACTCGTCGTTGGACAGGGAGCCGCGCACAGCGTCCGGGGTGCGGAAGGTGTCACCCGCGGGGCGGATTGCCTCGTGGGCTTCCTGTGCGTTCTTGCTCTTGGAGGTGTACACGCGCGGTGCGGAGGGCACGAACTCGGCGCCGTACAGCTCGGAGGCCTGGCGGCGTGCGGCCTTGACGGCCTGATCGCTCAGCGCAACCGAGTCGGTGCGCATGTAGGTGATGTAACCGTTCTCGTACAGGCGCTGCGCAACCTGCATGGTCACGCGAGAGGAGAAGCGCAGCTTACGTGCGGCTTCCTGCTGCAGGGTGGAGGTCGTGAACGGCGCTGCCGGGCGGCGCTTGTACGGCTTGGTCTCGACCGAACGCACCGAGAACGCCGCTGACTGCAGGGCGGCGGCGAGCGCGCGGGCGGCTTCCTCGTTCAGGTGGGTGACCTTGGAGGAGCTGAGGGTGCCGTCGTCAGCGAAGTCCTTGCCGGTGGCGATGCGGTTGCCGTCCACGGCGACGAGCTTGGCGTCGAAGCCCTCGGAGGTCGCGTTCAGGAAGCGGCCGGACAGGTCCCAGTAGTTGGCGGCGACGAAGGCCATGCGTTCGCGTTCGCGCTCAACCACGAGGCGGGTCGCGACGGACTGCACGCGGCCTGCAGAGAGGCCGCGACCGACCTTGCGCCAGAGCACGGGGGAAATTTCGTAACCGTAGATACGGTCGAGGATGCGGCGGGTCTCCTGCGCATCGACCAGGTGCAGGGCGATGTCGCGCAGTTCGCCGAAGGCACGCTGGATGGCTTCCCGGGTGATTTCGGGGAAGGTCATGCGGTAGACGGGCACCTTGGGCTTGAGGACTTCCTTCAGGTGCCACGCGATGGCCTCACCCTCGCGGTCACCATCGGTTGCCAGGTAGAGCGCGTCGACCTCTTTGAGCTTGCGCTTGAGCTCGGTAACCTTCTTCTTTTTGTCGGGGTTGACCACATAGTAGGGTTCGAAGCCGTCTTCAACGTCGACCGCGAACTTGCCGTAGGGCCCCTTCTTGAGGTTTTCGGGCAGCTCGGAGGGCTGCGGAAGGTCACGGATATGACCCATGGACGAGTCGACCAGGTAGTCCTCGCCGAGGTAGCCGCTAATGGTCTTGACCTTGGAGGGGGACTCCACGATTAGCAGGGCTTTTCCATTCTTGGCCTGAGCGGGCACGGCACTCCTCTATCTATGTGTTGTCGCTACGTATTCAACCATAACCCACACGAACGCCCGGTCCGGGCGGTCGGGGCGGTTCAATACGATGGGTGAGGTGTTTCGTTGAGCGATTAGTGTGTTGGACTCCCGGAGCGGGGGTCGAGGTTGCGCCCCGCACCGTGTGTGCGCTGAGACGCGGTGGTCGCAGGGTACTCGCTCCATCATACGGTACCGGTGGACTGATTGGTGCACGGGGCACCCGTTGACGTGCTCACCGGGGATCCTGCGGGGCCGCGTTTTCCGGGGTGTGGACGCTAACCGCTAGCTGGTGAGGGTATCAGAGTCGGGGTGGGTGCCGTCCAGGTATGCGGGCAGTAGCGGGTATTCGCGGCCGTACACGGTCTGCGGCGCGATGCGCACCCACTGCATTTCGTGCGTGTCGGAGTCCGGCAGGTCGAAGGTGCGCACGATCTGCGGGGTCATCTCGGGCGGGAGCCAGTGGGCGACGCCGACCACGATGACCGAGCGGATGCCGTCCTCGAGGGTTTCGTCGATTTCGAAGGCGACGCGGCGGCTGACCACCACGGAGGAGAACTTATTGCCGCGGGTGGTGCGGATGTAAATTTCCTGGTTGGCCACGGCGTAGAGCACGGGGAGCACGTCGACGTGCTGCCCGTCGGTCATGACGAGTCGGCCGAGGGTGTTCGCGTGCAGGCGTTCCCAGCATTTCTCGGCGCTGATGCTTTCATCGGGGTAGAGATTGCTCATGCTCTACAGTGTATGCGATGTTGGGCCCGCGTCAGGGCAGCGGCGGGTCGCTGTGGATAACGGGAAGGTGGTGTGGGCCCGGTGCGTAGAATGGTGTGCATGAGTATTTCTGCCCCCGACTTCGCCCCCGAGTACGCCGCTGTTGCGGATGCGCCCCGCAGCGACGACTACGCCCGCCTCGTGCGCCTGCGCGAGCACCTCACTGCCCTGAACTACACGTACGACGCCGTGCAGGAGCTTCTGGGCGCGAACGCCGCGGATGCGATGGCCCGCGACCAGGTGGTCCCCGGAATTTGGCGTGTCGAGCAGATTTTGCGCGGCGAGTACAGTGCGGAACAGAAGAACCTGGCGCGCCTGCTGGCGTTTTTCCTGCTGGCCCGCCCGCTGACCGAGGCGGAGGCCGCAGAGGTCTTCGGCGAGACCCTGCAGGACTTCGCGGAGGCCTCCCTGATTGAGCGCGACGCGGCAGGTCGCTGGACCGCGAGCGTTGACCTGCGCCCGCACGCCGCCGACGACGGCACCGAGATTTATGTGGCCGCGGACCTGGGCGCGCATCAGCGTCCCGGCGTGCTCCGCAAGGATCACGTGCTCGGCATCGGTCACGCGTCCCTGACCCTGGCGCAGATTACCGAGCGCACCCCCGTCGAGCGTGCCCTGGATGTGGGTACCGGCTGCGGTATTCAGACCTTCCACCTGCTGGCTCACGCGCGTCACGTGACCGCCACCGATATTTCGGAGCGCGCCCTGGCCTTCACCCGTTTTAACCTGCTGCTGAACGCTCCCGCTCTTGATATCGACCCGCAGAACCCGCAGGATCGCGTGAGCCTGCGTGAGGGTTCCCTGCTGGACCCGGTGGCCGGTGAACGCTTCGACCTGGTGGTGTCGAACCCGCCGTTCGTGATTACCCCGCGCGTGGCCGGTGAGAGCGCCGAGGAGCAGTTCACCTACCGCGACGGCGGCCTGCCCGGCGACGAGATTGTCAGCACGATGGTGCGCCGCCTGCCCTCGGTTCTGGTGCCCGGCGGCCGCGCGCAGATGCTGGGCAACTGGGAGATTATTCGCGATTCCGAGGACCCCTCGCAGCCGCGTTCCTGGGACGAGCGCGTGCGCGCCTGGGTTGAAGATGCCGACGCCGAGGCCTGGATTATTCAGCGCGAGACGCTGAGCCCCGAGTCCTACGCCGAGACCTGGCTGAAGGATGCGAGCGAGAACCGCGACCGCAAGCACTACGAGCAGACCTACCTGGCGTATCTGAACGACTTCGAATCCCGGAACGTTCATTCTATTGGCTTCGGTATGATTTGGCTGCGCCGCCCCGGCGAGGTGACCGCGGCAGGCGTGACCGAGCCCCTGCAGCGTTTCGAGGAGATTACCTACCCGATTCAGCAACCCATCGCCCGCTCCCTCACCGAATCGGTGCGCCGCTACGACCGCCTGGCCGCCATGGACGACGAGGCGCTCCTCGCCGCGCATCTGGAGGTCGCCGAGGACGTCACCGAGGAACGCCACGGCCGACCCGGCGCCGAGCACCCGAGCGTTATTCTGCTGCGTGCCGGATCGGGTCTGTGCCGCACCCAGCTGCTCTCCACCGAGACGGCGGGTTTCACTTCCGCGAGCGATGGCGAGCTGGCCGTGGGTCAGATCGTGGCGGCTCTTGCGATGCTGCTCTCCTGGCCCGAATACGACGAGGCGGCCGCCGCCTCGCGCGGTACGCAGGAACAGCATCCGCGCGATACCCTGCTGCACGCGGTGCGCGAACTGGTGCTCAAGAGCTTCCTGCACTTTAGCGACGAGCACGCGGGCGCAGCATCGGCTGACGAAAATGCCGCTGAGGTATATGCGGCAGAAGCGCAGGGCTAGGCGTGCGTATTTGGTCCCTTCACCCCTCCCTGCTTGATCGGCGCGCCCTGGTCGCCTGCTGGCGTGAAACCCTGCTGGCGCAGAAGGTTCTGCGGGGTCTGACTCGCGGGTACACGAACCATCCGCAGCTGATTCGTTTTCGCGCGCACCCGCAGCCGCTGGAGGCGGTTGCCACCTACCTGTGCGGGTTGGCGGATGAGGCGGATGCCCGCGGCTACTCGTTCAACCGCGCACTGATTGGTGCGGGCGAACACGGTGCGGGCGAAAATAGCACAAACAAAAATAGCGCAGGCAAAAACGGCACAGGTAAAAACTGCGCCGACAAGGCAGGAAACCCGTACGCTTCGGTCGCGCATATTCCCGTTCCTTTGGGTCAGTTGGAGTACGAGCTCGCCTTTCTGCGGCACAAGGTGGCTGGGCGTGACCCCGAGTGGGAGCATCGGTTGAGCGAGCGCCTGGCGGCACGCGGGGAGCTGGCGGCGTGTGCGCATCCGCTGTTTGAGGTGGTTCCGGGCGCTATTGAGCCCTGGGAAAAGACGAAAGTTTTCTAGACAGAGGGATTCTAGACAGAAGGATTTCTAAGAACGTGAGCATAGTAATGCCCCGGCGGAACCCTTGCGGGTGCCTGCCGGGGTATCGCTGTATGTATGGCTCAAGCTGTATGGGAACAAACATCTCAGCGCGTTACAGAGCGCTGGAAACAGCTTGGCACGGGGTCTTTACCTCATGACCTTCACCCCAGGACCTTTACTTGGTGGTCAGCGCGGGCTTGATCTCCTTCACGATTGCGTCCAGCATCTTCAGGTTGAAGTCCACACCCAGCTGCAGTCGACCCGCCGCAATGAGATCGGCCATGGCGGCAAGTTCAGCCATGTAGAGCGGGTTTTCGTAGCGCATGTCTGGGTTACAGCACTGGCTCTTCATCGTCGAGTGACGGGTCAGTCGTCTTCGAGGTCCTCTAGCACTTCGAACGGCGACTCGACGTCGCCGCGCCAGGCCTCCAGGCCTTCGCGCACCGCGAGCACCGCCACGACCAGCGCCGCGACCGAGTCAGCCCACCACCAGCCGAACAGGCTGTCGAAGACGAGGCCGATGAACACTGCACCGGAGAGGTAGATGCACAGGATGAGCTGCTTGGCGTCGGCCATCACGCTCTTGGAGCCCAGCTCCCGCCCGGTGCGGACCTCAATCCACGCCAGCAGAGGCATGACGACCAGGCTCAGCGCGGTGATACCGAGACCCAGCGGGCTGCGGTCGGGGCCCTCCTGGCCGACCAGGGCCAGCACCGCGTCAATCGAGACGTAGGCCGCCAGCGCGAAGAACGCGATGCCGATGGCCTTGACGGTGACCGTTTCCCACCGCTCAGGGTCCTTGCGGGTGAACTGCCAGGTGACGGCCGCGGCCGAGAGTACCTCGACAACCGAGTCGAGCCCGAAGCCAATGAGCGCCGCGGACGAGGCGAGGACGCCTGCCCAGACTGCGACGATTGCCTCGATTACGTTGTACGTGATCGTGAAGCCGACGATGAAGCGGACGCGCCGGTGCAGCATCGCGCGGCGCGCGGTGGTCAGGGTCTCGCTCATGCTCCCGCCGCCGTTCCACAGCAGCCCGACACCGAGCATGCCGGGTCGATGCACGGCGCGGCCTCGTCCACCGCGAGCGTGACGTCGATCAGGGACGTCAGTGCCGCGGCGAGGTGCGGGTCGGCAATCTCGTAGCGCGTCTGGCGGCCCTCGGGCTCGGCGACGACGATTCCGCAATCGCGCAGGCAGGTCAGGTGGTTGGACACGTTCGAGCGGGTCAGCTCCAGCTCGCGCGAGAGCACGGCTGGATAGCTCGGGCCGCCGAGGAGGGTCATCAGAATCCGGGAACGTGTCGGGTCGGCCATGGCGCGGCCGAGCCGGTTCATGACGTCGAGGTGTGAAGCAATAGTCAGCATACGATGACTATACAGTGATAACTGACCAATTGTCCACTTGTGCGGGCTGCCGCACGTGCTCTGCGCCCTTGCCCTCGGGAGGCGGCAGAGTTCGCGCTCATCAGCGACCACCGCCCATCACGGAAGCGACGGCGGCACGCTGGCGCGGCACGCGGCGAGCTGGCGGCGTGTGCGCATCCGCTCTTTGAGGTGGTTCCGGGCGCTATTGAGCCTTGGGAAAAGACGAAGGACTTTTAGACAGAGGGATTTCTAGGCAGAGGGATTCTAGAACTTCTGCATCTGAAAACACTTGCGAAAGCTCTAAAGCGCGGTAAAACCCCGCCCCCGAACTACGGGGGGCGAGGCTTTACCGATGTGGCTGAGGGCTGTCTTCTACACCGGGTAGCACCGCAATAAGCCACGTATAGCACGGGATTGACCCCGGACCCTATCGGCAGAATTTGAAGACTATAGGGGTTAAAAACCGACGCATCTGCACGTTATCTAAAAGACTCCTCGAAGTGCGTCATGAAACCGGGGTAAAGCGTGTTCTTCCTCTAAGCTACCTCAACCCAATTTTTCATTTCACTCGGGGTGTCAAACACCGTCTGCCTGCTTTGATATGCTCCGTGCGGTCACTCTCATCCACAGGGTGCAACTTCTACAGGAGCGGTGCATATACCGTCGTCCGCGTAGCGCTTGATGTACCGTCTACGCCTAACGTCGGCGCCAATATATTCCCTGTTTTCTTCCTCTCAACTGCCTAATGTAGAAGACTTATCCCTGGGATTAACAGCTACGAATAGTAGCGGTGGTCTGCAGCTCGTTATTCAGCTGAACGTTCGGCACCTCAGCACCCGAGTAGGTGATGGTAGCCGATTCCACCTGCGAGGTCAGGGAGAAGCTCTTAAAACCGTATCCCGGGTAAACTTCAATTACACCGGGCAGGATAACAACCTGACCGTAGTACTTAGAACCGGTCTGGGTCAGAGTGTAATCTCGGCTGGTCGTGTAAGTAATCGTGCCGGTAAAGGTTGCGGTGCCGTCGCCGTTATCCTTGATGGTCGGCACAGAAGCATTCCAGGTGCCAGCCACGTTCGCGGTACCCAGGTACGGAGCGGTAGCGTTCAAATCGCTCATGCGGCCATTGAGAGCCTTAGTCCACTTCTGAGCGGATCCCTGAAGGGCAATATTGTTGAGAGTCCACTTCCAGTTGGAGGTAGTCGGGACGACCACGGTCACCAGGGTACTGAAACGCGCACCCGCCTTCAGAACTGCCTTAGAACCAGAGACGTAACCGGTACCGGTCTTCACCGCAGTGGTGGGCACAGAGAACCAGAAGCCGGTCGAGCTAACATAACCACCGTTAGAACCGCTACCAGAGTTGGTCACAGGAGTGTAGCTACCCGCGCCAACCTTTGCCATACCATCGGTGAAGCAGCCTTCAGAAGTAACATTCATGGTCGGGGTATAGGTGCCACCGTTAGCCCAGTATGCCTGGGGGCTGGTGGGGCCATTAAAACCAGCGTCATCACTGTGGGTGTAACCGACAAAACCACCGTTATAAGCGGTGGTCACGAAGAGACCGTATTCGCTGCCGGCAGTATCACCGGTGCTGGCAGCATATGCCGGAACGACAGCGGATGCGGCGATAACGGGGGTTGCCCAGGCTGCACCGGCTGCCAACTGGCGGCGGCTCAAACCGGGCTGCTGAGCCTCGATAGAGGATTTTTCAGAAGTCATGAGGACTAGTCCTTATCTCGTATGTTGAGTGATAATTCACGATGCACTACCGAAGATGCTCTGAAAGGGTCGGTACAGGAAGAAGTATCCACCTGGAAGAACGCTCTTATCTCCGGGCTCTCCGGATGAGCACTCGATCTACCCTTTTCACGACGGTTCATCGTCGTTGGAAAATCTGGGTGGCGTGTTAAGACTAGGCATATTCAAAAGATAATAAAAATGCATTGAGATGCATTAAATAAAATTTTTAAATAAATTGCATTTATACGCTTTGAATTATTTATTTTCAGTGCGGAGAAATATGTGGCTTTAATATAGCCCACAACAGGCAATACCCCTTTTTCCGGGTATTTATTCTTGTAGAAAGCCACAAAAAACCACACTCTTCACCCCCGAAGCCAACACTTACCTTCAGGCAGAAGAAGAGAGTCGCCACTATTATCGTGACGTTTATCACCTTTGCCTACCCAACACAAATATTACTCGAAAGTGCTGCCCTGCCCCGTCAAATCAACAAGTCGGACGACTTTATGAAACACAGGGAAAAACCCGCTCCCCCACCTTTGAAAGGTTCAGGACGCAAGGCAACAGACCTTCCACCTAGGATGCGCCTCGATAGGATGTGCCCCGACCCCACATATTCTCAACCCTCACATGCGGATTCAAATAGCCCGATAGCACACAGATCGCCCCCGGAATCATAGCTCCGGGGGCGATCTTCATAATGAAAATTAGTTTAGGGAATAAAGCGCAAACTTACACGTGGACGATACACCCAGACAGCATGCTGTTTTTACACCGTTCTGCACCCTATTTATTTACCAATAAATATTTCTAAAATAACCAATAAATTCAATAATTTTATGATATTTACTTGGTGGTCAGCGCGGGCTTGATTTCCTTGACGATGGCATCCAGCATCTTCAGATTGAAGTCCACGCCCAGCTGGTTCGGTACGGTCAGCAGCACGGTGTCCGCTGCCTGAACCGCCTCGTCACGAGCGAGCTCCTCGGCAATCTCCGCCGGGTCACCAATGTAGCTACGGCCAAAGCGAGAGAAGCTGTTGTCGATAATGCCGGTGTAATCCTGTGAATCCTCCGCGGCGCGGCGACCGAAGTAGCGCGCTGAGGTCTCATCAATCACCGGCAGCACCGAGCGGGAGACCGAAACACGCGGAACACCCGAGTTACCCGCCTTCACCCACTCGGAGCGGAAGAGGCGAATCTGCTGCGCCTGCTGCTGGTCGAAGGGAATACCCTTATCTTCAAGCATCAGAGTCGAAGACATGAGGTTCAGGCCCTTCTGCGCGGTCCACACGGCGGTGCTATCGGTGCCCGCGCCCCACCAGATGCGGTCACGCAGGCCCGGCGACTGCGGCTGGACGGGGGCGTACTTGCCGGGAACGCGAGCGCTGGGTGCCATACCCTCACCCTCGATTGCCTTGAGGAAGATGTCGAGGTGACGGCGCGCCATGTCGCTCTCGTTTTCACCCTCTGCCGGGTAGTAGCCGAAGCTCTCAAAACCGCGAATCACGGATTCGGGCGAACCGCGGGAGACACCGAGCTGCAGTCGGCCCGCCGCGATGAGGTCAGCCATGGCGGCGAGTTCCGCCATGTAGAGCGGGTTTTCGTAGCGCATGTCAATCACGCCGGTGCCCAGCTCGATGCGTTCAGTCTTCGCGGCGATGGCGGAGAGTAGCGGGTAGGGGGTTGCCTGCTGCTGGTCGAAGTGGTGCACGCGGAAGAACGCGCCGTCCAGCCCGATGTCTTCGGCGCCTACGGCGAGGTCGATTGCCTGGTGTAGAGATTCTGCGGCATTCGGTACGCGGGAGCCGGGAACCTCAGCCCAGTGGCCGAAGGAGAGGAAGCCGAGCTTCTTTTCGGTGCCAGCCTTGGGTTCGAGATGGCTGATGCGGATGGACTCGTCGAGCTGCGGATCGAATTGCGGGGTGCCGGGGTTGGTGGGGGTGCTCATTGTTTTTCCTTAGCGAGTTGCGCTCGGGTTCGTGTAGTGCCGGGCTGGTGATTTAAATCTAAACCCAGATACTTTACATGTCAAGTATTTTGTTTCGGAGTATTACGCCCAGAGCACCGCTCCCCCGCTTTCGCCGCACGTGTCACCCACTCCGGAGCACAAAATATAGGCCACAAAAGGGCGCAGAAAAGCCCGGTGGCGCGAACACATCACGCCACCGGGCTCTTCTACTCAACAGCTAAAAACTGCAACTATAACCGCAGAAACAAGCTACATTAGGAACGCTTCGCCAGCGGAACCCACAGTTCCATACGGTAATCAGCCGCCTGCATATCGCCGCGGCCGTAAACCTCCAGGCCACCAACCGGGCGGTACTGCGGGTTCTTCGCGAAGAACGCCTCCTCAAAGCTCGCAAAGCCAGCCGGAATGGACTCCGAAATCGAGCCGGTCACCTCGACCACCGCATAGGTGCTCGCAGGCAGCTCCAGCACGCCCAGGCCGAGCTTCACCGCGCTCGCCGGCTCCGACACCAGGAAGCCCGCCGTGTAGCGGACCTGACCCTTCGGGTTCGGCTGAGTGCACACGCCCAGGTACTGGGTCACATTCAGAACGTCCAGCATTGCCGGGGAGGCCTTCTGATTCAGCTCATCCCACAGCGGGGAGAAGTCCTCATCCAGGGAAAACACCCGCGAAACGCCGGCAACGACCATCGCCGGGTGTTCCTCAACGCGGGGCTCTGAAATCTGAACCGCGTTCTCCTTGGCGGAGGCCATTAGGCCCTCACCTCGGCGGCTTCGCGGTCCACCGAGCACTCGGGCACGCAGTGGCGCTTCGCATCATCAGCTGCGCACTCGGGGCAGAGCAGAACCAGCTCACGGCAGGAATCGTTGGAGCAGTTCTCGAACTTGTTCGAGGGGGCGCCGCACTGTTCGCACTTGCCGATGGTGACGGTGTCCGGGGTGAACTCCATGTGCATGCGCTTGTCGAAGACGTAGAGCGAGCCTTCCCACAGTTCCTTGTCGCCGTACTTCTCGCCGTAACGCACGATGCCGCCGTCGATCTGGTAGATTTCCTTGAAGCCGCGGTTCTTCATGAGCGCGGAGAGAATCTCGCAGCGGATCCCGCCGGTGCAGTAGGTGACGACCGGCTTGTCCTTGAGGTCGTCGTACTTGCCGGACTCAATCTCGCGGATGAAGTCGTGGGTGGTGCGCACGTCGGGGACAATGGCGTTCTTGAACTTGCCGATCTTCGCTTCGAAGGCATTACGGCCGTCGAAGAAGACCACCTCGTCGCCGCGCTCTTCAACGAGCTTGTTGACCTCTTCGGGCTTCAGGTGCACGCCGCCGCCAACGACGCCGTTCTCGTCCACCTGCAGCTCGTCGGGAGCGCCGAAAGCCACAATCTCGTCGCGAGCCTTCACGGACAGGCGGGGGAAATCCTCCGCACCACCCTCGGACCACTTGAACTCCATGTTCTTGAAGCCGGGGTACTTGCGGGTTTCCTTGGTGTACGCCTTGACCGCGTTAATCTCGCCGCCGAGGGTGCCGTTAATGCCGTGCTTGGAAATCAGGATGCGCCCGCGCAGGCCGAGCTTCTCGCAGAGGGCACGCTGCCAGAGCATGACCGCCTGCGGGTCGGCGATGGGGGCGAACTGGTAATACAGAATAATCTTATTTTGAGCCACGAAACTATTTTAACGTGCGATACCCCAATACATACAGAATCCTTGATGCGTGCGAACCCTCGGCACAAAAATACGCCCGATACCCCGGAACGCCCCCGACTGAAGACGGATGGGCCCGTAACGAACGAGGGAGTTCGCGCGCGAGCCGAGACCTACAATTGAAGCCATGCCCCAGCACGCAGCTCATCACCCCGCAGACCCCCAATCCGCGAATGTAGACCGTTCGGGCCCACCGGCGGCACCCGGCGTTCCCCGCCGCCTCGGCGACCTTCCAAACGCCACTCAGCAGGCTCTGAGCGCCCTCCTCCCCGAGCTGTCGCCCGCCTCCGCCCTGCCCGAGCAGATCACCCACGTGCACACCATCCCGGCCCGCGAGGCGGAGCACGCCCCCTGGCCGCAGTGGATGCATCCGCGCGTGGTGGAGGCCTTCGAATCTCTCGGCATTTCGGAGCCATACGCTCACCAGGCCGCCGCCGCGCAGGCGGCCCACGCCGGTCTTGACGCCGCCCTGGAGGCGAGCGCCGCCCGCTACGGCTGGCGGAGCGGGCACCCCACAGCTTCGCCCGGCGACCAGATGTCCGCGCCGGGTCGCGCGCACGCGGAGGGACCGGGTAGCAGCGGGCACGTTATCGTTGCCACGGGCACGGCATCGGGCAAGACCCTGAGCTACCTGATGCCCACGCTGGACGCCGTTTACCGAGCTTCGTGCGGCGAACCGGTGAGCTCAACTTCCGCGTATTCCGGGACTGAGAACCTTAATAATAGAGCGAATATTCTTTATATTTCTCCGGCGAAGGCACTCTCCGCAGACCAACTCACCGCCCTCACCTCCTACAATCTTCCCGGGCTTTACCCGGCCAGCTACGACGGGGACACCCACACCGGCGAACGCCGCTGGATTCGCGAGCACGCCAACTTCATCCTCACCACCCCGGACATGCTCAACTACTCGATTCTGAGCAACCACCGGCAGTGGGCCTCCTTCCTGCGCGGGCTGCGCTACGTGGTGCTCGACGAGGCCCACAGCTATCGAGGGGTCTTCGGCGCGCACATCGCCAATCTGATGCGCCGTCTACGGCGCGTCTGCGCCCGTTACCGCAGCGTGCCCGTGTTCTACGGCGCCTCGGCCACCAGCTCCAACCCGGTCGAGTCCTTCGCCAAGCTCATTGGCGTGCCGCAGCGGGCGGTCACCGCCATCACCGAATCCACGGCCGCCCGCGGCGAGACTGCGGTGGTGCTCTGGGAACCCGAGCTACTCCCGCCCGCAGCAACCGACCGCCTGGCCGCCGGTGCCCGCAGCACCCAGCAGGAGGCCCTCAAATCCGAAGCCGAACAGAACGCCCCGCGCCGCCTCTCCCCCATCGAGCAGGGTGCGCAGATGCTCACCGACCTGGTGCTATCGCGCACCCGCTCGCTGGTCTTTGCGGGCTCCCGTCGCAGCGTGGAGGTCCTCTCACAGAAGACCCAACGCTACCTCGACGAAGTTGAGCCCGGCCTCGCCCACCGTGTCGCCGCGTACCGGGCAGGATACACCCCCGAAGAGCGCCGCGAACTCGAACGCAGGCTCCGCAACGGCGAGCTGCTGGGCCTGGCCAGCACCTCCGCACTGGAGCTGGGTATCGACATTTCCGGGCTGGACGCGGTCATCGTGGCCGGCTGGCCCGGCACCCGCGCATCCTTTACCCAGCGCATCGGCAGAGCCGGACGAGGCGGCCAGGACGCGCTCGCCGTTCTCATCGCCGACGACAACCCGCTCGATACCTACCTGGTGCACCACCCGGAGGCGATTTTTGGGCAGGACGTTGAAGCCACCGTTTTCGACCCGACCAACCCCTATGTGCTCTCCCCTCAGCTCTGTGCGGCCGCCCAGGAGGCCCCCATCCGCGTTGAGGAGCTGAACCTTTTCGGCCCGCACACCGAGGCGCTCCTGGATCGCCTGGTGCAGCAGGGGTACCTGCGCCGCCGCGCCGACGGCTGGTACTGGACGCACGCCGAGTCTGCCGCCGACCTGGTCGACATCCGCGGAACCGGTGGCGGACCCTACCAGCTCATCGACGCCGAAGACGGCACCCTGGTCGGCACCATGGACGCCGCACACGCCATGAGTCAGGGGCACCCCGGAGCGGTATATATTCACCAGAACGTTCTCTACGTGGTCGAATCCCTCAGCGAGGACGAGCGCGTGATTCTGCTCAGCCGCGCCAACCCGGACTTCTACACGCGAGCTATCGAAACCACCGAGGTGCGAGTGCTCGCCGAGCGGGCGCGCGTACGCTTCGAGGAGGCCCGCAGCGTAGGCCCCGGCGAAAGTTCCGACACCGTCCTCACGATGCACCGCGGCCAGGTTCAGGTCACCAACCAGGTGACCGGCTACAAACGTTTCTCGGTCTACGGCGGTGAGCACCTGGGTAACGAGCCCATGCCCATGCCACCGGAGGTGCTCATCACCGAAGCCGTCTGGTTCACGTTCGAGCCCAGCTACCTCTTCGGGGCCGGAGTGACCGAAGAGGACGGCCCGGGCACCCTGCATGCCGCCGAGCACGCCGCCATCGGCCTGCTGCCCCTCATCGCCACCAGCGATCGCTGGGATCTGGGAGGGCTCTCCACGCTCTACCACGTCGATACCGGCCAGCCCACGATCTTCGTTTACGATGCCGCGCCGGGCGGTGCGGGCATCAGCGAGCGCGGCTTCAACGCGGTTCGGCGGTGGCTGAGCGCCACCCTCGAGGCCATCGAAAGCTGCGGATGCGAGCAGGGGTGCCCCTCCTGCGTACACTCGCCCAAGTGCGGTAACCGCAACGAGCCCCTCAGCAAGGCCGGCGCGATGGCCCTGCTGAGGACCATGCTGAAGAGCATCGACGGAAGCACCGATACGGAAGAGGGGGCGACTCCCGGGATAGTCGCCAGGGATTAGAAAGCCGTCGAGGGCTAGACTCCCGAAGCTCAGCCCGTCGGTGGAGCTTCCTCCGCGGGCATCTCATCGGGAGGGTCCTCAACCTCGGGCACTTCCGGGGCGTGCTCCCCCAGCGGGTGCGCGGCTCCCGCCCGGGCTCGCGCTCTCGCCGGGCCCAGCACGCTCATCGGGCCGCTGACCGGCACTGCGACCGTCACCTCCACGGTTTCGGGTCGGTCCGGGAAGATGCACGCCTCCAGCCGGGCACCGTTCTTGACGGCCCATTCCTTGGCCACCTCGCAGGGGTCTCCGGAGGCAAGACCCCTGTAGGCGTCCGCCGCGGCCAGGGCGCTGAGATCGGCTGCGGAGGAGGCCCGTCGGTTGGCGGAAACCGCCCCGATGAGTCCGGCCACAGTCACCGTCATAATCAGCAGAACGGCCACGATGCCCAACGCGAGAACTGTGCCGCTGCCCTCCTCCCGGGACCCCGCGGATACCGGGTCGCCCACCCTAGCCGGGGTCGCCAGAGTCGGCGCTGTGCCCTCCCGGTTCTTCCGGTTCATCGATGCCTCCTTCCTGTCGGGCGTGAGCCTCGGCTCGCAGGGTCCATCCCGTCGCGGAGCCGATAACGCCGGGAGCGGGGCGGGTCACCACGACCTGCACCTGCGAGACCTCACCAGGCTCCCCGTTCGCCGCGCTCACCTGCACGCTCTGCGCCGGGTCGATGCGTCCGACGACCGCACGAATCTCGGCTTCCGAGTCGCCCCGGGCGGCTGCACGGGCCGCCGCCCGGGCCGATTCTTCCAGCTTTACCTGGGCCACGCCGGTGGAGGCTGCCCCCAGGCAGAGGGCGAGCACCGCGGTCACGGCGGGCAGGGCCACCGCGAACTCGGCGGTTACGGAGCCCAGTTCCTCGGGCCGAGGGTTGCGCCTCCGAGACCTACCCACAGCACTACCCAAAATGACACGAACAGTCATTCTTTATTCCTCCTTTCTGTACTGATATTCCAGGTGTTTCTACCGGTCATAATTAGGCCTGGCCCAATATCTTATAGCCCTATAGCAGGCCCGTGTTTCCCGCAATCGAGAGGGCGTTACGCACGATGTCCAGGAGCATTGAACGCACCTCGTCCGATTTGAGGATGACCACCAGCAGCCCCGCGAAACCGACCGCCGCAAGCATGACGATTCCGTACTCCGCGGTGGATGCACCCTCCTCCACGTCACCGGCGGGGGCGTAACGTTCGGCTTCGTGCGTTTCACGCTCCGCAGCACCGAGAGTGGTGGAGAGCTCGAGCGGTTCGTCCCCGCATGAAGTCCCGTAACACCCGGTCGGTTCAGCGGGCTCAGTCCCATCTCCCATAGCGAGCGCGCCGCCCTCTTCATCCTCCTCATGCGCGCAACCCAGCGCGCAGCAGGTGGGGCCACAGGAGTCTAGGGTGCATCCCTCGGCCAGGGCACGGGCAATATTCAGAACGCGTTCTTCGCGCCGAGCCAGCTCCTGCGGGAGCCCCATCGGGGCCTCGCTCGAGGCGCCGGGCAGGGTAATCTTGGGGGCCTTCGTATCGGGCAATTCATCCCCGTCGAAGAGGTCCGCACATTCCTCGCGCAATTGTTTGAGGGTCGTGGCGATGGCAACCGAGAGCGGCACGGGCCCGAGGATAGTCTGGGCAGCCTCCGCCTCGTAGCGGTCGGCTTCGTTCTCTCCACGTCGTTCGGGGTAGGTGGGGGTCAGAATGTTCGTCATTGGTCTTCCTTTCTCAAGGTATTTGGGATTGCGCACCGAGCGGTTCGTTCAACTCGGCGCGAGAATGTGGGATCGTTCTCGCGGGACCTACCCGGTGAGGGTCGGCAGGAGCGAAATGAGGATGGGCACGATGCCCAGGCAGATGAATGCCGGTAGGGAGCAGAGTCCGAGGGGCACGACCAGGGCAACCGAAAGTTTTCCGGCGGCCCGCTCCGCGGCGCGACGCTCACTCAGGCGTTGCGCGTCGGCGAGGGCCCTGAGCAGGGGCGCGCTCGGGCTACCGGCGGTGTAGGCCGGGGCGAGTGCGTCCCTCAGCGGACCCCAGCTTCCCGTGGCGGTTCCGGCCCAGGCCGCCTCCCAGGTGGCTCCCATCTGCAGTCGGCGGCATATCGCTCGCAGTTGCCCGCTGTTCAGGGCCTCGGCGAGAGCCGTCAGGGCCGAAAGTGGCGAGAGCCCGGCCCTCAGCTGCGCGGCGAGCAGCTCCAACATGAGAGCCGTGTCCACTCCGGGTGGAGCGCAGGCTTCCGTGTGCCCCAAAGACGCGTGCCCCAAAGAGCCGAAGCGTCGAGCCTCACGACCGGTCGGTTCCCTCGCGAGGTGCCCACCGAGTCGGACGGGCTGAGCGGCCGGGGAGCTCCTGCCCTCACTCTCCTCCTCGGCCCGGCGCACCAGCCGGGCCGTCCATCCTCGCCCGATAAAAGCCAGGGCGAATCCGAGCAAGCCCGCGAGGGCACCGGCCACCGAGCCGGTAAGCACGCCCAGCGGATCGCCGCCCATCAACATTCCCAGTCCCAGCCCGATGAGCGGTAGCCACGAGAGGATTCGACCGGTAGCTCGAGGCGCCGCCAGCGCGCTCTGCCGTCCCAGGAGCGCATCGATACGTTCCTCGGCGTGCTCGGCGGCCCGCTCCAGACTGGTGGCCAGGGGCGCTCCGGCGTTTTCGCTCATGCGCAGGCTGAGGGACAGGTCGCGCAGGCGTTCTCGGCTGTGAGGTCTCAGGCTGCGTTCGTCCTCGTCAAGAACCTGTTCGCAAGCCAGATGCGGCGATAGTCCCCAGGCCGCGGCGGTCTCCAGAGCCCGGATAAACCGGCGAATATCTTCACCGATCCGTGGGTGCTCTTCGGGGTACGAGAGGGATTGCACCGCCTCGTGCAGACTCATTCCCGACCGCAGGTTGAGGGCCAGGGAACGCAACACGAGCGGCCACACGCGCATCTCTTCGGCATCCGCTACGCCGGGGCGGCGATTCTTCCAGCGCTCCCGCAGGTTCAGCGATGCGGTTCGTGCGGCTCTCATGTTCTCCCCCTTTCCCGGACGCCTCCGGCTGACTCCGACGGGGCTACCCCTCGACCGGGCTCCGGATTAATGGGAATCCTCCGCACCCGCAACCGCTCTTCGGGCCCCTCAACGTGCAGGCTATACACGCCCTCAATGCGGCGGCGGCCGCCCTGCTGCTCGAGGTGAATAATGCGCTCAAAAGCCGTCACCGTATGCAGAGCAACCGTTCTATAATCCAGGCCCGCGAGCGCGCCCAGGGCAATCAGTCGGCGAGGCACCGCCTCGGCGCTATTGGCGTGCAGCGTGGTCCCGGCACCGCGGTGACCGGTGTTCATGGCGGTCAGCAGGTGCACCACCTCCGCCCCGCGGCACTCCCCCACCACCAGGCGGTCCGGGCCCATGCGCAGGGCTTGCACGATGAGTTCGCCCAGGCCGATAGCGCCCGCACCCTCTGAATTCGCGGCTCGGGTTCTAAGGGCAACGACCTGCTCGTGTTCGGGGGCGAGCTCCGGGGTGTCCTCCAGAATGACGATGCGCTCGGCCGGTTCACACAGCCCCAGCAGGGCGTTGAGGAGCGTCGTCTTACCGGTTCCCGTACCGCCGCTAATGACGAATCCACGGCGCTCGGCCACCATGCGACGCAGGTAGTCGGCGGTTGCGGCATCGCACAATCCGACGCTGACGAGGCGGTTTAGGCCAGGGCGTTCCCTTGCCGGCAATCGGATGGACAGGCGGGTGCGCTCGCTCAGGGGCGGAATGATGGCGTGGATGCGTCGACCCACCTCATCGCTGACGTCGGCAGCCGGGTGCGCGGTATCCAGTTGCCCACCGCGGCGGCGAATAAGGCGCTCGGCCAGGGCACGCACTCGCTGCTCGTTGCCGAGGCTCAGGGCGACGGGGCGAACCTCACCACCGATGCCCGCCCAAATATCGCAGGGTGAGTTCACGTAGATATCGGTGATGGCGGCGCCGAGTTTTTCCCCCGCTTCGAGGAGCAAATCGAGCGCGCCAAACCCGTAGAGCTCAGACCCCAGGTAGCGCAGAGCCAGTTCTCGGTCGACGGGTACGTGTTCGACGCTGGGGTAGCTCCACGGGGCGGTCCCCCGTCCGGCAGCGCGCGGACCTGCGGGATGTGCAGTAAAAACGCCCGGCAGCTTCCCCGGCTTTCTCCGCAGGGATGGGGTACCCGAGAGGACCCGGGGCATAAAGCGAGACAGGAGCCCGGGGGCTACCCGGGACGACCCCGGGAGCGCACCGGGCGGCGGGGCTCCGTCTATCTCGGCGATAACCTCCTCCACGACCCCCTCGAGGAGAGGACGCAACGGCGACTCGAAGAAGGGCTACGCCGATGAGGGCCCATTAAAGGCCGCGGCTCCGTCGAGCGCGAGGGAGCTCAATTCCGGGGAACGCAGGATGCGCTCCCTCGCCTGTACGGCCACGGCGCGGGCCCGGTAGTCTTCGGGCACCATCAGCGCGGAAACGCTCGCTCCGGCAGACACCCCGCTAGGCATAGGCACCCCGTGAGGCGCCCCAGCGGGCGGTGTGGGGGCAAGGCCCTGTTCCGACTCCCGCGGAGGAATCTGCGCCCTCACGCGCGGCGGGTCAGCGAGTAGGGTGCGCGGCGGGTCAGCGAGTAGGGTGCGCTGCGGGTTCTGTAGCTGGTCGGTGGTCTTCATGGCTTCATCACACCACGAGAGGAAAACCCCCAAATATAGAACAATCGTTCTGTGGATAATTCCGGCTTAAACCCCGCAAAATCCGTTATCCACAGGGCATTTTTGCCTCTTCTCAGCCGCTCAGCCCCCGTTCCGACGGCTTTATGACGAAACGCGAAAACCGCACGACCTCAGAGTCGTCCGCCCCAAAACTCGCTTACTCCAAAACTCACCCGCTTCAAGACCCGCCCCCCGTTTCGCACGGCACCCCTGTCTCACACGGCATCCCGGCCTCGCACAGCGCCCCCAGCCTCGCACAACCCCTTCAGCCGCTCAGCCGCTCCTGCTATCCACAGGTTCGACGCCCCGTCACGGCCCGTGCCCGGTCGTCACCGATAATGGAACTATGTACATCCTCCTCAGCCCCGCCACCGGTGCGGACATCACGGCCCGCACCGGCACCGCGAATCAGCCCGTCACCGCCCGCATTGCGGCGGGCGTGCCCGTGCGCGGCCGGGCGGAGAGCCCGGTGACGTCCTGGGGAGCTTTCCACTACGAAGACCCCACCGCCGAGCAGCTGGCCGACCCTTCCTTCATTCCGCAGATTCTGCGCGCAGACCGGGTCAGCGCCGCAAACCTGGCGGCCTACGTGCGCGAGGTTGAGCGGAGGGCCGAGCAGTCCCCGGACCGCCGCCCCCCGCGCTGGATCTGGGCCGATACCCGCCACATCGCACCCCTGCTATTGCGGCGCGGGGTGCGCGTGCACCAGTGCTACGATCTGCGGCTCGTGCAGCGTATTCTGCGGACCGCAGCCACGCATCCCAGCCGCTTTGTCAGCTACGAAACCGAGCTGGACCTCTCGGAGCTCACCGAGGCTCTAGAGCCCCAGGGATACCTGCCGGTGGCCCGCCAAATTCAGGGGCAGGAGGAACTATTCGGCGCGGATTTCCTGAGCGGTGCCGCTCAGAAGAACGCCGGTTCAGCCGGTGCTTCCGCAAAGAATCCCGCGCAGGCCTCGGGGACCCACGATCTTCTTGAGCCAGCGCCTCACGAGCCCTTCGAGGCACAGCTTTCGGCCGGGCCCGTCCGTCTTTTGCCGGAACACCCCGTCGTGCGCGCCCTCATGGGCGAATGGCTGGCCCAGGCGCGGGCCATCAGCTCCTCGAAGCATCCCGAACGTCTGCGATTGCTGGCGGCGGCCGAATCGGCGGGCGCCCTCGTCGCTGCCGAAATCGGGTACTACGGCATCCCCTTTAACGTGAGGGCTCACCACGAACACCTGCAGGAACTACTGGGCCCCCGGCCCGAGCCCGGCCAACGCCCACAAAAGATGCAGGAGCTGGTCGAAGAGATCCAGCGTATGCTGTTCATGCCCACGCTTAACCCCGACTCACCGCAGGAGCTTCTGCACGCCCTGCAGTCGGCGGGTGCCTCGGTGACGTCGACCCGGTCCTGGGAGCTCAAGAGCTGGGCGAAGGCCGTGCCCTCGCAGCGGCAGAAGCGGCAGGCCCTCATTGAACCGATTCTGCGCTACAAGAAGCTGTACCGCATCTGGACCGCCAACGGCTGGACGTGGTCCGACACCTGGGTTTCTGAGGGCGCTTTCCGCCCGCACCTCGAGGTGGGCGGGGCCGCGACCGGGCGCTGGGGCGCTTCGGGCGGCGGTGCCCTGCAGCTTCCCGCCGAGATTCGGCAGGCAATTCAGGCCCCCGAGGGGCAGATTCTGACGGTGACGGACGGCTCGCAGATTGAGCCGCGCATCCTGGCGGCCCTCAGCCGGGATGAGGCGCTTGCATCGGCTGGACGAGGGGCCGACCTGTACGCCGGCATCGCCGAGTTGGCTCGTCTCAAGGGCGTGGGTCTGACGGAGCGCGCCCACGCCAAGGTGGGCATGCTCGCCATCATGTACGGCGGACGCAGCGGCGAGATTGGGGCGCTTCTTCCGCACGTTGCGGCCCTCTTCCCGCAGGCCATGGAGTTCACGGAGCGGGCGGCGCGCATCGGTGAGGCGGGCGGTCAGGTGACGACTTTTCTGGGGCGCACTTCACCACCGGTGAGCGATCGTTTTCGCGAGATTGTGGCGGATCGTTCCTCGCCGGCGGCCGAATCGCATGCGGTGTCGACCGCGCGTGCTCACGGCCGCATGACCCGCAACTTTATTGTTCAGGGAACCGCCGCGGAGTGGGCGCTGTGCTGGATGGGTTCGGTGCGCACCCGCCTGCTGACGGAGACGATTTTCGGCATGCCCATGCGCACCCGCATCGTCTATTTTCTGCACGATGAGCTGCTGCTGTGCGGCCCGGAGCTGGAGGCCGAGCGCGTGGCTCGCATCGTGCGCGAGTGTGCGGCGGAGGCGGCGCGTCTGCTTTTCGGCAGGGTCCCGGTGGATTTTCCCGTCTCGGTGCACCACGTGCACGATTACTCCGAAGGTAAATAACCCGCGGCGGGCTGTGCGGGCCGCCGCGGGGTGGGGCCGCGTTCGTTTCCACCGGCTGGCTCCACCGGCTGGCCGGCACGCCATACGGCCGGTAGATTTAGGGCTCGTACCCGGGTGCTGGACGTAGATCGTTGCGGTTCCAGGGCACGGTCCAGCCAAGCGAGTCGAAGATGCGGTCCAGCAAAATCGCGGTGAATCCCCACACCGTGAACTCCTCACCGCCGGGCATGCGCACGTCGAAGGCGGGGGTGCGGTGCGAGGTGCGGCCGCGTTTGATGTAGGCGGTGTGCCGGTTGGCGGGGTTGAGCAGATCGCGCACCGGAACCCGCGCGATGAGGGCCGATTCGTTGCGGTCGACCACGCTGACAGGCACGGGGCTGTTCCACCAACCGATGACGGGGGTGACCATGAAGTCGCTGATGGGAAGCGGCAGGGTGCGTAGCTGGCCGAGGACCTGCACGCCGGCGGGGTCCAGGCCGGTCTCCTCCACGGCCTCGCGCAGTGCGGCGATGTGTGCGACCGGTTCGCCCGTGGACTCGGCGAGCGCGTAGTCTTCGGGGTCGATTTTCCCGCCGGGGAAGGCGGGCTGACCGGCGTGCGCGCGCAGTGTTGCGGCGCGCACGAGCAGAAGCATGTCCAGGTCGGCACCCACGTTCTCGGGGCATCCTTCGAATTCGCCCGTGGAGGGCGAGTCATCGAGCACGCCGAAGAGAATCAGCACGGCGGCCTCCTTGCTCAGGGGGCTGGCGGGGGCGCTGCGTAGCAGGGCGTCCACGTCAAATTCGACCCCGCCGCTGGCGAGGGCCTCGAGAAGGTCACGGGCAGGGTGCTCGGTTCCGCTGGTCACGGTCATAGTTGGCTGCTCTCCGCATCGTATGCAGGCGTGGGGTTGTGCTCGTCCATGGCTCGCGCTATCCGTGCGGGCCGTCTACGGCGATTTCACCAGTGTACGGCAGGGGCCGGCTAGGCGCTGAGCGGGTACCCCTCGGCCTGTAGCTGGCGGCGGGTTGCGCCCTGCAGAAAGCGAAGGTGCAGGTCCTCGCGGCCGGGGGCCATTTCGTATTTCATGAGCTTGCGGGCCTTCTGCTCGTTGGTCTCGCCGATGCCGTAAGAGGGGCAGAGATCTGCAACCGGGCATACGCCGCAGGCGGGCTTCTTGGCGTGGCAGATGCGGCGGCCGTGGTAGACCATGCGGTGCGAGAAGATGGTCCAGTCCTTGCGTTCGATGAGCTCTGCAACGTCCTTTTCGACCGCTTCGGGGGCCTCGGCGGTGGTGAATCCCATGCGGCGGGCCAGGCGGCCAAAGTGCGTGTCGACGGTCAGTCCGGGCACGCCGAAGGCGTTGCCGAGCACCACATTTGCGGTTTTGCGGCCGACTCCGGCGAGCTTGACGAGCTCCTCGAGGGTGGAGGGCACCTGCCCGCCGTGCTCCTCGACGAGCTGGCGCGAGAGGTTCACGATGGAGCGTGCCTTGGCGCGGTAGAAGCCGAGGGACTGGATGTAGGGCTCGACCTCCTCGTAGCGTGCGGAGGCGAGCGCGGTGGCATCCGGGTAGCGGGCGAAGAGCGCACCGGTCACGGAGTTGACGCGCACGTCGGTGGTCTGCGCCGAGAGCACGGTGGCGATGAGTAGCTCGAAGGGGGTGTCGAAGTCGAGTTCGGCGACCGCGTAGGGGTAGGTTTCACCCAGGATACGGTTGATTTTGCGGGCGCGGCGCACCGTGGAGAGGTGGCTTTCGGGTGCGCGGGCCTTGAGCCGGCGTGCGGCCGCGGCGGCTTTGAACTCTGGGACGACGCGAATCTGCAGGAGTGATTCGGTGTTGTCTGCCGCAGTGTCTTGGGCCGGGGTGTTCTGTGCGGCCGTTGCGGGGTGGGTGGCGTTCTCGGTCATAGCGTGAGGGTACCGGGCTTTGGGGTGCGGACGGTAGCGAGGTTCACCGTAGTTGGCCCCCCGTCTTCTATACCGCGTCATTTTCTGGGCAGTTCGCGTTGGCTCGTACTGTGCGGGTGCCTGCTGTGCCACACTGGTTCTATGTCAGATACGATTTTTGTGCTTAACGGCCCGAACTTGAACCTGCTCGGGCAGCGCCGCCCCGAGGTGTACGGCTACACGACCCTGCACGATATTGAGCGTTCGGTGCGTGAGCGTGCCGCCGCCCACGGTTTCGACGTTGAATTCATGCAGTCCAACCACGAGGGTGTTCTGGTGGACGAGATTCAGCGTGCCCGCACGCGCGGGGCCGCCATCATTATCAATCCGGCGGCGTACACGCATACCTCCGTGGCGCTTCACGACGCTCTGGAGGCGGCGGAGCTTCCGGTGGTTGAGGTGCACCTGTCGAACGTTCACCGCCGTGAGGAGTTCCGTCACCGTTCCTTCGTATCCCCGCAGGCCACCGCGGTGATTGCCGGTGCCGGCGCTTACGGTTACGTCATGGCGGTTGATTTCCTGGCGCAGCATCTGGCGGAATAGCCCAGCGCAGCGCCTCGCTGAGTAACTTGCCCTCCCCCTTTCGTTAAATAGTTCAGGCTCCCGTTCCTCGTGTGAGGGCGGGAGCCTGATCTGTTGTGCCACTGTTCCGCGGCTCGACACTAGCTACTTACGGCAGGATCCAGTGGAGACCGCGGCGGTGTTGTTACCGCCCTCGGCCAGGGCCTGCTTGAGGGTGGTCGCGGTGATGGCGTAGCCGGTCTGGCCGGTGGTTGCCTTACCGAAAATCACGCCAACCACGTTGCCGTTCTCGTCGAGGACGGGACCACCGGAGTTGCCGTGCTGAACGTCGGCTGCCAGCTGGTAGACCTGGCGCATGGCGTTGGCTCGGCCGGTGTCGGCGTCGATGGTCTGGGTGTTGCCGATGCCCTGCACGGTGGCGGGCAGTGCCTTGAACGGGCCGCCCTTGGGGTAGCCCATGAAGGTCACGAGGCTACCCGCGGAGGCGTTCTTGCCGATGGTGAGCGGCTTCAGGGGAAGCTTCGGCACGCTGATGAATGCGAGGTCCTGTTCGCTATCCATGTAGACCACGGTGCCGGGCCAGGTGCGTCCGCGGGAGTCCTGCACGACCGGTGAGGTCACGCCGGCAACCACGTGGGCGTTGGTGACGACCAGGCCCGTGTCGGCCACGAAGCCGGAGCCGGTGGAGGTGTAGCCGCACTGCTCTGCGGCGCCCAGGATCTCCACGACGGAGGCGCTGGCGGCGTCAAGCGCATCGGACTCAACGCTCTGGGTCGGGGCGGATGCTTCGGGGGCGATGAGCTCGCTGACCTCGGGAATGGAGGTGGAGGCGAGCACGTTGTTACGGACCGAGTCGATCTGGTCTTTAAGGGCGTCGGGGGTGCTGGTGACCATCCAGGTCAGGGTCTTGGACTGGCTGAGCGCAGTGTTCAGCTGCGGGATGGGCACGGTGCGCATCGAAATGGTCAGCACGACCAGCACGAGGGCGCAGGCGGCGAGGTTGAGCACGCCGCCGAAGAATCGTTCGATGCCCTTCAGCGGGGTAACGTCGGTGACCTTCCGGATGGTACGTCCGGCGACGATGCCCAGCCACTGCCCGATGGTCAGGCAGAGGATGAGCACGCCAACCGCGGTAATGAGGCTCCACTGGGTCCCGACGGAGGCGACGGCCAGGGGCACGAGCCAGGCAGCGGCGCAAACGCCCAGGCCGAGGCCAAGGAAGGTGCCGAGGGTCGTGAAGAAGCCGCTACGGATTCCGGCGAGGAAGTAGAGCAGTAGAAGAATGGGGATGACGATATCAAGGGGGTTAATGTCAGCCATTTTGACGGGGCCTCCTTGGGGGTGGGTAGAAATGATCAGGGATGCACCTACGATATGCGGCCCGTCGGTGGGCACACCCAATGGACCGATAGTAGACCCATAAGCTGTGCTAAACCTTAGAATTTGCCGGGAATGAAAAACTTTTGTTGTAAAGCTCCGGATTCTGAGTGCTTAAACCAAAATTTTAGGGTACGCTCTTATCAGTTGAATATGTCACACCCGCTTGAGCCGTCTCACACTTCAGTTGTGAGATACTTTACATAGGTTCAGGCTCACTCACTGCACATCACGGGCTTCGGCTCTTCACCTCATATCTAGGAGAACTTCATGGATCTCGAGATCCTCCGTCGCACCCCTCTTTTTGCGAACCTTGACGACGCAGCATTTGCCCTGCTGACCGATGACATTCAGGAGATTGATCTCTCCCGTAACGCCGTCCTCTTCTACGAGGGTGACCAGGACGATCAGCTCTTTGCCGTGCTCTCCGGCAAGGTGAAGCTGGGTCGCACCGCCGCCGATGGCCGCGAGAACATGGTCGCCATCATGGGCCCCGGCGATGTGTTCGGCGAGATGGCTCTCTTCGATCCTTCGCCCCGTTCGACCAACGCGGTGGCTGTTTCCGAGACCCGCCTGGCAGCTATTAAGCACGAGTCCTTCAAACGTGCCCAGCAGCTCGACCCCTCGATTTCCGACCAGGTTATCAAGACCCTGGCTCGTCGCCTACGCCACGCTAACGAGGCCCTGGCTGATCTAGTCTTCTCCGATGTTCCCGGCCGCCTGGCCAAGGCTCTGCTGGATTTGGCCGACCGCTTCGGCCGCCCCGCAACCGACGGTGTGCTCGTTGCACACGAGCTGACCCAGGAAGAGCTGGCACAGCTGGTTGGCGCATCCCGCGAGACCGTGAACAAGGCTCTGGCCGAGTTTGTTTCCCGCGGCTGGATTCGTCTGGAAGCACGCGCCGTGGTCATCCTCGACCTGCCCCGCCTGCGCCAGCGTTCCCGCTAGGCGGTAGCGGCATAACCGCTATCATTCTTCGACCTTGCGGTCTTTCATCCCGGCTCTGCCAGGCAGGATGAGTGCCGCAACGTTACGCTTTACATACGGCAGGAGCCGCCTCCTTTGCATGGGGAGGCGGCTCCTGCCGTTAATTTATGCGTTGAGCGGTGCGGCCGAGGCGACCTGGGCCTCGGTAACGGTCGGTCTGAGAGTGTGCATGCCCAGCGTGCGCAGGCCCGAGGCTATGCGACGCGTCCGTCCAGCTCGCTTCCGGTCTGGGGCACCGCGCCCAGGCCTCCGGTGAAGACCGGCCCGGTCGGAGCGGGAGGCTCCACCTCGGTGAAGGAGAGCATGCAAGCGCCGTTATGGCTCACGAGCACGGCCTTGCGCACCTCGATGCGGCGGCGCTTCGACAGCCACGCCACCGAGGTTTGGGCCCTCGCGAGGGATTCCAGCATGCACATGACGCCGGGGGTCACGAGCTCTTCCAGGCGGCGACCCACAGTATTGGGCTGGCCGATGCGGTCGCCCAGCTCGCTCGTGTCGCGCGCTTCCAGAAGCTCACGAACGTTCAGCCAATCACCCCACACACCCTTGCCGAGCAACAGCTTCGGGTCCTGCCCCACCGGCAGAGCGGTGGTGAAGTAGGCGATGTCGTAGCGCTTGAGGAAGAAGTCCGGGGACTGCCAGCGCGCCACGGGGCGCAGCAGGTCAGCGCGAATACTGAGCCCGCTCGAAGACAGGAAGTGCGCGAAGCTCTTGTCCTGATCGGCCACTGCCTCGCGCCAGGTCATCAGCTCGGGGGTGCTGGAGCGTTCCACGACGTCCTGTTCATCCTCGCCGGCAAGCAGAATACCCGTCTCCTCGAAGGATTCGCGCACGGCGGCCATGACGCTGCGGCGTGCTTTCGTCACGTCGGAGTAGTGAAATTGCTTCTGCCAGTATTCGGCGCCGGGGCCCACCCAGGAGGCGGATTCGTCGTCACCGGGGAGCGCGGTACCGCCGGGGAAGGCCACCACGCCCAGCGGTGAAGTGCCCGGGCGGTAGGTCAAGATGGTCTCCAAACCGTTGTCGCCGTCGCGCACAAAGATGACGGAGGCCGCCTGGCGCATCGTGCAACCGGGGGTTCCCTCGTTACCCTCTTCGCACCAGCTTTCCGCGGCGGCCCGCATGAACTCCGGGATCACGTAGAGGCGCTGAATGGCCTCGGTGCGGGGTGCGGGCGAGGAGTTGCGGCCCGTGAACATGCGGGGACGTTCGGGCTCGGCAGGTACCTCCGCAGTGCCGAATCGGCGCTCCTGCACTGGCAGGGGCAGCGTCTTCACGTCGTGGGCGCCGCCGGGAGTCTCAACCTGGCGACCTTCCTGAGAGGCGCGCTGCGCCTGGGCCGCGCGGATAGCCGACAGCGGCAGTGCGCCGGTGTACAGCTGATTAGACATATTCAACAATAATCTCGACCTCGACGGGCGAATCCAGGGGCAGCACGGGCACGCCCACGGCGGAACGGGCGTGCTGGCCAGCCTCGCCGAAAATCTCGCCGAGCAGCTCGGAGGCACCGTTGATTACGGCCGGCTGAGCGGTGAAGTTCACCTCGGAGGCCACGAAGCCCACAACCTTTACGACGCGCTGAACGCGGTCCAGGTCACCAATCACGGACTTAACGGTGGCCAGGGCGTTCAGCACGCTGATGCCCGCGTACTTCTTCGCATCCTCAGGGTTCACGAAGCCCTCTTCACCGGAGCCGGAGACCTTACCGGTGGCGGGCAGAACGCCGTCGACGAAGGGCAGTTGGCCGGAGGTGTACACGTAGGAGCCGGAGGTCACCGCGGGAACGTAGGCGGCGACGGGGGCGGGTGCGACGGGCAGCTCGTAGCCGAGTTCGCGGATGCGGGCTTCGATGCGAGATTCAGTCATGATTACTCCAGAAGGATTGCGGGTGTTCACACCCGGACGGTGATGAGATGTGTGCGTTGCGTGCCGTTATACAGTTCTTTCCACGGGTCCGCGGTGTACCCTTCACTTTTCGAAGGGTTAAACGGCTAACCGGCGGCCCGCCTCAGCTATTCCCAATTGCAGCCACGTTTTCGGCGCGGAGCGAAGATAGCTGGGGGAGCCGCCGGAGGGGCGACGTTTAGTCGGCCTTCTCGCGCTTAAAGTAGGCGATGGGGTTACCCTGAGTGGGCGCGACCATGTTCGATGCGGGGGCTGCGCCGGCGGGTGCGGAGGCACCGGGGAGCACGGTGACGAGCTCCCAGCCGTCCTCGCCCCAGTTATCGAGGATTGCCTTGGTCGTGTGGATCATCAGCGGTACAGTTGCGTATTCCCATTTCTTCATACCCTCTAGCCTAGCTTTCGGGGCCCTACTTGTAAAAGGGATTGTCACATTGTGTTTTTCACGTGCTGCGCCTCCCTTTCCGCGTCTCCGGCGGCTATCTAGCGGTCGGAAAACCCGAGTGAGCGCCTCAACCGAGGTTCTCTCCAGAGAGGGCTTCCTCTCACAGCTTCATGGGTTAAACTGAATGAATGGCTTCATCTAAGAAAACCCGTGCGCGTCGCCGCCCGGGAGATTTTTTGCAGTTCCTCGCGTTCAGCGTGATTGCCGGTTTCCTCGCGGCAATCATTGTCGTGCCTCCGGCCGTGAGTGCCGGCATGGTCGCGAACGCATCGATGTCATGGTTCCAGGACCTCCCCGAAGATATTGCGGAAGGTCCCTTCTCGCGTCCCTCGACGATTTACGCTGCGGACGGCACCACCGAAATCGCGACCTTCTTCGACGAGAACCGCGACCCGGTCAAGCTGGACCAGATTTCTCAGCACATGAAGGACGCCATCGTTTCGGTTGAGGACCGCGACTTCTACAAGCACGGTGCGGTCTCCGCGATCGGTATTGGCCGTGCGTTCCTCAACAACATCGTTAACTCCAATAGCGGCCGCCGCCAGGGTGCTTCCACCCTGACCCAGCAGTACGTCAACAACCTGATCGTGGACGCCGCGGTGTCCCGCGGTGAGGACGCTACCGCGACCCTCAACGGTAACAAGACGTACGCTGCAAAGATTCGCGAGATGAAGCTTGCGATTTCGATGGAGCAGAACAAGTCCAAGGATGAAATCCTTGAGGGCTACCTGAACATCGTGAACCTGGGTGGTTCCAACTACGGTGTCGAAGCTGCCGCACAGTACTACTGGGGCATCTCCGCTAAGGACCTGAACGTGGCCCAGTCCGCGCTTCTTGCCGGTCTGGTGCAGGCACCGAACGTGTACGACCCGACCGTGAACCCCGAACTCGCCCGTGAACGCCGCGACGTGGTGCTTGGCACCATGCTGCGCGACGGCAAGATTTCCGATAAGGAATACAGCGAGGCTATCGCCAGCGATATTAAGCTCGACGTCCACCCCAAGTCGCAGGGTTGCTCCCTGAGCGGCGATAAGGCCTTCTTCTGCCGCTACGTGGTGAACTACCTGCTGCAGGACGAAAGCTTGGGCGCTACCGCCGAGCTGCGCAACACCGCGATTAAGCGCGGCGGTCTGAAGATTGTGACCACCCTGAACCCCGAGGCTCAGACCGTGGCCAAGCAGGCTGTGGACTCCACCCAGCCGGCCGCCACCAACTGGAACGACGTGAACTCCGCGCTGACCAGTGTCGAGCCGGGTACCGGTCGCGTGATTGCCATGGCTCAGAACACCGAGCTCGGTACCCCCGCCGACGCGAACGACCACTCCAAGACCGAGTACAACTACAACGTTGACGCGGCCTACGGCGGTACCAGCGGCTTCCAGCCCGGTTCGACCTTCAAGCCGATTATTCTGGCTCAGTGGCTGATTTCCGGCCGCGGTGCTAACGGTACCGTGAACGGTACCCAGCTGTTCTGGCCCACCAGCTTCGGCTGGAACGCCCGTTGCTACGACGGCGGCAAGTACTACTACACCGGCCAGGCAAACGGCTGGTCCTACAAGAACGCGTTCAACGGTGGCCTAGGCTACAACACCGCGGCGTACGGTATCCGCCAGTCGCTGAACTCGTACCTGTACGGCATGCTCTCCCAGCTGGACCTGTGCGATGTGCACGACCTGTCCATCAAGATGCACGCGCTGGACGGTACCGGCGAGCCGCTGCACAGCATCCCCGACCTGGGTACCAACATTGGTGGTACCAAGTACGGTATCTCCCCGCTGACCAGCGCTTCGATGTACGCGATCTTCGCTTCCGAAGGTAAGTACTGCACCCCGCGCCCCGTTGATAAAATCCTAAAGAACAACGGCGACACCATGAAGGAATACCAGAATCAGTGCGAGCAGGTTCTGGACCCGGATATCGCAAACGGTGTCAGCTGGGTTCTGAAGGGCGTTATCCAGCCTGGCGGTTCTGCTTCTCAGCGCGGTATCGGCCTGCCGAACGGTTCGGCTGCGAAGACCGGTACGAACGATAACTCCTCGCAGACCTGGCAGGTGGGTTACACCCGCGGCCTGGCCACCGCATCGTGGGTTGGTTCGAACAACCTCGGTTTCCGCTCTCTGAACGGTGTGGGCATTAACGGTCGCGTGCTGAACTACGTGGATGGTGCAACCTACGCTGGTGCCCAGTGGCAGACCTTCATGAAGGCCATCGCCCCGAAGTACGATACGAAGGACTTCACCATCCCCAGCGATAAGGTTCTGTCTTATAACTCCAACCCCAGCTAAGGCTGAGGTTTGAAAGGCGATTGATGATGTGTGAAAACGCAGTCAACGCCCGCGTCCCCGTGGCGGTCCCCGACGCACGCGGCTCCTCCCCGCTCCTGAAGAAGGTTGCGGGGGCGGTAGCCGCCACTGCAGCCTTGGGGGCCGCCACGGCGGCATACGGGCACTTTGTTGAGCTGAACAATTTTCAGCTCCGCACCGAGTCCCTGCCGGTGCTGCCCGCCGGTAGCCCCGACTTCAGGATTCTGCACATCTCGGACATGCACATGATTCCGGGGCAGCGGAAGAAGACCGAGTTTATGCACTCGCTGGCCGCACTCGAGCCGGATCTGGTCATGAACACGGGCGACAATCTCTCTCACGTGGGCGGTATGGAGCCGCTGTTGGAGGCGCTCGACCCGCTGATGGATTTCCCCGGCGTGTTTGTGCCCGGCTCGAATTGCTATTTCGCGCCCATTTTCAAGAATCCGGCACGCTACCTGTGGCAGCCGCGCACCCCTCAGACGATTGAGGAGGGTTCGCGCGTGGCCCTGCCCATAGAGCAGATGCACGAGGCGTTCGAATCGCGCGGGTGGACCGGCCTGGTCAACCGCTACGATACGCTGAAGCTAAACGGTCTGCGCCTGGAGTTCTCGGGCGTGGATGACCCGCACCTGCGCTACGATAAGCATCCAGGTTTCGCCCCCGGTGCCTTCGACGAGAGCACCGAGCCGAGCGTGCGCATCGGCGTGGCTCACGCCCCCTACATGCGCACTCTGCACCGCTTCGTGCAGGACGGCGCACAGGCTATTTTTGCCGGTCATACACATGGCGGTCAGGTCTGTCTGCCGGGCGGTCGGGCGCTTGTCAGCAATTGCGATTTGCCTGCCTCGCGCGCCAAGGGCGTGAGCGAGCAGTCCGGCATCCCGGTGCAGGTTTCCGCAGGCCTGGGCACCTCCCGCTTTGCGCCGGTGCGCCTATTCTGCCCGCCCGAGGCAGTGCTCGTGACCCTGACGGCACGCGACGCCGGTGAGCCCGCCGGCACGGCGGGTGGTCGCCGCTAATGTCCGAGGCTTCAACAACGCACACAGGAAAGCAACGCCGCAACCCATTCCTCGAGACGGCGCCCGAACCGATTCCCGCCCCCATCGACTACGCGCACGGTCAGCATGCCCCGCGCACCCTGGCCGCCTACGCGCGCCCGATTCGCCTGCGCTGGAGCGTGGGCCTGCTGGTGGCCTTCGGGGCCGGCGTGCTGGAAATTTCGATTCCGCAGGTGCTCCAGATGATTGTGGATCACCTCTCGCACAGCGCCACTGAGAGCGCCATCTGGGCGGCGGGCGGCCTGGTGCTGGTCCTAGCCATTGCGCATGCATCCTTCGCGTACTGGCGACGCTGGCTGCTGGTGGATCCGACCTCCACCATTGAGATGTCCATGCGCATGAACTTCTTCGATCGGCTGCTCAGCGCGCCAATTGCGCTGCTGGACCGTTGGCCTTCCGGCCAGCTGCTGACGCGTTCGATGAGCGATTTGGGCACGATACGCCGCTGGCTTTCTTTCGGCATCGTACAGCTGCTGACGGTGATCGTCATGTTCCTGGGCGGCGCCTTCTACATGCTGCAGTCATCGCCCCTGCTGGCGCTGGTCTTCGTGGTGACGGTGCCGGTGCTGGTGCTGTCGCTGGTGAACTTCACGCGCAAGTACTACCGGGTCTCCCATGAGATTCAGCAGCTGACCGGTGACCTTTCGACCCGCATCGAAGAGTCGGTGCGCGGCATCCGCGTGATTAAGGCGCTGGGACGCTCCCCCGAGCAGATTCGCGGCTACGCCCAGGCCGTGGATGCTCTGCAGGAGCGCGAGTACGGCAGATCGATGCTCGTGGCCCGCGTGGCGCTGAACCAGACCCTGATTGTGGGTATCTCCACGGCAGTCGCGCTGGCTCTTGGCGCTTCGCAGGTCGCCAACGGCGCGCTGAGCCTGGGCGCGATGACCGCCTATTTTGCGGTGCAGACGACCGTGCTGAGCCACGTGATTCGTTCGACCTCGCTCATGTCCGCGTACCTGAGCTATAAGGTGGCTCTTGAACGTCATAACGAGGTCATGGACGAGCCCGGCTTTGAGGTGGTGCGGCTGATAGACCCGGCGAAGGCCGACGAGTACTCCCCGAACCCCGCGAACGCTCAGGATTCCGCGCAGCGCTCTTCTCTTTCTTCTCATCCTTCTGACGCCTCTGGAGCGGCACGCTCCGGAAAGGAAAGCATGCAGTACCCCAGCGGTGGCGCCGTATCGGTGGCCTTTAACCAGGTTTCCTTCAGCTACGAGGAGTCCGCCCCCGCGCCCAATCCGGCGGCTGATTCTTCGCTGGGTGTACAGCTTCCGCGGGCTGACGTGCTACACGACGTGACGTTCAAGGCATTCCCGGGCGAGATTCTAGCTCTGGTGGGCGCTACCGGTAGCGGCAAGTCCACGGTGCTCTCGCTGGTGCCTCGCTTCTACGAGCCGACCTCCGGCTCGCTCCGCCTGGGCTCGCACGATATGGCGGATCTTTCGGTGGAGCAGGTGCGAGCGCAGACCGCGTTCGTTTTTGAGGAGGCGGTCCTCTTCTCCGGTTCGGTGCGCGAGAACGTGCTGATGGGCGTGGCCGACCAGTACGAGGGCGGCACCTCCGACGAGGATTACCCCGGCAGCGACGAGCTGGAGGCAACTCTGAACACCGCGCTGAAGCTGGCTGCCTGCGAGTTCGCCTACGAGCTGCCGCAGGGGCTGGACACGATTATCGGTGAGGAGGGTCTGAGCCTTTCGGGTGGCCAGCGTCAGCGCCTGTCCCTGGCGCGTGCCCTGGCGAAGCGTCCCTCCGTGCTGCTGCTGGATGACCCGTTCTCTGCGCTGGATGTTGACACCGAGGAGCGCATCATTAACGGTCTGCGCGAGGGCCTGGAGGGCCTGGGCGGCGCCACGACCCTGCTGACGGCGCACCGCCCCTCGACGGTGGCCTTGGCGGACCGCGTGCTGCTGATGGTTGACGGCACGATCACGGCAGAGGGTACCCACGCCGAGCTGATGGAATCTTCGGAGCAGTACCGCCGGCTGATGACCATGGAGGAGGGCTAATGCCAGCCCATTTCCCGGTGCCTTCCGGGCGGGAAGCCAGCCCCGAGGAACGAGCCGAGACGAGGAGGCGCTCCCTCGCCCTGCTGAGCCACTCCCTGCGTCCGCATCGCGTGGCGCTCATCGTGTCAATTCTGTCGGTTTTTGTGGTCACGATTGCCTCGGCGGTTCAGCCGTTGCTGATTGCCCGCGTGCTGGACAGCGCCATCGCGCCCCTGCGTCAGGGGGATTCGGGGCCGCTGACGGTTCTCGTGGTGCTCTTCGCGGTGACGGTTGCGGTGGGCGCTCTCTGCAGCTGGCTTAACGTGGCCTGCACGGTGCGGGTTTCGCTGGGCGTGGTGGTGTACCTGCGCAAGCGAGTCTTTGCGCACGCCCAGTCGCTGAGCGTTTCTTTCCACGAGAAATACACCTCGGGTAAGGTTATTTCGCGCCTGACCAACGATATTGATACGGTGCGCAGCTTCTTGGACAGCGGCATCAGCCAGCTGGCCATCACCCTGCTGTCGATGGTTATTTCTGCGGTGGCTATTTTTGCGCTGGACTGGCGAATCGGCCTGCTGATGATGTTCATGGGTGTGCCGATTTACTATCTGACGCGCTGGTTCCAGCGCCGGGCTACCCCGGTGTACCGCCGTATGCGCACCGATTCGGCGCGCCTGACGAGCCGTTTTGTCGAGACTTTTGCCGGTATCCGCGCGGTCAAGGCTTTTGGCGCGGAGGCGAAGCTCCGTTCAGAGTATGCGCAGACGGCCGAAAGCTACCGTGTGCGGGTCATGGACTCGGTTAAGGTCTTCGGCATCTACTCCCCCGTGCTGATCCTTCTGGGTGATGTGTTTATCGCGGCGGCCCTGGTGCTGGGCGGTTACGCGGTGCTCGGCGGCGATATGCAGGTCGGTACCCTGCTGGCGCTGGTGATTTACGCGCGGCGCGTGTTTGAGCCGGTCATGCAGCTTTCGGAGTTTTACAACATGTTCCAGTCCGCGATGTCGGCATTGGAGAAGCTGTCTGCCTTCCTCGCGGAGAAGCCCGAGGTTGCCGATCCCGAGAATCCCGTTTCTCCCGTTCTCGAGAAGACCGGTCCTGCGGTTTCTTCGCCTGAAGACTCGGCACGCGGCGCCCTGGTGGAGTTGGATAATGCGGTCTTCGGCTACACGAGTGAACGCCACGCCCTGCAAAAGACGAGCCTGCGCATCGAACCGGGTACGACGGTGGCCCTGGTGGGTCCGACAGGTGCCGGCAAGTCGACGATTGCCAAGCTCGTGGCGCGATTCTACGACGTGTCCTCGGGTGCTGTGCGCATCGACGGCATGGATGTGCGCGACCTGACCGATGCGCAGCTACGCCGTGAGGTGCTTATGCTGACGCAGGAGGTGTTCCTGTTCTCCACAAGCATCCTGGAGAACATCCGCATGGGTAACCCGCAGGCGAGCGATGAGCAGGTGAAGGCGGCCGCGAAGGCGGTGGGCGCCGATGCGTTCATTGAGCGGCTACGCGATGGCTACGACTCGCTTTTGGGCCGCGGCGGTATCTCCCTGTCCGCGGGCCAGCGTCAACTGGTGTCCTTTGCCCGCGTTTTCCTTGCCGATCCGCGCCTGCTGATTCTTGACGAGGCGACCGCCTCGCTGGATATTCCGAGCGAACGCGCCGTGCAGAAGGCCCTGCACACACTGTTGAGGGGGCGCACAGCCCTGGTGATCGCCCATCGCCTCTCAACGGTGCTCAGCGCCGACCGCGTGCTGGTGATTCGGGATGGCGCCGTGGTGGAGGATGGCTCCCCGCAGCAGCTGATTGCCGCCGGTGGTCGCTTCGCGGCGATGTACGCCTCCTGGGATGAGCTGAATCGGGCGCCGGAGGAAGGCGAATAGCCCGGTTCCGAGGCTTGCTTCAGCTTCTAGCACGGGTCGAGCGATTTTTTGGTTGCTCTGTTTGCGTTCCGTATTTTTTTGGGTTATCCTGGGTGGGTTGCCTACGGTATTCGCCGATAGGTTAACCTCGGGATGTGGCGCAGCTTGGTAGCGCGCGTCGTTCGGGACGACGAGGTCGCAGGTTCAAATCCTGTCATCCCGACAGATAGCCCCGGTCATGGTTTCATGACCGGGGCTTTGTCGTATCTGCGGTATTCTTCCCGAGCAGATTCTAGGCATATACAGACGACCCCCTACCCGCGGTACGCAGATAGGGGGTCGTCGTTCACGCTACGTGTTTTTAGCCGCGCCCGGAAATGAGGGCGAGGATTGCCTCCAGGGGGCCGCGGCCGGCCAGGGAGCGCGCCATGCGGGCCCAGAGTGCGCAGAATCCCACCGCGATGACGATGCCCAGAATCAGGAAGGCGGTCCAGTACACGGCGGTGCCCCATCCTCCCGTGGCAACGTAGTGCTCACCCACGGTAAAGGCCTTGATGGTGGGGCCGGCATAGATAATGAGCGCGCCGAGCACGATGGAGGCGCTCAGCGACATCTGCCCGAGGCGGGCAACGGGGGTGAGGGCACCCGCCTGTGCGGAAAGTAGTCGCGCACATTCGGCCCAGAAGTAGAGCGTGGCGGCCAGACTGAGGGTCAGCTGCACGTGGGGCGCATCCAGCACGCCGAGCCCGGTGTAGGGGTTGAAGACGCGGTAGACGGAGAGCGCCAGCACTGCGAGCACGACGGGCACCGCGATCTTGGCCCCCAGGCTCGTGTAGAGGCGCACCAGCAGAATACCCAGGCACATGACCCAGAGCAACTGGGCGCTGGCGGTAAGGTTCAGACCGTTGGCTTTGAGGAAGGGAAAGGCACCGGCGCTCCATGCATCGGCCCGCGCTGCGGCTTCGAGGAGAATGTCGTGGGTCCAGGAGAGGTACGGGCTCGCGGCAATGGTCAGCACGGCGAGGACCCAGAGCGGCAGGTACACGACGGCCAGGGTCAGCAGGGTCAGGATTGCCAGGTGAATGAGCATATCGAAGGGCAGCGAGTATGCGAAGCCCTGGGCGGGCGTGGTCACGCCCGGTAGCGGAACGTAGGCCGCGCCCTGCACGACGGCGACGCCCAGCACGAGCAGGGCGAGGAAACGCACGATGGTCCCGGCGAAGAGCTGCGGGAAGCTTGCGGTACGCGCGTAGTGCCAGGCCGCGGCTCCAAGGATGGCGGCGAAGAGCGGCTCGGCGGGGGTGACCAGTTGCGGCACCCAGAACCTCCACGAGACGGGGATAAGTTGCAGCCAGTACCCGAAGGCGATGAGCAGGGTGAGCACGGCGTAGGCGCGGGCCAGGTCGAGTCCGAGGTCGCGTCGCGTTCCGCCGAGGGAGGCGGCACGCAGGGTGGAGCCGCCGGAGGTGGTGGGCGCTGTGGTTCGTGCTGCCATGTGTCGCTCTTTCGGGTGGTTCGGTGTGGTGAGTGCGCACCGGGTGGCGATGCCTCCGGCACAGGTGTTAAGTGTAGCGTCGATTGCTGTGCGAGCCGGGGCGCGACCGGTGGAGCCCTCGTCACGTTGCCCGATGCTTCTTGTGCATCGACTTGCGTGTCGGTCTGCCGATATCCCACGGAGTGACGAGGTGATAGGCTCTCGAATAGGAACGACGGTGTGAAGTATGTAGTATAGGTAGGTTCTTTAATGGCGTTCCCGGACACCGCCCACTATATTCTTTAGTCTGCATATGAGGTTCTATGTTTCCCACTCTGCCATCCCTTTTAATGGTGGCCCCGGAGGTTTCCGGTACTGTGCTCGCTTCGGGCACAACCCTGAGCGACGCGGCATCCGCTGAGAGTAACGCCCAGTTCATTTCCATTTTTTGGATTACGCTGGTCGCGTTGATTTCTCCAATACTTTCGCGGCTGACGGGCAAGCGCATCCCCGATGTGGTGTTCCTGCTCATTTTTGGCATGCTCATCGGCCCGAACGTGCTACATTTGGCCGGTACCGAGGGCGGCATCCCCCTGCTGAAGGAGCTGGGCCTGGGTATGCTTTTCCTCATTGCGGGCTTTGAGATTAACGTTTCCTCCCTGCGTAGCCGCCAGGGCTCTACCGCGCTGGTGACCTGGGGTGTGTGTTTTGGCTTGGGCATGTTGGGCGCGGCGCTGATCACCGGTTTCTCTCACGAGGTGAATACCTATGTCGCGGTGGGCGTGGCGCTGAGCTCCACGGCGCTCGGCACTCTCTTGCCGATGCTGAAGTCGCACGGTGCGGCCGGCACGGCGGTTGGCAATGCGGTGCTGGTGCACGGAGCAGTGGGTGAGCTTCTGCCGGTTTTTGCTATTTCTCTGCTGCTTTCTTCGCGATCGCCGGGCATGGCGTTTGTGGTGCTACTGGCATTCATGGTCGTGGCTCTGGTGACGGCTCTGATCCCGCATCGTCTGTTTACGCACCTGCCGGGTCTGCGCCAGATTATTGCGGCCGAAGCCAATACGACCGGCCAGACGATTCTGCGTCTTGCAATGTTCCTGCTCGCGACCCTTATCATGTGCACCGCCCTCTTCGATTTGGATGCGGTGCTGGGCGCCTTTGCGGCGGGCATCATCCTGCGTTCGCTGACTCCTCCCGCGGCTCTGCACCTGATTACGCGCCGTCTGGAGACGGTGGGTTTTGCCTTCACTATTCCGCTCTTCTTCGTAGTGAGCGGCATGGGCATCAGTGTTTCCGCAGTGGCTTCGAATCCGTTGGGCCTGGTCGCGGTGGTTCTGGGTATTCTGCTCTGCCGCGGCGTACCGGTGTTCCTGGCCGATATGCTGGTGGATACCCGTTCGGGCCTGACCTCGAAGAGCCAGAAGGCCCAGATGGCTCTCTATTCTGCGGCCGGTCTGCCGATTATTGTGGCGGTGACGGAGGTTGCAACCAGTTCGGGTCTTCTGGAGGAGTCCACGGCGTCGCTGCTGGTTGCTGGCGGCGCGCTGACGGTTCTGCTCTTCCCTCTGCTTGCACTGTCCATTCGTCGCGCTTTGGGTGATTCGGATTCCGCCTCGGAACCGCCGAGCCGTAAGGAGCAGATGAACGCAAAGAAGGCTCAGCGTAACGCGCAAGTGAAGCTGACAACCGGGCTCATCCCGACGGTTCGCGCTGAGGGCAAGGCGCAGAGCCGCGATGAGGAGGGTGCCCCCACCCGCGCTACCGCGAAGAAGCGTGCGGTTACGCGCTCCTCTTCTCGAGATTCTTCACACGATCTCTCGGACTAGGCTACTACCGACCGCATAGAGTGGTTGTATTCCTACTCTGCGCCCATCGCGCCGAGTATAAGGTTACATCCACTCTATGTGGTTTTTGTCTATAAAACCCAAACGCTCGCTATTCCTTGTATCACATCTCCACTCCCTCAAGTTTTTGCACTCCAGGCATTGACGTAAACTTTTCAGGACGCTCTTTAGTGGACGGCCACCCCTGAAAACCCTGTTTATTCCTGCCCTCGGGGCCTTTTTTCATTAAATTCGGATTTTTCACGCAAATATTACGAGACATGACGTGTCTTAGCTTTTGCGGGTGACACCCTGTCCTATAAAATTGAAAGTACACAGGGCTCGGTCCCTAAACACACATAAAACAACTACATACGCAGAGCCGCTTCTGCCTTGGCAGGAGCTGGTGCGCGCCCTCTCACACGGGGTGTGCTCTTGCCGGAGATATAGCACCCGTTATACCCCCGAAGGCTCTCAATGATGAGGAGGAATATATGAGCGAGAGAGTTTACTCTCCTTAGATAGCACCTCTAGGCCTCGCACTGAATCCTAACGATTGTCTGCACACACAGTCACTTCCGAAGGAAACATCATGCACCATCTACTCCTTACCGCGAGTACCGGTGGCGTGGAGCTGGACTTCCCGGCCTGGCTCCGAATTACCCACTTTATTAACTTCATTATGATGGGCTTCCTGATTCGTTCAGGTTGGGAAGTTCTCGCCTCTCACCCCCGTCTGTACTGGAACAACCACTGCACCCCGGGTTCCGAGTGGATTAAGTTCACCAAGGACAAGGTCCCTACCACCCCCGGCGCATTTACTGCCCGTGACGATCAGCGTTCCCTGTCGCCGCTCATCTCTCTGCCCGGCAAGGGCCAGATTGGTCTGGGCCGCGCATGGCACGCCCTGGTCACCTTCATCTGGATTGCTAACGGCCTGATTTACGTGGGCCTGCTGTTCCTGACCGGTCAGTGGCGCCGCATCGTCCCCACCAGCTGGGACATCATTCCCCAGGCTTGGGAGTCCATCCAGATTTACGCTGGCCTGCATATCCCTTCGATTGAGCACTTCCAGCCCTACGATGCTCTGCAGCAGATTATGTACTTCACCGTGGTGTTCATCGTCGCACCGCTGATGATTGCAACCGGCCCGATTATGAGCCCGGCCTTCTGCGGTCGCTTCCCCGGCTACGTGCGCCTGTTCCGTAACCGCCAGACCGCCCGTTCCATCCACTTCCTGGGTATGGCCTTCTACTGCGTGTTCACCGTCATCCACGTGGCTCTGGTGTTCGTTGTTCACCCGCAGTACAACATCGCCCACATGATGCTGAACAAGCCCTACAACGAGATTGACGCTGCTCAGTTCGCACAGGCAGTGACCATGCTGATTGGCGGCATCGTCTTCGCTGTGGCCCTGTGGCTCCTGGCTTCCTACTGGTCCCTGCGCGACCTGCGATTCACCCAGACCTTCATTTGGGGTCTGACCCAGCCGATTCGTAACGTCCTGCTGGATCGCATCTCCTCGCGTCAGGTTCAGAAGAAGACCTTCACCGATGCTGACATCTCCCCCTTCCACTGGGTCAACACTCGTCCCCCGACAGAGCGTGAGAGCACCGAGTGGAACCGCTTGAAGGAGCAGGAGTTCGTTGACTACCGCCTCGAGATTGGCGGCCTGGTCAAGGAGCCGAAGTCCCTGAGCATCGACGACCTGAAGAAGCTCGGCAAGGAAGTCAACATCACCATGCACACCTGTATGCAGGGTTGGACCGGTATTGCTAAGTGGGAGGGCGTGCGCCTGCGCGATGTCCTCGCACTGGTAGAGAAGACCGACGAAGCTCGCTACGTCATGGTCACCTCCTTCGGCCACGTGGGCCACACCTACGACGGCCGCCCGACCGAACCCTACTACGAGTGCCTGGACGTCTCCATGGCAATGGAAGACGAAACCATCCTGGCATGGGGCATGAACGACAAGCCGCTGCCCGACGTTTACGGTGGCCCGCTCCGTCTGCGTGCTGACTCCATGCACGGCTACAAGATGGTGAAGTGGGTCAAGAAGATCGAGTGGATTAACGATTACCGCGACGTTGGCGACGGCCAGGGCGGTAGCCGTGAGGACTCCGGTCTGCAGCACTTCGACGCACGTGCCTAATTCGTAGCGCATCCTCTCAGGCCATTCGGTCCGTGTGTATCTGGCGGACCCGGCTCTGAGGAGCACACACCCTGGGCGGGGGAAGAGCAATCTTCCCCCGCCCTTGTTTTGCGTCCCGCGCCGCGCATAGCCCAGCTGTCGATCCCCGGGGAACCCGCGAACAACTCGGCGGCCGTTCCCGCACCGGATATTTCGCGCAGAAGCGTCTATGCAGGAGCGCCTGTACAGGAGGTATTCTCTCAGCAGGAGCCTCGGCCGGAGCGCCGTAGCGCTGACTCGAGCACTCCTAAAACGCCATAGATTCTCCGCTGACGGCCTGAGATATATCGTGCGATGAAGGGATAGGCATAAACGTAAGGAACCGCCTAGCGGGCTTTGAAAGCCTGCTAGGCGGTTCCTTATCTAGAGGTTCCGCTTACTTGGCGTCGTAGATGATGACGTCCAGGGTACGGGGGCCGTGCACACCCTCCACGCGAATCAGCTCAATATCGCTGGTTGCGGAGGGGCCGGAGATCATGGTCACCGGGCGGGTGTAGGTGATACGCTCAATCGCCTCGGGCACCAGCTCCACCACGGTGGAACGCGGGACCACACAGATGTGGTGGTCGGGCACCAGGGTGATGGCGCGGCGGCCTTCCTCCGGGTTGGTGTTCAAGAAGATGGTACCGGTCTCTGCGCAAGAGACGGTCGAACCGGTCACCACGGCATCCACGGCGTCCAGTTCCTTCAGGCTCAGGCAACCGGGCTTGAGGGTGCTACCGGAGTCGGTGACGTGCTTACGCTCGGCGGTATCGGCGGGCAGCCACTTCTTATCCAGGCCCTCGGGCACCACGTAGGTGGACTTCTCACCCAGGCGCTCCGCGATAACCTCGGAGATGTTCTCCGGGGTGGCGAAGAAGACGTTAGCCTTGTAGTCGATCAGACGGCCGACGAGCATGTCGATGGTCTGCTCCTCGGTCAGCTCGCTGACGCGACGGTAGTTACGAACCGGCTCCGGTGCGGGGCCTACGCCCTCGAGAGAGGAGCGGATGCGTGCGAGGATATCTTCCTTAGCAGAGGACATTAGTTGTTCTCCTTAGCTTCGCGGGCTTCCTGAGCAGCCTTAGCGTTTGCAGCCGCTTCAGCTGCCTTACCCTTGTTGGCCTCGATGAGTGCCTGAATATCAACGCGCGGTGCGTTATCGCGTGCCGCGGTCTTACCCTTCTCCTTCTTCCACCAGTTGCGGAAGGATTCCTTGGGAGGCTCGGGGATGTCGCGGTATTCGGTCCAACCGCCGACGATACCGGGAACAGCGGTAATCTTGTGCTTGCGACCGGCGATGAGGCGGGACATGGGCAGACCGCGCTCCGCGACCGACATCATCTTGCCGGAGGTGAAGAGCTTCTTCGCGCCGAGCATCATGGCGTCCATCTGCGAGAAGGGAGCCTTCTTGTTACCCTCGAACTCGCGAACGGCGTGCTTGGACTCGACATCCTTGGCGCGCAGGTGCACGAGAACCTCGGGGAAGTTAATCTTCACGGGGCAAACCTCGAAGCACGCACCGCAGAGCGAGGATGCGTAGGGCAGCGAGTTGTTGTGCGCAGCCTCGATACCGGAGAGCTGCGGGGACAGAATCGCGCCGATGGGGCCCGGGTAGGTGGAGCCGTAGGCGTGACCGCCGGCGCGCTCGTACACGGGGCACACGTTCATGCAGGCGGAGCAACGGATGCAACGCAGAGCCTGGCGGCCAACCTCGTCGGCCAGAACGGCGGTACGACCGTTGTCGATGAGGATGACGTGCATGTTCTGCGGGCCGTCACCGGGGGTGACGCCGGTCCACATGGAGGTGTAGGGGTTCATGCGCTCACCGGTGGAGGAACGGGGCAGCAGCTGCAGGAAGGCCTCGTAGTCCTGGAAGGTGGGCAGAATCTTCTCGATACCCATGAAGGTAATCAGGGTGTCGGGCAGGGTGAGGCACATACGGCCGTTACCCTCGGACTCCACGATGGTCAGGGTACCGGTCTCGGCGATGCCGAAGTTAGTGCCGGAGACTGCCACGGTGGTGTTCAGGAACTTGTTGCGCAGGCGGTTACGGGATGCCTCTGCCAGTTCTGCCGGCTCATCGGTGATGTCCGGGTTGATACCCTCAATCTCGCGCAGGAAGATGTCGCGAATCTCGCGGCGGTTGCGGTGAATTGCGGGCACCAGAATGTGAGAGGGGCGGTCGTGGCCCAGCTGCACGATTTCCTCGGCGAGGTCGGTCTCGATGGCGTTAATGCCGTTTTCCTCGAGGAACTCGTTCAGACCGGTCTCTGCGGTTGCCATGGACTTGATCTTGATGATTTCGTCCACGCCCTGCTCGCGGATCAGGTCCAGGGCGATCTGGTTTGCCTCGGAGGCGTTGCGGGCCCAGTGCACGTGGCCACCGGCAGCGGTGAAGTTGCGCTCGAACTGCTCGAGCAGCTCGGGGAGGTTTGCCAGAACGTAGTTCTTGACGCTCTCACCGGTGTTGCGCAGGTCCTGCCAGTCGGGCAGCTCTGCGGTGACGCGGGCGCGCTTGTTACGAATCGCGTGGGTCACGAAGCGCAGGTTGGAGCGCAGCTGCTCGTTCTTGAGCTCTTCCTTGGCGTACTTGGGGAAGGGGATTTCTTCGAAAATGTTGCCCTCGCCGTAATGAACGACCTTGGGCATACCAAGCTGAATAGCGGTCATGAGGTCTTGTCTTTCCTTAGGCGATCGAGAGCTCGATGTTCTTCGAGTCAATCTTGAGCGGGTTTTCCTTGGTGGAGGCGAGGATCTCAGCGAAGTGAATGGTCTTCACGTCGGAGCCACGGCGCGAGAGCGCACCACCGATGTTCATGAGGCAGGAGCAGTCACCACCGGTGCAGATGGATGCGCCGGTTGCCTCGACGTTGTCGGCCTTGTCGTTGACCATGGCGCCGGAAACATCGGGGTTCTTGAAGGAGAAGGTACCGCCGAAGCCGCAACACTGGTCCATGCCCTCAATCTGGGTGTACTTGATGCCCTCAACGGTGCGGACCAGGTCCTGCTGACGGGTGCCCAGGCGGAGCAGACGCATACCGTGGCAGGAGCTGTGGTAGGTGACGTGCTCGGGGAAGTAGGAGCCGAGCTGCTCGGCTGCGTTGGTGATGCCGAGGACGTCAATCAGCAGCTGGGAGAACTCGAAGGTGCGAGAGGCAATCTGCTCAGCCTTCAGAGCCAGGGCCTCATCGCCGCGGCTGCGGGCTACCATAGCCTGCTGGTCGCGCAGGGAGGCAACGCAGGAACCCGAGGGGGCAACGGCCACATCCCAGTCCCAGGAGTCGAAGGCCTCGACGTGGTTCTTGATAATTTCGTAGCCGTCATCGAAGTAACCCGAGTTGACGTGCATCTGGGAGCAACAGGTCTGGTTCGGGGGGAAGACAACCTCGTGGCCCAGGCGCTCAAGAATTTCGACGGTGGCGCGAGCTACGCGGGGGTACATGCCGTCAACAATGCACGTGGAGAAGAGTGCAATACGCATGACTTGCCGTCCTTTCCTCTGTATTCAGAGTTTCTCGGTCTCACCGCCTGCGTCTGGGGCAGGCGGAGCATTGTTCTGCGTACTTTGCCGGGCCGTTGGTGGGATACCCATAAGCACGAACAGACGGTGCACGCCCCAAGTGGAGGTGGGATGCGGTGGGATCAGAAACCGTGGTGATGTCTTATCTGGTCCTTGCTATTTAACACTGTTACGTTTCTTTTCTCTACTCGGAATAGGGCATACTTTCCTTGTTAAATAAAGGGTTAGGTCATCCTGACTCTAAGGTACACTTTCTTACCTTCCGGTATATGTGACCCCATCTCTTCTTGAATCGCGAATCAGAGCATCTCGCCGGAGCGTATTTGAACGCTCATCAAACGCAGATATGCAATGTGAGAATTCGCGAAAAATAGGCACAAACCCCCTTTCTTTCAATGTTTTAGAGGCATTATTTTTCACGAAACCAACAATCGGTGTGCATTTTCCCCTCATCACAACCGGTGCCCCGCTGTACAAAGATGCGCATCCACAGGTCGGTCTCACGGGTTGTGTGTCAGAACCTGGAATTAACTATCAGCGCCGCAATATAGCGGCAAATTCACAGAAAAATTTCGAGCCCGACCCGCTCGACGGCCCGTAACGAAGCTGTGTGCTTTTGGCGAAACCGCAATACGTCGGGTATGGTTCTATACATGCGATGAATGGTCTGACCACATCCCCCGCGAGAGAACAAAGATCCGTTCGCTCACGCACCATCAAATGGTCAGACCATACACAAGACACACCCTGAACCAAAGGAGTTCCAGTGGAAACTTATACCGCTGTAACCAACGCAGTGGGAGGTAGCCTCGGCCTCAGCGCGCTCGTGGCAACCATTCCCCTCCTCACCTTCTTTGTGATGCTACTGGGCGTTAAGGCACGCGCTCACTGGTCCGCACTCGTGGCACTGGCAGCATCCATCCTCGTAGCAGCGCTGGGCTTCCACATGCCCGCTGACCTCGCCGGTCTGAGCGCCGTCCGCGGTGGCATCTACGGCCTGGTCATCTGCTGGGTTATCCTCGGTGCAATCTGGTTCTACCAGCTCACCGTTCTCTCCGGCCGCTTTGAAGACCTGCGCCGCGTCTTCGACCGCCTCGGCGGCGGCGACCTGCGCATCCAGGCTATCCTCATCGCATTCTGCTTCGGCGGTCTGCTCGAGGCACTGGCTGGCTTCGGCGCTCCCGTTGCAATTACCGCAACCATGATTCTCGCCCTGGGCGTTAAGCCCCTCAAGGCTGCTATTACCGTTCTGCTCGCTAACACCGCACCCGTGGCATTCGGCGCAGTTGCTGTCCCGATTACCACCGCAGCTGACGTCGGCGGCAAGGACGCACACGTTATCGCAACCATCGTTGGTCACCAGGCTCCGTTCCTGGCAATGCTCGTTCCGCTCATCCTGCTCGTCATCCTCGACGGTATGAAGGGCCTAAAGGACGCTTGGCTGCCCGCACTGATCATCGGTGTTTCCTTCGCAATTACCCAGTGGGTCACCGCTGCTACCCCCGCGTTCAACCTGACCGACGTTGTTGCTTGCATCGTCTCCATGGGTGTTGCTGTTATCTTCCTGCAGTTCTGGAAGCCGCGCGGCGTCGAGGGCGTTCGTGAACGCTACGGCCTGCCCGCACAGGCTGAAGAGAAGGAAGCTCTGCCCGCCGTTCGCGTCTGGATGGCACTGCTGCCCTACGTCATCGTTGTCGCGATCTTCGGTGTTGCTAACCTGCACGCTGGCCTGAAGGCATGGCTGAAGAGCTTCGTCATCAAGATTGATATCCAGGCTCTGAGCTCCCGCCTCGTCACCGCTGACGGCAAGCCCGTCAAGGACGCTGTCTACAACTTCGCGTGGATGTCCAACCCCGGCACCCTGCTGATCATTTCCGGTCTGGTTGTTGCTGTGGTCTACTTCTTCTTCAACGAGAAGGGCCGCTACGCATTCAAGTTCCCGGCAATCTTCACCGAGTTCGGTTCCGTTGTCTACCGCATGCGCTGGTCCATCCTGACCATTGCTTCGGTTCTGGCACTGGCATACGTCATGAACTTCTCCGGTCAGACCATTGCTATGGGTACCTTCCTGGCAGGCCTGGGCACCGTCTACGCGTTCCTCGCACCGGCTCTGGGCTGGATCGGTACCGCTGTGACCGGTTCGGACACCAGCGCGAACGCACTGTTCTCCAAGCTGCAGGTGTCTGCTGCTGAGAACCTGCAGCACGCAGGTATCCACGGCGCAACCCCCGAGCTCATGCTGGCTGCTAACACCACCGGTGGTGTGGTCGGTAAGATGATCTCCCCGCAGTCGCTGGCTATTGCTGCTACCTCCGTGGACATGGAAGGCAAGGAATCCGACATCCTCAAGGCTGTCCTCCCCTGGTCCTTCGCTATGCTCCTGTTCGTCTGCGTCCTGGTCTTCCTGCAGACCAACGTGCTGTCCTTCATGATTCCCTAATCTGAAGCTCAGGTTTTAGAGAGTTCCTGAAGCATCCGCTTCACGAACAGTAGGACATTCGCCCCGGTTTGACCGGAGGCCACAGCGGGGCGGCGTACCTTTCCGGTATCGCCGCCCCGCTTTCTTTGTCCCTCGGCTTCCCTTCACTTCGCTTCAGCCGCTCGGAGCTTCCGCTCTTCCATACTCCCCCTCGTTATTAGGAGATTTCATGCCGCAGACTTCTCAGGATGACCTTCGGCCCGGTGCCTCCCCATCCGATGCGACAGCGTCCAAGCCGGTTCAGCCTGCGCGGCTCCACGCTCATGAACCAATACTGAAGGACCGCAGCTACAGCATCGTTCTGGAAACTTTTGAGCGTCGCCTGCGTCTTGGTGAGCTACGCGTGGGCGATAAGCTCCCCTCCGAGCGTGAGCTGGCGGCGCGGTACGGCATTTCCCGCCCCTCGGTGCGTGAGGGGCTGCGGGTTCTAAATGCGCTGGGTCTGATTCGCTCGAGCACGGGTTCGGGCCCGAAGTCGGGTGCAATCATCATTTCGGAGCCGTCGGATGCGCTCAGCTGGGCGCTACGCATGCACATTGCAACCCGTAGCCTGCCGGTGAAGGACGTCGTCTCAACCCGCCTGCTGTTGGAGGGCCCTGCCGCCCGTGCGGCGGCGGCTGCACCGGATTCCCCGGAGCGTGAGGCGGCGTTGGAGCGGGCGCGCGTGCACCTTACGGAGATGGATGAGCAGATTAGTGATGAGCGTTTCCATTTCTGCGATACGCGTTTTCACTATGAACTGTCGAAGCTCGGCGGCAATATTGTGCTTGATACGGTCATTGACTCTCTGCACATGGCAACGATGAGTTATGTACAGGAGGCGGTTCCTTTCCTGAAGGATTGGGAGGCGGTCAAGCGCACGTTGCAGGAGCAGCATTACGGCATTATTGAGGCGATCACTTCGCACGATGAGCAGGCCGCCTATGAGCGGGTGTGCGAGCACATTACGTGGTTCTATTCGCTGTCTGACAGGGCTGCGGAGGAGCGGGCGCGGCAGCATCCAGCGCGGGATATTCTGCACGAGGATTTGTGCCACGAAGGCGTGCACGACAGCTAAGGTGCACCCCTCACTTGCGTATCTCGCTCTCATAAACCCACATAGCTAAGGGCGGTGCCCCGGAAGACTGATCTTCCGGGGCACCGCCCTTAACTTATAAACCCTTTTATATGCATTTTTAGGGGTGACACATGCCATAAATATCCCTGTTATATCTATTGCTCGGGGGGGGGCATTGCTCTATCATGCTTAGTAATCGGCTCATTACGGTTCTACTCCACAAAACGCAGGTTCACGCCATATAGCAGGCCTGTAGGTAGCCTCCACGATACACCCGTATCACTGCCGGTTCTCGCCCATCAATGATGTTTGAGAAAGGTGAAGTCCATGGCAAAGAAGCCCTTCGCACCCCTCGCCCTTATCGGTATTGCCTGCTGCCTGGGCGTATCGAGTTGCTCCACCACCGTTGAGGTTAAGCAAGACATTCGTAATGTCCTGGCAAGCTACGAGAATCCCTCCCCGGACATTAACGTGGCCCTTGTCAACGAGGTCAAAAAGTGCATGAGCGAGAAGTCCTTCACCTACTCCGGTAGCCAGAACATTATTGACGGCTCCTCCGTTCATGAACTTGCGATGAGTGGTGCCCACTTCGCCAACGAAGAAGCGGCCACCCAAGGATACTCGTCCACCCGGCAGGGCAACGCTAGCTCCAGCAACGCACCCGCGATGGAAAACCCCGCATATCAGAAGGCGTTCCAAGGCGACCCCCAAGCCCCAGACAGCAAAACTGTCACCATCACGATGAGTAACGGTGCCCAGACCGGCATGGCAACAGATTCATGCCTGGGACGTGCGGCAGAGGCTGTCTTTGGCTCAGCAGAAAACTACCTCAAGTACATCAACTTCGGTAACGAACTCATCACGGGCGGATCCAAGAACAACGCGGTAGAAGAAATGGGGAAATACTACCGTGATGACACCACCTACGGTGCATGCATGAAAGAAAGCGGATACGCCGATATCCAGCACTTCGGAGATGCTCCCAGCTACGCGGAGAAAACCTGGGGTAAGTACAAGGCAGCCAATGCAGCCGCTAACGCGGAAGAACAGGCCCTAGCTCACGCCGACTACAACTGCCAGAAATCCACTGGGATTCTGACTAAGGCACAGAATATCTACTACGAAAAGGCCGCGACCTGGCTCAATGAGCATGAGCCGCTCATCCTTGAAGTACGCGATATTGAACGTCAGGCACAGGAGCGTGCCGCGACTCTAGTCAACGGCAACTAGCCGACGGCAACCAGTAAACACTGATTCCTCATTAGGAATTTTTAGCGAGAATTTTCTACGGTCCTCTGCGCTCAACCGTTTTCACCCGCGGACGAGAGCAGAGGATACAGCCCTTTATTCCCCCCTGCCCCGTATTTCACCGTAGAAAGGTGAACCCATGAACACGCAGCAGAGTTCAGAAAACCCCCGCCGCACCGCCATGACGGCAACCGTACGCGCCTACCTGGTTCCAGTGCTCGTCATTCTGCTCGTCATCACCGGCGGGTTCTCCATCTACGCACTCAATACGGGGCTACGCACCAATGTTGAATCCAATGCGCAGCCGTCCCGCGCCGCGCAACTAACAACCCGCATCAGCACGCAGACTGTTACCCGCACCTACTCGGGAGAAGTTAGCGTGTCACCCGCCCGAAGCTACACCGTGGGAACCCCTCAGGGAGTGGTGACCAGGGACGGTGCTAAAGCGGGTACTCGGCTGAGTAACGGCTCAATTATCACTACCGTTAATGAGCGTCCCATCATTGCGTTCAAAGGTAGTATTCCCGCCTACCGTGACCTTGCTGTAGGCGCACGCGGTGATGACGTTAAACAGCTCCAAGAAGCTCTGGAATCACTCGGCTACAGCATCTGGGATGAGGAAGGAAACTACGGCGAAGCAACCGCTAACGCTGTCTACCGTTTCTACCTCGATCGTGGCTACTACCCTCCCGGAGATACTGACCGAACCGAAGAAGGACGCTACAGCACCGCCCTGCCGCTCTCTGAATACCTCTTCGCTGACGGCAATGAATACACCGTAGACAACAGCTGCGGCACCAAAGGCCAAACCTCAACTCCGGTGCTGTGCACCCTATCCGCGGGTGGGTACCGTCTGGTACTCTCCGCGGACGGTAGCGCTCTCAGCAATGAACTCGCTGAGGGACAGAAAGTCCAGATTCTTACCGATAACGGAAGTTCGCTCGAAGGCACCCTGGGTGCGGCCCTCACACCCGAAGGCTCAACTAACGCTGACGGCGGCGCTAACGCAGGTGCCTCCAACGGTGCGCAGAACAGCGTGCGACCTAACAGCGATACCTCTGCACAGGGAGCTACCGCTCGGAAGCGCTACCCCATCACAATCGACTTGCCGGAAAACACGACGGCATCAACACGTTTTCAAGCAACCGTCACTCTCAACCGAGGCGCTGAAAACGCCCTCGCGGTGCTCGAAGCAGCCGTCAAAACCGAAGAAAACGGAACGCACTCCATCACCCTGGATAACGGTCAGAGCGTTCCCGTCACCCTTGGCGTGTGCTCCGCCGGAGTCTGCGAGCTCGTCAACCCCGCTGCAGAACTCAAGGCAGGTACCGTCGTGAAGCTGAAGGAGCGCTAAAATGCCTCATCACGAGACAGAACGTGCTCTCCCAGTGAGCGCTACCGCCACAAAACCTAATATCGAGTGCCACAATATTGCGCGTTTCTTCCCGCCCTCCACCTGGGCGCTAAAAAACGCAACCCTCAGCATTCATGAAGGCGAATCGGTGGCCATTACCGGCGCCTCCGGAAGCGGAAAATCTACGCTCCTCTCTATCATCGGGCTACTCGATCAGCCCTCGGAAGGTGAGCTGAAAATATTGGGCCAAAACATGGGCACCGCCAGCGATGCCGAGCGAACTGTAGCACGCCGTGAGCATATTGCCTTCGTCTTTCAGGCGTACCACCTCATTGCTCATCTGAACGCCACCGAGAACATTGCCCATACCCTCCGGATGCGCGGCGTACCGGGCCGTCAGGCGCATCAGCGTGCGTTGCAGGCGCTCGAACAGGTGGGTCTGGGGCACCGTTTGGAGGTTCTTCCACGCAATATGTCCGGTGGTGAACAGCAACGAGTCGCGGTTGCGCGTGCGTTAGCCTGCGCCCCGCGCATCCTGCTGTGCGATGAGCCTACAGGAAACCTCGACACTGAAAACTCTCACAAGGTGTTGGATCTGCTCCTCGCCGGCCGTGCGGAGAAGCAAAGCCTGGTCATCATCACCCATGAACCCGATATCGCGGCTCGCTGCGACCGGCAGCTGCACATGGTCGATGGGATGCTCGTTAGCCCCGAACTCACTCGTCCCGAAGATCCGGCCCACCAATCGCTCAAAGAACCCGTTGTCAGGGGAGGATAGATGCTAAGGAATAACCTTCACTACGCTCTCCTTGCAGTTGTTCGCCGTTGGCGCCGCAACCTGCTCACAGTACTGGCGATGCTCGCGGGAACAACCACCATCATCATGCTGGTGGGTGTCAGCGAGTCATCGGCGCTCAATACGAGCTCGCAGCTGGCCAGCTACGATTCCACCCGGCTCGGTGTGCGCCTCCAGCCGCAGACCTGGGATATACCGGAGGATGAACTGCTCTGGCGCGTTAACCAAGTTCCAGAGGTCAAAGCTGCCGGTACAGTCACCATCGATACGCAGACAACGCGTCCGCAGGTCAACAGGCCGGGGCATGAGGGCCAACAAACACCCCTCGCAATCGTTTCAGAAGCAGGTTTGAAAGCACGAGGTGCGCACATTGTCGAAGGGCACTTTTCGAAGCCTGCCCGCGAACGCCCCGGTGAGCCTACCGTCTATCTGGGCGTTGCCCTCGCGAAGGAGCTAGGGGTCAGTGCTGAGCCCGGGCGGAACATGATTGAGGTCAACGGAATGCGAGCCTACGTGCTCGGCATTATCCGTGACGGCGGCAAAAACGCTGCTCTCAGTAGCGCTCTTATCCTGCCGACCACCTCCACTTTCTTGCCGCAAACCCACACCCTGCAACGCGGTATGGACGTCATCGTGAATCCAGGAAGTGCAGATACGGTCGCGGAACAGCTCAAGCAGGTACTCGATCCGCAGCGCGCCCCCGTTGATACAAACATTGAGATTCCGCCTTCACCGGTGACTCTTCGTGCTTCCTTGACGAAGGATAGCCGAGCTCTTACGACCATCATCCTGGCAGTTCTTATCGTCTCGACAAGCTTCGGCATTGTGATGACCATGCAGATTTCGGTCTGGGAACGCCGCAGGGAAATCGGCATTAACCGTGCATTAGGGTTGGGACGGCGAGATGTGGCGGTGAGCTTCCTGGCGGAGGCGGCCCTCCTCGGGGCCCTGGGCGCTCTTGGAGGCTTCATCCTCGGTATTCTCGGTTCCTGGGTTGTGTGCCTTCTCAACGGATGGGCGCTATCTCTGCCGCCCCTTATCCTAGGGATTCCTTTTCTCGGCTTGGGTGTGGGCATCGTGGCGGGTGCATTGCCCGCCTACGCGGCAACGAAGGTTCAGCCGCTTGAGCTCCTGCAATAATTGCCCCGCTGAAATAATTGCTCGGCGCATAAGGGCGGTGCCCCGGAAGATCAGTCTTCCGGGGCACCGCCCTTAATCAAAGACTTATTCAGCTTTAGAACTTCGTGCCGGTCAGACGCTCATACGCCTCAACGTAGCGGGCACGAGTCTTCTCCACGACCTCCTCGGGCAGATGCGGCACGTTATCCGAACCATCCCAACCCGACTCCGGAGAACGCAGCCAGTCACGCACGTACTGCTTATCGAAGCTCGGCTGAGCATGACCGGGCTCGTACTGCTGGGCGTCCCAGAAACGCGAGGAGTCCGGGGTCAGAACCTCATCACCCAGGGTAATCTCGCCGCGGTACGAATCGGTACCGAACTCCAGCTTGGTGTCGGCCAGAATAATGCCCTGCTCGCGCGCAATCTTCTCCGCGGTCGAGTACAGGCTCAGGCTCAGCTCCTCCAGACGCTCACCCACCGGCTGGCCCACCTCAGCGTACAGCTCCTCACGGGTCACCAGCTCGTCGTGCTCGCCCACCTCGGCCTTACCGGTCGGAGTGAAAATCGGGGTCTCCAGGCGGGAACCGTCCACCAGGCCGGCGGGCAGCTTCACACCGGCAATCTCGCCGGTCTCGTTGTACACGGCCAGACCCGAACCGGTCAGGTAACCGCGCACAATGCACTCCACCGGGAACATGTTCAGCGAACGGCAAATCATTGCTCGACCAGCCACAACGTCCGGAACGTCGGTGGAGAGCACATGGTTGGGAACCTCCTTGAGCTGCTCAAACCACCACAGGGACATCTGAGTCAGAATCTTGCCCTTATCCGGGATCTCGGTGGGCAGAATACGGTCGAACGCGCTAATGCGGTCGGAAGCCACCACCATGACAGAGCCGGCGCGCAGCTCGGCGTCATCGCTCACGGTGAGGCCGGTGGCGTCGAAGCGCTCCTCATTCGGAACGTACAGGTCGCGCACCTTGCCGGAATAGATGTGGGTCCAGCCCGGAATTTCCAGGGGGTTAGAACGAGAGGTCATGGGATTATCTCCTGACAGGTGAAATGGTGTGATGTGGTGGCAAGAGTCTGTGTAATTACAATACCCGACCGGTCCCGCCCGGGATAGCGGGGAGGGGACGTCTCGGGTACGAAGCGACCGGCTCCCCCGCGCATCAGGCGGAGGAGCCGGTCAAAGTATTAGTCGCGCGGGGCGGGAATCTGGATGCGGTTCTCCACGGCCTTCAGCGCGATGTCGGTGCGGTACTGCGCGCCAGCCCAAGAGATGGCGCGGACGCCCTCGTAGGCGGCGTCGCGGGCGGCGCCCAGGTTCTCACCGAGCGCCACGACGGCCAGCACGCGGCCGCCGGCGGTGTGGATTTCCTCGCCGGATACCACGGTGCCCGCGTGAATCACGTGCACGCCCTCCAGAGCGTTCGCCTTATCCAGGCCGGAGATGGCGTCACCCTTGCGGGGAGTGCCCGGGTAGTTCTCGGCAGCCATAACCACGTCCACGGCGGTGCGGGGATCCCAATCCAGCTCGGCACCCTCAGAAATCTCGCCGCGAGCAGCCGCACGCAACAGCTGACCCAGCGGGGTGCGCAGGCGCGCCAGAACCGCCTGGGTTTCGGGGTCGCCAAAGCGGGCGTTGAACTCGATAACGCGCACGCCGCGGCTGGTCACAGCCAGGCCACAGAAGAGCACGCCCACGAACGGGGTGCCGCGCTCAGCCATACGAGCCACGGTCGGGCGTGCAACCTTCTCCACGACCTCCTGCACAAAGCCCTCGGGCAGCCAGGGAAGCGGAGTGTAGGCGCCCATACCGCCGGTGTTCGGGCCCTCGTCATTGTCGAAGATGCGCTTGAAGTCCTGGGCCGGGGACAGCGGCAGAACGTTCTTGCCGTCGGAAATGACGAAGAGGGACACCTCGGGGCCATCCAGGAACTCCTCGATGACCACGGTGCCACCAGCGTTGAAGCATGCCTGAGCGTGCTCCAGTGCCGCGGCGCGGTCCTCGGTCACCACAACGCCCTTACCTGCAGCCAGGCCGTCATCCTTGACCACGTAGGGTGCACCGAACTCGTCCAGTGCCGCCTGCGCCTCAGCGGCGTTCGTTGCCACGTAAGCGCGGGCGGTCGGCACGGAAGCCTCTTCCATGACCTTCTTGGCGAAGGCCTTGGAGCCCTCCAGCTGAGCGGCAGCTGCGGAGGGGCCGAAAACGTCAAAACCCGCCTCACGCAGTGCGTCAGAAACGCCCGCAACCAGGGGCGCCTCCGGGCCAATAACAACCAGGTCGGCCTTCAGTTCGCGTGCCAGGGCGGTTGCCTGGGCGGGGTCATTCGCATCAATTGCGTGGACGGGAACATCCTGAGCAATACCGGCGTTGCCGGGGGCGCTGTGCACCTCAGTCACCTCAGGGTCGCGCAGAAGCGCACGGATAATAGCGTGTTCGCGGCCGCCGGGGCCCAGTACCAAAACCTTCATAGTATTTAGGGTACCCGTTACCCTCTCAAAAAGGGGAGCCGAAGGCGCTAAAAAACGGCCCTTCTCATGCCTCGATGCCCCGAGGGGCACATGAGAAGGGCCGTAGAAGTCGCTACGCGATGAAATTAGATGAGGGCGGTAATAGCAGCCAGGCCACCGAAGACAATACCGGGAGCGTTCGCGATGATGATCGGGACGTCCTTCTTGGGGCGCCACAGACCGTACAGGACCCACAGGGTGCAGTTGATAGCAGCAACCAGAGGCTGAATCCAGTCACCCTTGTGACCGCTCAGGTTACCGATAATCTGCGGGAAGTAGAACACGTACATGAGCACTGCGGTCACAGAAGCAACACGGGCCAGGATGGGGAAGAACTTTGCGTGGAATTCAGATTCTGCGCTCACGCCGCCCTTGGGGGAAGAGTTCTGTGCGGAGGTAGAGGTGCTGTTCTGCTCTGCCATGGGTGTACTCCTTTACATGGTTGCCGCTCACCAATTGAGAGTGAGTTCAGAAGGTGAGGTGCACTAAGGATGCGTACTCGTACCGGGTCGCACCTAGCTATTTATTCCTAGGTCTGGGGTCGACCCCTAAGGACTGCATCAATTTCCTACTGGATACATTACGCCCGTTCTCAGATCGCATAGTGGGGCGCGCCAGAGATGATGAGATTTTGAGTAGATACACTCATAGCTCATCGATTGACGGGGGTGGGGATTTGCTCATCTGCCGCTGCCTTGGTCATCGCCGTGTTCATGAGGCGGTACGTCGAGGCGCCGGAATGGTTCATCGGGGCATCGATCGCGGTCGGTCCTATGCGGCGCGCAGGGTTGATGCGGAGGCTACCTGTAGTGGAGGATCGTGCGGGCTGTGCCTCGCTCACGTACCTTGGTCTTACCGTTGCGCTTGAGCACACTTCAATTATAAAAATGAATTACTCATAGCTTCAACTCGCAGTAAACGTGAATCTCTTCACACGACTCTCCCTCGACCGCGCCAGCCCATCCTAGCTCCGCGCCACCAGAGACAAATAGGGGCAAGCCGCACACCCCGTTTAAACTAGAAGAATGACCAACAGCACCACCCCACAGGCAACCACTCACACCACCAACCACAGCAGCGCCTTCGACGTAGAACTCGCGCAGCTCACCCGCAACAACTTCATTGAGGCACGCCACCGCGGCCGCCTCATCCTGCTGGGCCCCGACGGTGATGTGCAGCTTGCCCTCGGCGATATTCACGAGCCCTTCTACCTGCGCTCCGCCGCCAAGCCGCTGCAGGCCATCGGATCCATGAAGGCGGGCGCGCCCCTGCGCGGCTCCCAGGTCGCCATCGCCTGCGGCTCGCACCGCGGCACCTTCGAGCAGATGCGCGCCGTGCAGGACGTACTCACCCAGGGCAGCACCGAAACCACCCCGCTCACCCCGGCGAACCTGGCGCTCAAGCCCTCCTACCCCTCCGACTCACAGGCGTACAAGGCCATGATTCAGGCCAACCTGGCGCGTACTCCCCTGGCGCATCCCTGCTCCGGCAAGCACGCCGCATTCCTGTGGGCATGCACCGCCAAGCTTGAGCGCGGCGACCTTGAAGAGGGCTCGCAGAACTGGACCCTGCACAACTACCTCGACCCCGCGCACCCGCTGCAGCAGGTCATCACCGAAGAAATTGAGGCCTTCACCGGCGAGCCGGTAGCCGCCATCGGCGTTGACGGCTGCGGCGCACCCGTGCACGCCGTCTCCCTGACCGGTGCCGCACGCGCCTACTCGACCCTCGGTGCGGCAATCCGCAACCTCGGCGCGGATGCGCGCGCCTCCACGGTCGCAACCGCCATGGTGGACTACCCCGAGCTGATTCAGGCACCCGGCTCCCCCGACACCGTGCTCAGTGAAGAACTCGACGCAATCGTCAAGGGCGGCGCGGAGGGCGTGCTGTGCATCGGTCTGCGTTCGGGTGCGTCCGTGGTGGTAAAGATGAGCGACGGTTCGCACCGCGCCATGTACGCCGTGGCTCTGCGCGCTCTCGCCGCTGGCGGCTACCTGAGCGCCGAAGAATGCGAGCGCCTACTCGCGCTGGTGGTTCACCCGGTGACCGGCGGCTACGTGGACGGCAAGCCGGTTGAGGTGGGCGAGCTGCGCGTGCATGAGGAGCTTTTCACCCGCGAGGATCTGGTTCCCGGCGCCCCGGAAGAGGACTAGTCGTGGCGATTCGACGTAAAACCTCCGAAGCAGACGGCATGGCGGCGGTACGCGAAGTGCGTGCTTTCTTTGAGGAACGGCGTGCGGCAGCCGGCGAGCCTGCGGATTCGCACGCCCGAGGCGAGTACCTACTGAACAGCCCCGAGGTGGAGCAGGCGTTTGCCGCGCTCCCCCGCCCGGTGCGTGCGACCTTCGTTCGCTTCACCCTTGAGGAGCTGGCGACCCTCGCCCCCGGCAATAGCGTGGAGGTGCGCGTGCCCCCGCTGGGAGTCACCCAGTGCGTGGCCGGCCCCCGCCACACGCGAGGTACCCCACCCTCGGTCGTAGAGACCTCACCGGCTGTCTGGGCGGCGCTGGTTCTGGGTGCCTGTTCGTGGGCGCAGGCGGTGAGTGCCGGTGCGCTTGATGCGTCGGGTGAGCGTAGTGACCTTTCGGGTTTGTTGCCGCTCTTCTAGAATTCGCTACGAGCTCACAGGTCCACGCAGTTTTCGTGATTTGGCGTGTTTGGTGCCTGTTCTAGTGGTCCATACTGAGGTATTTAGCGTATCCTTCACCGCATCGGCTCCGAAACCCGGTACACTTTTAAAGGTCTGGTGTATGCTACGGCACACACAGGCAGGTGTGAGTGCGGCAACACGCCCTAATCTTGCGCTTGCACAGACGCATCCGCAGTCCCAACGTCGAAAAGAAGTGAATTGATTCGCCCCGACGGAAAACTCACTCACGACCTCGATCCAATTGACCACGGCCCCAAGGACGCCTGCGGCGTCTTCGGTGTCTGGGCACCCGGCGAGGACGTGGCAAAGCTAACCTACTACGGCCTGTACGCACTCCAGCACCGCGGCCAGGAATCAGCAGGTATCGCAACCAGTAACGGCAAACGCATCCACGTGTACAAAGATATGGGACTGGTCTCCCAGGTCTTTGACGAAGCCACCCTCAGTTCCATGCCCGGCGACCACGCTATCGGCCACGCCCGATACTCCACCACCGGCGCATCCCACTGGGCTAACGCACAGCCGACTCTCGGTACCACCCCGCACGGCACGCTCTGCCTGGCGCACAACGGTAACCTCACCAACTCGGCTGATCTCTACGACCGAGTCATCGCTAAGAATGGCGGCAAGCCCCCCAAGCACGGCGAACTCGCCCAGGGCAACACCACCGACACCGCACTCGTCACCGCCCTGCTGGCGGAGCACGACTTCGACTCCCTCGAAGAAGCAGCACTCGATCTGCTGCCGACCCTGCGCGGTGCCTTCTGCCTCACCTTCATGGATGAGAACACCCTCTACGCCGCACGCGATCCGCAGGGTGTACGCCCCCTCGTGCTCGGTCGCCTGGAGCGCGGCTGGGTTGTCGCATCCGAAACCGCGGCGCTCGATATCGTCGGCGCGTCCTTCGTGCGTGAAGTTGAGCCCGGCGAATTCCTCACCATTGACGAGAACGGCCTGCGTTCCCAGCGCTTCGCTGAGGCTAAGCCCGCCGGTTGTGTCTTCGAGTACGTTTACCTCGCTCGCCCGGACACCACCATCTCCGGCCGTAGCGTCTACGAATCCCGCGTAGAGATGGGCCGTCAGCTTGCCCGCGAACACGCTGTTGAAGCTGACCTGGTCATGCCCACTCCCGAATCCGGTGTTCCGGCTGCTATTGGTTACGCCGAAGAGTCCGGCATTCCCTACGGTAACGGTCTGGTCAAGAACGCCTACGTGGGCCGAACCTTCATTCAGCCCTCGCAGACCATCCGCCAGCTCGGTATCCGTCTGAAGCTGAACCCGCTCAAGTCTGTGGTGGCTGGCAAGCGCCTCGTCGTTATTGACGACTCCATTGTTCGCGGTAACACTCAGCGCGCCCTCGTGCGTATGCTCCGCGAAGCTGGCGCGAAGGAAGTGCACGTGCGCATCTCCTCCCCGCCCGTGAAGTGGCCCTGCTTCTACGGTATTGACTTCGCCTCCCGTGCGGAGCTGATTGCGAACGGCCTGTCCGTGGACGAAATCGCCTCCTCCCTAGGCGCCGATTCGCTCGGCTTCATCTCCCAGGACGGCATGATGGCAGCCACCGAGCAGCCCGCCGAAAACATGTGCACCGCATGCTTCACCGGCAAATACCCGATTGAGTTGCCGAGTGAGGAACGACGCGGCAAGTCCCTCTTCGACTCCGAGGAGAAGGGCAAGGGCGGACCCCTCGCCGGTAAGGCAGCTGAGGTGACCGTGGAGCGCCCCGTCCCCTCCAAGCCTGAGCATGCTGAGGCTGTCTCCATTGAGACCCGCGAAGGCACCGAAACTCTCGAAACGAAGTTCAATCCCTCCGCAGTACAGGTTGCCGCAGACGACGCCGGTATGGGCATGTGCAGCCCCGGCCCCGACGCCGATCTCGAGGGCCTGCTGACCGAGGCGGACCGCATCCCCGCAAGCTCCTCCGCTACCGCTACCCCGAAGGAATCCTAATGAGCGAGAACACCACCACCGTAACCTACGCGAGCGCAGGTGTTGACGTTGAGGCTGGCGATCGCGCCGTTGAGCTGATGAAGGGCGCTATCAAGGCGACCCACAACTCCTCCGTTGTTGGTGGCGTGGGCGGCTTCGCGGGCCTGTACGACGTCTCCGAACTCGTCAAGTACCGCAAGCCCTACCTGGCCACCTCCACCGACGGCGTGGGCACCAAGGTTGCCATTGCTCAGGCCCTGGATATTCACGACACCATCGGTTACGACCTGGTTGGCATGGTTGTAGACGATATCGTGGTTTGTGGCGCCAAGCCCCTGTTCATGACCGACTACATTGCCACCGGCAAGGTCGTTCCCGAGCGCATCGCCGATATCGTGCGCGGTATCGCTGGCGCATGTGCACAGGCCGGTACCGCCCTGGTTGGCGGCGAGACCGCCGAGCACCCCGGCCTGCTGGCCGAGGACGAGTACGATGTCGCCGGTGCCGCAACCGGTCTGGTTGAAGCGGACGAGCTGCTCGGCCCGGACCGTGTGCGCGAGGGTGACGTGCTGATTGCCATGGCCTCCTCTGGTATTCACTCCAACGGCTACTCCCTGGTCCGCAAGGTCCTGAACGTGGCCGGCTGGGGCCTGGAGCGCCAGGTGGACGAGCTGGGTCGCACCATCGGTGAGGAACTGCTCGAACCCACCCGCGTGTACGCGGCGGACTGCCTGGATCTGGCGGCTGCCTTCCCCGTCAACGGCGAGGACGGCACCACCGGTAGCGGTGTGCGTGGCTTCTCTCACGTGACCGGTGGCGGCCTGGCTGCTAACCTGGCACGCGTGCTGCCCCAGGGCCTGGAGGGTCGCGTGGACCGCTCCACCTGGCAGATTCCCGCCATCTTCTCCCTGATTGGTTCGCTGGGCAACGTGCCGCTGGCCGACCTGGAGCGCACCCTGAACCTGGGCGTGGGCATGATCGCCATCGTTGACCCCTCCGTGGCTGAGGCAGCTACCAAGCGCCTGAACGACCGCGGTATCCCCGCCTGGATTATGGGCGATGTTGTGGCTGCTGGTGACCCCGAGCCCAATAGCGCCGACTACATTCAGGGCGCTAAGGGCGTGGATGGCGGCGCGGTTCGCCTGCTGGGCTCTTACGCCTCCTAACGTACTTGAGCGGTCATGAGACCGTACCAAAGGGCCGGGGTGGCTCCACTCGTGTGGGACCGCCCCGGCCCTCTGTGTACCGGCCCTCTGTGTACCGGCCCTCCTGTACTTTGGGCATTCCACCATTTTGGCTTCCCCTGGGAATCCCCCCCCTATTTTCGAGGCACTCTTAGTTTTACTTCACGTTCTTTTAATTCTCTTTATTTTAATGACAAGAACATTTTCTCTGCATTAAAGTGCTTACACTATAGTGCTAATAAGCGCCCAGGTTCGAATCGGGACTGCACCACCCACCTATTGAGCGCTTAACTTTCAACCTTAAGCTCAGAATTCCTTCAGCCGCGGGCAGGCTATTCCATTCCACAAGGAAAAATTCACATCTTGATATAAAAAATATAGTAGAGATATACCTCAATCTCTTCTTTAGGTGATAGCTTAATGAGGTACCTTTATACGCCGTCCAAAAGATATGCGCGATTCCATGCTTCTTAGCGTATCGACGGAAAATCTTTTCCTGCGTTCCTCGGTTTACGTCGCTTAGCAATACCTAACCGTAGACGAAAAACGCAGGACGGCTCCGGTACACACCACACTATCCGCGTACTCTCAACTCATCAGGAGATTTCTTATGAAGCTCCACTGGCCCGTGCCCTCAGCTGGCCACTCCACAGCGTCACACAGAGCCAACCGTCCCACCGTCATGAAGCCCTTCCGCGCAGGCCTCGCCCTGCTGGCCACAGGCTCCCTCATCTTCGGCGGCAACCTTCCTGCAGCCCTTGCGCAGGCGCCCCACGAGGATGCCACTCAGACCGACCAGGCCGAGGCTACCACTCCCGCTTCCCCCTTTAGCGTTCCCACCAGCGCGGGATCGCCCCAGGGTGCTCCGCGAAGTGCTGCTCCCGGTTCCCTTCCCCAGCAGAAGTTTGACCAGTTCATCGTCACCTACACCGACGATGCAAAGCAGCGAGCCGAGGAGCGTAGCGGAGATGCCGAGGTGGCCGGAGGAGTAACCCCCGGTGACCTGGACAGCGGCATCCAGCAGACCATCGACTCCTCCGCGGCTTCCCTCGAAACCAGCGGCGGGGTTGTCCGCACCACCACCTCCAACGACGCAATTGTCCAGACCTCCAAGAAGCTGGATAAGCAGCAGGCCCAGGAGTTCATGGACCGCTTGGCTTCCAACCCCAACGTGGCCTCCGTGGAGCCCGACTACGTCAACTACCCGGCGGTCGAAAGCACCTTCGTCTTCAACGACCCCCTGTATTCCAAGCAGTGGAACCTCACCAACCCCACCGTCGGCATCGGCAACACCGGCAACGCGCGCCTGTATCGCGGCCTGAAGACGACCGTTGCGGTGATTGATACCGGTTACACCCGCCACCCCGAGCTCATCCACTCTCTAGTGCCGGGTTACGACTTCATTAGCAATCCGGTGAGCGGCCGCGACGGCAATGGCCGCGACGCCGACCCCACCGACGAGGGCGATCAGGCTCCCTTCAACCTCTGCGGCGACATGCAGAACGCGCAGATTTCAACCTGGCACGGCACGCACGTTGCCGGCATCATCGCCGCACGCGGCCAGAACCGCCAGGGTATTGCGGGTGTCTCTGACTTGGCCGCCATCCAGCCGATTCGCGTGCTCGGTCGATGCGGTGGTCAGACCTCGGACATCGCCGACGCCATCATGTGGGCGGCGGGCGGTCACATCAACGGCGTTCCCGATAATAAGCATCCCGCACAGATTATCAACCTGTCCCTGGGCGGCGTTCGAGCATGCCCCAACGCCTACCAGAAGGCCATTAATTTCGCACTCTCTAAGGGCGCTATCGTGGTCGCAGCCGCCGGCAACGCCGGGATTGATGCCTCGCAGTTTGCTCCGGCCAATTGCAAGGGCGTCATCGCGGTGGGTAACAGCACCAAGAACGGCACCCGCGCATCGGACTCGAACTACGGCAAGACCGTTACCGTCTCTGCCCCGGGTACCGATATCCTCTCTCTGGGTATTGACAGCATCAACCGCCCCAACGGCAAGTACAACTACGTCTACAGGAGCGGCACCTCCATGGCGGCACCGCACGTGTCCGGTATCCTGGCTCAGCAGTTTGTGAACGGCGCAAACGTCAGCCGCCAGAAGGTCTACAGCTCCGCTTTCAACGCCGCGGCCAACCCAATTAAGTGCGACAAGGGCTACTGCGGACGCGGTATCATCAGTAGCCGTAAGATTGCTCAGTACGTAGGCAACCTGGACGCGCAGGGCAAGATGTCCTTTAGCCGCCCGCGCACCATTTACACCTCCAGGGTAATTACCTCCGCCCACCGCACGGCCCTGTCCGATATTGATGCGCAGGATACCTCCGTTGAGGTTCAGGGCGGACAGGCCCCGGATAGCGCCGAAGAGCCGGCTACGATGACCAACGATAACGCAGAGGCCATCAACCCCGATGCCGTCTCGGCCGACGCGGATTCCTCCGAGGAATCCGGCACCCAGTCGCAGGATGCGAACGACCTGAGCGACGACGGGGACTCCCAGCAGGATGGGGACTACACGGTGACTTCCCCCGTGCAGAAGCCCCGTGAGGCCGGTGAACTCACCCTGGTGAGCTAAGCCCCCCCACATCGGGCGGGCTCTACCTTCTGGACGAGCACTTTAAGCGCTTCATCCCGCAAGCCCGGTTGTGCGTCAGGCGGGGCTCGGTGAAGGGTCCTTCACCGAGCCCCGCCTTTGCCGTTCCCAACCTAACGCCCCGCGCTCTCGGTGCTCTCGGTCCCCTCATGCCACGACCCATCAGGTGGTGTTCATGCACTACCCGGCGGAATGGTGCTTGCGATAATGCGATACTTTATTCCTAAAATATCAATTCTGCTATGCAACTATTTATGCCGAGCTGAAGAATATCTAAATCTTTACTTCAATCTCTCAATATTGTCTTGACTAGGCAATTCTTTATTTTTATCCCAAAATCAAAAAAATACATTAGCTGTGCCACATTCCCGGTTTTTGGAGCTTTGCAACGAGGGAAAGGTGCTAGGATAGCAATATCTCACCGCATAAACCACTTCCGAAATAAACTCCTCCAGGGGCTTAGAAAACATTGCACATTAATGCAGTAATGTGCATTTTTCTTTCCGTTACCGCACTGCCAACGCGGCGCACAAAGAAATATAAATGTTTTCCGAAAAGTGCATTTATGTGAGTGGGTCATCCTCACCAACTGCCGCTTCCGGCACTCACATATGCAAAGGACCCCGATGTCTTTTACCACTCATCCCTCCTCGCGCCGCATCGCACGCGTCGCACTGAGCATGGGAACCGCCGCAGCACTCGTGGCCTCCCTGGGCGCACCCGCAACCTTCGCGGCTCCCGCCCAGACCAGCAACGCAGCTCGCGCCGCAGCACACACGACCATCTCCTCCCTCAGCTCCGATCAGCAGAAGGCAGGTTTCAACCGCTTCGTCATCACCTACACCGATGACGCATTGAACGCCGGCGGCATCAACTGGGCAAGCCCCGCGGGCACCCATGTTGCCACCTGGAGCGATTCCCTCTACTCCGGCATCACCGCCGACGTGCAGAAGATCGACGACCTGCTCAATGTCAAAACCAACTACGTGCGCACCACCTCCCAGAAGGCAACCGTGGTGACCACTTCTTCCAAGCTCACCGCAGAGCAGGCGGAGAAATACATGGCGGCGCTGAGCTCCAACGCCTCCGTCGCCTCCGTCGAGCCCGACCTGATGCGCCGCTCCAGCGCGCGCCGCCAGGCCACCAGCACCCTGGCCAAGGCCGCAAGCGCTTCGAAGACCCAGGCGGCCGTCACCCCGAATGACACCCTGTACCCTCAGCAGTGGAACCTACACGACGCTAAGGGCATCTCCGCTCCCGAGGCCTGGGCCACCACCCAGGGCTCCGGCGTGACCGTTGCTGTGATTGACTCCGGCATCGTCAAGCACCCGGACCTCGACGCGAACGTTCTGCCCGGCTACGACTTCATCACCGAGCCCTCCATCGCCCGTGACGGCAACGGCCGCGACGCCGACCCCACCGACCAGGGTAACTGGGAAGAAGCCGGCGTCTGCGCCGCTGACTCTGAGGCAAGCGAGTCGAACTGGCACGGCACCCATGTGGCCGGTTCCATCGCCGCAATCATGAACAACAAGCGCGGCATCGCGGGTGTGGCTCCCAACGCCAAGATTCTGCCCCTGCGTGCCCTGGGCATGTGCGGTGGCTACGACTCCGATATCGCGGATGCCATGGTGTGGGCCGCGGGCGGCACCGTTGAAGGCGTGCCCGCCAACACCCACCCCGCCCAGATCATCAACCTCTCCCTCGGTGGCGAGGGTACTTGCCCCGCGACCTACTCCAAGGCCATTGCCGAGGTGAATAAGCGTGGTGCCATTCTGGTGGTTGCCGCCGGTAACGACGACCAGGACACCTCCAAGATTGCCCCCGCAAACTGCGGCGGTTCGATCGTGGTTGGCTCCACGAATCAGAAGGGTCAGCGCAGCGATTTCTCCAACTACGGCAAGATCGTTGATGTGAGCGCCCCCGGCGACGGCATCATGTCTACCGTGGACCTCGGCACCACCGTATCCACCGGTGCCGGCTACACCGAGTACGATGGCACCTCCATGGCGGCTCCCCAGGTGGCCGGCATCATCGCCCTGATGAAGTCCGTGGACCCCTCGCTGACCGCCGATCGTGCAAAGCAGGTCCTCAAGCAGAGCGCAAAGCCGCTGACCTGCAATGTGAACGCATGCGGCGCGGGTATCGCGAACGCCGCGAGCGCTCTTGAGGTCCTGCAGGGCAAGAACGCCGCCCCGGCGCACCCCAAGCCCAAGCGTGCACCGAAGTACCCGACCCGTGCGGCTCGCACCGGTTACGTGACCAACCCGACCACGAATCACAACCCGCCGTTCCTGATTACCCCGCACGGCCTGATTCCCGGTCAGTAATTCGGTGAGCTCTCACCCCTCAGTCTTCCGGCGGCGTTAGCCGTGGGAAACCTCAAAGAATGACAATCACAAAGCCCCCGCCGGGTACGTCCCGGTGGGGGCTTTGCGTGAACAGAACACCGCACGCATCAGGTGCGGTCTGATATCTCCCGACCGTCCTCACGACTAACGAGCGGGAGAGGCTGAGGGCTCGAACGGTAATCCGTCCAGCGCCGGTGGCTACCGAAACGGGCCACCGGTCTAGGTGGACCGGGTGCGCGAGCCGCGCAGGCCGGCAGCTTCCAGTCGAGCCGATTCGTAGCTGAGGGCGCGCAGACCCGACGCTCCGCCGGAGCGTAGAACCACAGGCGCCTGCTCCCGGGCCACACCCCGGTACGAGCCACCGTGAGCCTGATCCTGTGCCCGGCCCGCGGGGATCCGGGTGGAGTCGGCCTTCCGCGTGCCGGATTCTTGCGAGGGCTTATCCGCGAACACCCAGCGGCGCTGGACCGCGAAGCTGACCGGAATAAGGATCAGCTCGGTCAGGATTTTGGCGACCAGCAGGGATACGCCCAGGCCGGTCAGGGTTTCCATCAGAGCCGCGTTGGCTGCGAGGATACCCACCGCCAGCACGGTGTAACGTACCAGCGAGGAGGATGCCGAGGGGCGTGCGCCTCCGTCGTGCATGAGCATTCGGTTGACGGTGAAGTTCGTCAGCGCCGAGATGACGCGGGCACCAATCACGGCTGCCAGCAGCGGAACGCCCAAGCCCACCAGGACGAAGAGGGCGATAGCATCCACCAGGAAGCCGGTCACAAACGAGGACGCCAGGAAGGCAAGCAGCGGTGCGTAAATCAGCGCCGAGTCCTGCAGAGGCCTAAAGTGGCTGGTCGGGTTGCCCGGCTCGTAGACCTTCACGATGGGTACCTGCACCAACTCCACGTCTGCGCGGGTTGCGCGCAGCAGCATGGAGAACTCGTACTCGTACTTATCGCCGGGAATCTGCAGCAGCCAGTCCAGGATCTGCGGGGTGAAGCCGCGCAGACCGGTCTGGGTGTCTGCCACGCGGGCGCCGGTCGCCAGGGCGAAGAAGCCTACGGTTGCGCTGTTGCCAATTTTGGAGCGCAGCGGCGCCTTCGTGCCTTCTTCGCCGGCGTTCGGGTCGGGCTTGGTACGCACGCCGAGGATGATGGTCCGCTGCCCTGCCGCCGCGGCGGTTTCGGTGCGCACACCCACACGGAAGATGCCCCGAGGGAGGTGCTGGCCGTCCGCATCGGCGGTGACGATGACCTCACCGGGGCGGTTTGCTTTCGCCCAGGCGATGCCGGTACGCAGGGCCGCGCCCTTGCCTCGGTTGACGGGGTGGGTCCGAACGATGGCCCCATCCAGGTGCAGCTCGGCAAAAATTGGCGCATAGGTGCTACCGGATCCATCGTCGATAACGAGAATCTCTGCGCTCGCGTCTTGCGCCTTTAGAGCGTGCACAAGACGGACAAGAGACTGGTCAGGCTTATATGCGGGAATTAGAATAATCATGATGCGCTCCCGGCAATGTAGAGAATGTCGCTGGTTCCACGCTCCTTCGTGCCGCCCTGGGGGCGGTTGACCAGCTGGTTGTTGAAGACCATGGCGGAGGAGCCACCACCGTCCAGGTTGTAGGCGCTCACGCACCCCAGGTCCTTGAACATCTGCGCGAACTCGGTCATGGTTACGCCGCGCGAATAGTTGGTGGAACGGCCATCGACCACGATGAAAGCCAGGTGGTTGGTGCCGAGCACACCCACACCGGTTCGAGGCTGGTTACCCTGAATCGAGTGGTTACCGAAGTTGGTGTCCACCTCAACGCTGTCGATGCCATCCACGATGGCGGAATCCTTCACCAGGGCCGGGCCGAAGGAGAGGGTGTTCCACACACCCTCGTTGACGAGGGTCTGGGCGTTGGTTGCGGTTTCGTCGTAGAGCTTGACGGAGCCGTCGCGGTAGAAGGCGAGGCCTTCACGTGCACCGGAGTCACGGTAGACAACACCGTTTCGGATCACGATGCCGGTGGTACGGAAGCCGTAGTAGTCGCCGTTAATGGCCCAGATACCGTTGTGCTCCGAGGCGATATTCGAGGGGGTATCAATGATGTTCTGGCCGAACTTGTTGTTCGCAAAGGCGCTACGCAGCAGGGTCGCGTTATCGAGCTTGATGTCCGCGACGAAGGAAACAACCGCGTCGGAGCCGCTACCGGTGGTGGTGGAGGTGATGGTAATCGAGCCTTCGTTAGCGGTGAGGGTCTGGCCATCGATTTTCACCCCGGTCAGTTCGCTAGGGCTTGCGGTGGCGGAGCCGGATGCTGAGGCGTTCGCCTGGGCTGCGGCCGCCTCGTAGGCGGTGGTGTCTTCGATTTCGGTGTGCTCTGCCAGGTAGCGGTTGTAGGCCCAGCCCGCGCCGCCGCCAACAACGGCGAGCGCGCCGAGGCCGCCTCCGATAAAGATACGGCGGGTGAGCTTCTTCTTGGCGAGCTTCTGTTCTACTGCGGCTTGCTCTGCGGCGGTTTGTTCTGCCGCGGCCTGGGTGGTCTGGTTGCTGTTCTGAGTCATGTTCTGTTCGTTATTCATGACTCTAGATTGCCCGTGTACTCTCAGCGCCAGGCATGACTAAGCTGTGCCTCAGCTATGTATGCTTATTCAGCCGAAATTATTTTATGCAGGGGTGTTCCGTCTTTCGAGGCCTCCGGCGGAGCGGTCTCCTTCGTGTTTTTCTCGGTTACGCGTCCCCTTATCCGCGCTCCTCCCGGGGCTCGCCCTCTCGGCTTGGGGTCTTGAGGGCACGAAAAAACCGGCTGAGCACCCCGTGCGGGGCCTCAAGCCGGTTCATCATCTGTAGAATACGCTCGGTCGATACCTACCGAATCATTCCGCGTATCCCTATGCCTCATCCTCGTAGGAAGCGTACTTTTCAGCGTATGCCGAGTAGTCGTCCTCGTCGTCATAGCGGCGGCGGGACGAATCGGAGGACTTGGTATTCTTCGCGCTGCTGAGCTCACGCTCGAGAGCACTGTAGTCGGTCTCGGGGCTGAAGTACTTCATCTCCCGAGCCTGCCTTGTTGCTTTAGCCTTCTGACGGCCGCGCCCCATGGCGTGACCCCCTCTTTCATCCTGTCCGAAGCTACGGGCGCGCGGGGCACGCCCTCCCTCGGATCGTTCTACAGTCTTTACTACACTATAGAGTACCCTGTTTTGACGTTCAATGTCGCGCTCTGCAACACGTATTTTACGGAGCGGAGCACCCCTATGCACCAGAACATCCGTTTTATTTTTCTCGCTCTCGGCTCTCCACGCACGGAACCCCGCGTCGAAGGCATACTCAGCTTCGAAGCGGGGTTCGTGTCTCTCGGGCGGCTCACTCACAAGACCGGCATCGAGAGAATCAGCCGCACCGGTCATGACCTCCGGCGCGGGGTCTATGGGATTCCCAAGTTCCGGGCCCTAGCTTGCGGTGAAACTACCCAGCGAGGTGGCGTTCGAGGCCACGGAAGTGCTGGAGGCATCCACGCTATCGGTCGTGGTGTACACCGTGTAGCTCTGGCCCTTGGTGATATTGGCACTGGAAACCAGGATCAGTGCGGTGTTGGAGTTGGTCACCTTGTAGTTGGCCACCACCTTACCCGAGGAATCGGCCACCTGAATGGTCGTGCCGCTGCTGACATTCGACAGATTCGTCAGCTTCACGTAGCCGCTGGTGGAGGAGGATGCGGGCGCCTCGAACATGTCGCCGGAGTTACCCGCAACCACGGTCGTACCGTTGAGCAGCAGGTCGCCGTTGGTATCCAGCGAGGTGTTACCGCCCGTGAACGGGCCGTTCACGACCAGGGTGCCACCCGAGAGGGTTGCCGTACCGTTAGAGTCGATGCCGTCGCCGTTTGCGTTCACGGTGACAGTACCACCGGCAATGTTGATGGTCGCGTCGACAACCTCGAAGGTGCCGCCGCCACCGCCCATACCACCGCCGCCACCGGCCGGGGGCTGGCCCATGTTACCGGAGGGTGCCTGGCCGCCTGCCGGGGGCTGACCGCCCTGACCGCCCTGCGCTGCATTACCCTGTGCCGACTGGCCGCTCTGGGTATTCTGCGCGGTCTGGTTGCTCTGCGCGGTCTGGTTGCTCTGGGCAGTCTGGCTGGTCTGCGTAGTGGAGCTCGACGTCGACTCGGTGCTGGATGAGCTGGAGGTGCTGTACGAGGCGTTGATGCCGTCATCGGAACTGGTCACGTTCACGGTACCGTCCAGGATGTTGATGTACTGCGCCTCGATACCCTCGTTCGACCCGGTGATGTTCAGGGTACCGCCCGAAATCTCCAGCACGCGCTCGGCCTTGAAGCCGTCGTCACCGGCGGAGATGTTCACGGTACCACCGCTCAGGCGGACCCAACCGCGGTTGCCGTCGGTGTCATTGGTAGCCTTGATGCCGTCCTTGGTTGCGGTCACGGTTACGGTGCCGTCCAGGATATCGACGTAATCCTTACCCTTGATGCCGGTGTTCGCGGCGGTCACCTCCAGGGTGCCGGAGGCGATGACCAGGCCGTCCGTGGTGTGGATACCCTCTTCGTAGTTGCCCTCAACCTTCAGGGTGCCCTCGTCGGCAAGGGTCAGGTCACTCTTGGAGTAGATGGCTGCGTCGGGGCTGCCGCTGGCGGTATCGGAGTAGGAGGAGCCGTCAGAGACGGTGTTCGTGCTACCCGAGGCGGTGTAGATAACGACCTCGTCCGCCTCAACCACGTTGATGGCCGCGCCGGTGGAGTTGGTAATCGTCGCGTTATCCAGGATCAGGCGGACCATGTCACTGTCGGCTGCCTCAACCTTGACCTGGCCGCTATAGGTGCCGCTGAGCTTGTAGTTGCCCGCCTTGGTGATGGTGATGACGCCGTCGCTGACGGTCACGCCGTCGGTCGCGGTCGGGTTAGAAAGATCGATAGTGACTTCGCTGGAGGAATCCCAGGTCAGATCCTTCGCGGAGTAGTGGGTGTCCTCGGCGAGCTTCGCGCCGTTCTTCACGTCGGTGGAGAAGGAATCGGCGGTCTTCGACTTGGTGTCGGAATCGCTCGAGGTGGAGGTGCTGATGGCGCTCGTCGCGCTGGTGTTCGATGCCGAGGTTGCCGAGCAGCCGGTCAGGGCCAGGGCCGCCAGGAGGGTAATGGAGGTTGCGCTCTTGATCATATTGCTCTTTTTCACGGTATTCCTCTTCGTGGTTCACAAGCACTATGTAGTGCCGCTGCGGTTTTCGGGTAAGTCTTTTTTTGGGGGGGTCAGGCGTACTCTTAGCGAATCCTGTTGGTGCCTGCGCCCGGTCAGGGCTATGTCTGGTCAGGATCCGGTTCCATCCGCGCGGGTAGAGCCTGCTACCCTACCCGCGCATCCGGGGTGACGGCCCTAAGCGGCCGCGTAACATTCGGTCAGAAGCTTGCGGTAGTCTTCCTCGGTCAGCGTATCCACGTCGGGACGGGTGCCGTTGACCGGTTCCAGGTGCATCCAGTTCTCCAGGGTCTCTTTCCACTTGTTGCTTGCCAGCTGCGGGTTCATCGCCGCCATGCCGGTTGCAAACTTGGAAATCTTTGAGGGGGTGATGCCCGCATCCCAGAGGTGCTGATCCGCTACGGAGGGCTCCACACCGGACTTGGTTTCGATGATGACCGTGTTCGGCAGGCCGTAGGTGGTGCCGACCAGGTTGCCGTGGAAGTTACGGTAGTTCACGCCCGCCATGAGGATGTTCTCGGACAGCGGGGTCCAGGTCAGGTTGGTGTCCACCGTCATGCGGGAGGCGACCGGGTTCTTCTCGCTCTGCGGCAGGAAGACCGTGGTACGGCGGTACCCGGTGGTCAGGACCGCCTCCAGCTTGTGCACGGGGCCCGCGAGGATGTCACCAAGTGCCGCAGTGATGTACTCGTGGCCTTCCGCGGTGAGCGTATCGCGCTTCTCGAAGGTGTACGGGATGCGCTTCTTGACGGTCATGTCCTGCTCGCCGTCGGTCTTGACCTCCAGGAAGGTCAGCTTCGAGTCCAGGTAGCTACGGGTACGGATTTTGAAGGTATCGTCGCGGCTGTAGGCTGCCGAGTGGTAGCTCTGCATCTGCGGGGTGTCGAAGTAGACCGAGTCGTAGGCGAAGTCGCGCTGGCCCTTGATGTCCATGACGGAGGCGTCTGCGTCAAGCGTGGAGAGTACCTTCGCGGCGGTTTCCGCATCGACGATGTACTTGCGGTCCACACGGGTCTGCATGGCTGCCTTCTCGTTCATGGCTTCGAGACTGATGCTCTTCCACTCTGCGGGGATGATGTTTGCGGCTGCGTTCGTCATGGTCCTATCCTTCTGGGGTTCCGCCTCGATTCGTCGAAGGCGGCGGGAGTAGTGCGTCTGTCGTGGATTTTAGATTTTGGGGTGGCGCCTACCGGGCTTACTTAGCGACGGGAGTCCGCTGGAGCGGCATCATCCGGGTATCCAGCGTGGCGTACGCCTCGGCGGTGGGCGCTACCGGCTGAGTTGCCGCGGGCTGGCGGGTTGCGGTTACCTGCGGTGCTGCTGCCTCCACCGCTGCGGGGGTGCCGCCCTCGGTGGTCTCCTTGGGCTGGTAGGTGATGGTAGCTCGGGTCAGGTCGTTCACCAGGTCCAGCTCGGTCACCTTGACCGAGGTGATGGCGTAGCCCAGGCGGGCGCCCAGGTAAGCCTTGAGCTCTTCCTCATCGCTAATCGCGCGATCGGCGGTGACGGTCTGGGCCTGTCCCTTGACCGCGGGGGTGCTACGCGCATCCAGGATTGCGATGAGAGCCACCAGGGCCGCCATCAGGATGAAGGCGATGTACGCTGGGCTGATGTTGATACCGGCGATCATGCCAACCGAGAGTGCTACGAAGTAGTAGCCGACTTCTCGCTGGCTCAGGGCGGTGGAACGCAATCGGATAATCGACAGGACACCGAAGAGGCCCATGCCCATGGCCGAGGCGTTTGAACCCGCCGAGACCAGGGCCACCGAGACGGTGAAGATACCGGCGTTGATGACCGCGTAGGAAATCATCATTTCGCGGTTGCGGTGACGCACCAGGTAAAGGGTGCACAGGATTGCGATCGCGAGGGCGTCTGCAATCGCCATGGTCAGGATTGTCATGGGGTGCTCCAGGTCGTGGGGTAGGTTTCCAGCTTCCCGAGCCGTCTGTTCTCGGCTCCGGCTTGAGTACCTACGTGTTCTGCTTGGTTTCTAGAATCCCGTCCGAAGCTGTGTCACGCCTGTGCGCTCTGTAATTCTCACTTATGTCTTCGCAAACACCGATTAAATGACTGGTCAGAGCGTTTTACCTTTAAGGTTTTTTCAATTACCGGGGCGCAGTGAGGCGGTCAGCCGCGCCCGGATACAACAAATGGGGCCCCCTCTACATCAGAGGGAGCCCCACTCGGGTTTCTAGGGAGTAACCCTAGAATTCAGTATGTACTTATGCCTTCTTGCGCATGCGGGTTGCCACGATGGTTGCACCACCGGCGCCCAGAGCAATCAGACCCAGGCCAGCAGCGGTCATCGCACCGGATGCACCGGTCTTAGCCAGGGAAGAAGAGCTCTTGGAGGATGCGTTGGAGGAACCGGAGCCGGAATCCAAGTTGTCGTTGGAGGAGCTGGAGCCCAGGTTGTCGTTGTCAGACGTGGAGTTCTTGTAATCGGGCTGTTCATCACAGCCCTTTCCGTCACCGTCAGCGTCGAACTTCTCGCGGAAGTCCGGGTCACCCTTGTAAATGGGGCCACCGCGGTCTGCCCATACGTCAGCGCAGTTCTGGTACTTGTAGGCCTTCTCGTCCTTTGCGGAGGAGTCGGAAGCCTGGTCAGACTTCTGGTCTTCAGACTTCTGCTCTTCGGCAGGCTTCTGGTCCTCAGCAGGCTTGGTTTCCTTAGCGTCCTCAACTGCAGGTGCGGAGGTCTCTTCAGCAGGCTTGGGGGCCTCGGTAGTCGGGTCCTGGGTGGGAGCCGGGGTCGGGTCCTCGGAAGGAGCGGGGGTCGGGTCCTCGGAGGGAGCCGGGGTGGGCTCGGTGGACTCGCTCGGGGCCGGGGTAGGCAGCGACTCGTTAGCGGCCTTAATGGTCACGGTCGCAGCCTTGCCGCCGCGGGGCACGTCACCATCCTTAAGGGAGCCGGACAGCAGGTAGAGGTCAACCGAGACGTTACCCTGCAGCTCGCTCTGCCAGGGAACGGTGACGGTGAAGTTGCCGGCTTCGTCGGCGTGGATCTCCAGGTAGTCCTGGCCATTAATCTTCACTGCGCCCTTGTTCAGCTTCAGGGCCAGCACGGAGCCGGAGGCGCCGTCAGCGGTCTTGAAGCCCTCACCCGCGATGGTCAGACCCTGACCCTCAACCCAAGTGTCGGGGGTGATGAGGCGTGCGGAATCCGCGTAAGTAAAGGAAATCTCCTGTGCAGCTTCGTCAGCGAAGGTAGCGGGGACGGTAGTAGCGACCAGGCCACAGCTAATCAGGGCGGTGGCACCGATGCGTGCGATGTTGTTTCGAATGCTCATGCCCCCCATTCTAACGACCGAACCTGACAATATCGGGGTGCATGATGCCGATTTAACATGAGCTGACTCACTTAATGGGCCCTTCTTGAAGAATTCTTGAGGGGCGAGGTGAAGAATCAATCGCATATTCAAAGAATTCGAACGCTACCGGCGCCTTGGAATCCGGGCGTTAGTTTAGACGGTTTTCCGTCCGTAAACCCACTCAACGCCCTACCGCTCGGGACCCCGTTAAACGCAGAATCCCCCACGCCCGCGAGGCGAGCGAGGGGAATCCTGGAACAACGCATCCGATGCTCGGAGCACCGGATTCCTAAACTCTAAACTTAGGAGTTCTTGCGACGGAGCACAGAGGTCACGCCCGCAACACCCAAGCCGACGGCCACCATTCCCAGGCCGGTCACGGTGAACACGTTCGAGGCGCCGGTATTAGCCAGCGAGGAACGCTGCGCGCGACTCGAGAGAGAGGCGCTCGACGAGGAAGAGCCGAGACGGTCCTGGGTGCCCGATCCGCTGGAGCCGAGATTGTCCTGCGAGGAGGAGCTGCCATTCGAGGAGGAACCACCGTTAGAGGAGGAACCGCTGTCGACAACCTCGCAGCCGAGGCCGTTATTATCGGCGTCGAACTGCTTACGGAAGTCCGGGTGGCTCGAAGGAATGGGGGCCAGGCCCGCGGCGGCGACCTCGGAGCAGTTAGCGAAGCGGGTGCTCTCGGGCGAAGGCTGCTCGGTTGCGGGGGCCTGGACGCTCGAGGAGCCACCCAGCTGATCCTGCGCGGCGGGAGCCTGCTGGGAACCGTCCTTCTGCTCGGCCTTCTGGTCGTTCTTAGCGGTCGATACCTTCTGGTCGGCCTTCTTCTCGTTCTTTACCTCAGAGGAGGCAGAGGGAGAAACAACGGTAGACGCGGAAGCCGATGCGGTGGCGCTCGGGCTCACCGAGGCGGAAGCGGAGGCTTTCTCATCGGCACGGTTCTTCACCTCGGCATCTACCGAGGCAACGGTCTCGTCAGCCGCGGTAGCCGATGCCGAGGGGCTGGCAGAAGCATCGTCCTTGGATTCCTTCTTCGGCTCGGCGGTAGCGCTGGCGGATGCAGAAGGCTCGGCGGTAGCGCTGGGGGATGCGGAGGGCTCGGCGCTTGCCGAAACGCTTGCCGAGGCACTAGGGCTCTCGGGGGCCACGGAACGAGCCTCAATCTTCACGGTCGCAGCCTTACCGCCGCGAGAGGTGTCGTTATCCTTCAGGGAGCCGGAGAGCAGGTACACGTCAACGGAGACGCGATCCTCCAGGTCGCTCTGCCAGGGAATCGAGACGGTAAATTCGCCCTTATCGTTGGCGGTTACCTCGAGGTAGTCCTTACCGTCGATCTTAATGGCGCCCTTGTTGAGCTTAATGGCGATGGTCGAGCCGGAGGCGCGGTCCTGGGTCAGGAAGCCCTCGCCGGAGATCTCGAGGGTTTCACCCTTGTACCAGACCTCGGAGATATGGGAGGCGGCACGGTCCTGGTATTCGCGAGTGACGGTCTCGCCGTCATTCTGAGCGAAGGTGGCGGGGATGGCGGTCACAACCAAACCGCAACCGATGAGGGCCGTGGCACCGAAGCGAGTGATAGTGTTTCGAATGTCCATTCCCTCATTCTAGCCCCGGGTTCCAAGGTATTTTCACCAGTCAAGGGTGTATTTGCAATGAATTGCAACACAACCGCGGGCGGGTGGTCGCAGCGGCCGGACCATCGAAAGCCTAGCTGTCAATCGCATCAAGCATGAGCTCCAGGGCCTCCCCCACCCCGGTGCGCCACAGGAAGGTGGCCTTCGTATCCGCACGGCCCGGGCCGCCGTTGATGATCGCCACCGGTTTGCCAGCACGCAGGGCCTCCAGCACAATCTTGTAGCTGCTCATCACCGCCACTGAGGAACCCACCACCAGCAGCGCCGAGCACTCGGCGAGCATGGCGTCCTTGCGCGCCTTGCGCTCGGCGGGCACGGACTCGCCAAAGTACACCACATCCGGCTTGAGGCGGGTCGAGCCACACCCCAGGCAGGGCACCATCCGAAAATCTTGGATGTACTGCTGGTCCAGCTCCACGTCACCATCGGGGTTCACGCGCAGCTCTTCGTCTTCAAGGCGCGCCAGGTAGCCGGGGTTCGCGGCGTCCAGGCGCGCGTCCAGGCTCTCGCGGCCCTCATCCTGACCGCAGTCCAGGCAGACGATACGGGACAGATCGCCATGCAGGGCCAACAGATTGCGACTTCCGGCGCGGGCGTGCAGGCCGTCCACGTTCTGCGTGATGACGCCATTGATAGCGCCCAGCTGCTCGAGCTCAACGAGCGCGTAGTGGGCACGGTTCGGCTGGGCGCGGCGCATGCGGCGCCAACCCACGTAGGAGCGCGCCCAGTAGCGCTGACGGGCGGCATCATCGTAACGGAATTCCTGGTAGGTCATGGGACGGTGGTCGTGCAGGGATCCGCCCGGGCCGCGGTAGTCGGGGATGCCGGACTCGGTGCTCACGCCCGCGCCGGTGAGCACGAGAACCTTACCCGCCTTGAGTAGGCGAGCAATGCCCTCGGCGGCGTACCCCTCCTCGTGGGGTTCGGCGGTATCCGCCACGACCCGCTGGATAGAGCGAATCGCGGCCCTGTGCACGGAGGCGATTTCTTCGCGCTGCTCACCGGCGGCGGCGAAGTTCTGGTGGTCAGTCCAGCGGTCCATTCTTCTCCCATGCTCTGTGATTTAGTACGTTAAACGGCTGTGGGGCACCCCCTTTCGAGGGTACCCCACAGCCTATTTCTTGCGGTTTCGAACTCGCGGAGTCAGCCACGGGCTAAGCCCGCTGAGCCAATCGGCTCCGTCCGGCTAACCGGTTGAGCTTAGTCCTCAGCCTTCTGCTCGCGCTCGGAGGTCACGACCAGGCCGTCGCTGGCAACGTCCGGGTTCACATCCACGGTCACGGTGTCGCCGTCGTGGATAGCGCCGGAGAGGATGCCGCGAGCCAGGCGGTCACCAATCTCGCGCTGAACCAGGCGGCGCAGCGGGCGGGCACCGAATGCCGGGTCGTAGCCGGTCTTGCCCAGCCACTCGAGGGCTGCCTCGGTCACGTTCAGGGTGAGGCGGCGGTCCTCCAGGCGCTTAGCCATGCTCTTGATCTGCAGGCCCACAATCTGACCCAGGTTCTCAGCCGACAGGGGCTGGAACATGATGATGTCGTCCAGTCGGTTGAGGAACTCGGGGCGGAATGCCTGATGCACAACCTCCAGAGCCTTCTCAGAGCGCTCGTCGAAGGGCAGGTCCTGGTTGACCAGGTACTGCGAACCGAGGTTCGAGGTCAGAATCAGGATGACGTTGCGGAAGTCCACGGTGCGGCCCTGGCCGTCGGTCAGGCGGCCGTCATCGAGCACCTGCAGCAGGATGTCGAAGACCTCGGGGTGTGCCTTCTCAACCTCGTCGAGCAGGACCACCGAGTAGGGGCGACGGCGCACGGCCTCGGTCAGCTGACCGCCCTCTTCGTGGCCGACGTATCCGGGAGGGGCACCGACAAGGCGGGACACGGTGTGCTTCTCGGAGTACTCGCTCATGTCGATACGCACCAGGGCACGCTCGTCATCGAACTGGAACTCGGCCAGTGCCTTAGCCAGCTCGGTCTTACCGACACCGGTCGGGCCCAGGAACAGGAAGGAACCAATCGGGCGGTTCGGGTCGGAAATACCGGCGCGGGCGCGGCGCACAGCATCAGAGACAGCGACCACTGCGGCTTCCTGACCGATGAGGCGGGCACCGATGCGCTTCTCCATTTCGAGCAGCTTCTCGGATTCACCCTGCATCATGCGGCCTGCGGGAATGCCGGTCCAGGAGGAAATCACCTCGGCGATATCGTCTGCGGTAACCTCTTCGGAGACCATGGACTCGCTCTTGGCGGTGTCCTCGGCACGCTGTGCTTCTTCCAGCTCAGCCTGCTTTGCGGGAATCTCACCGTACAGCAGGCGAGATGCCTCGGCGAGGTTACCCTCGCGCTGTGCAACCTCTGCGCGGGAACGCAGCTCGTCAATCTGGGTCTTGATGTCACCCACGCGGTTCAGGCTAGCCTTCTCAGCCTCCCAACGAGCGTTGAGGGCGTCGAGCTCTTCCTTCTTGTCCGCCATATCCTTGCGCAGGGCCTCCAGACGCTCGACCGATGCGGGATCGGTCTCGTCGGCCAGGGCCAGCTCCTCCATGGTGAGGCGGTCCACGGCGCGGCGCAGCTGGTCAATTTCCTCCGGTGCGGAGTCAATCTCCATGCGCAGGCGGGATGCTGCCTCATCAATCAGGTCAATTGCCTTGTCCGGCAGCTGACGGGAGGGAATGTAGCGGTTGGACAGGGTTGCTGCGGCAACCAGTGCGGAGTCAGCAATCTGCACCTTGTGGTGTGCCTCGTAACGCTCCTTCAGGCCGCGCAGAATACCGATGGTGTCATCTACGCTGGGCTCGCCCACGTACACCTGCTGGAAGCGGCGCTCCAGTGCGGGGTCCTTCTCGATGTTCTCGCGGTACTCATCCAGGGTGGTCGCACCGATCAGGCGCAACTCGCCACGGGCAAGCATGGGCTTGAGCATGTTGCCCGCGTCCATGGAGCCTTCGGATGCGCCAGCGCCGACGACGGTGTGAATCTCGTCGATGAAGGTCACAATCTGGCCTTCGGACTTCTTGATTTCCTCGAGGACTGCCTTCAGGCGCTCCTCGAATTCACCGCGGTACTTTGCGCCTGCGACCATGGAGCCCAGGTCCAGGCTGATGAGGGTCTTGCCGCGCAGGGATTCGGGCACGTCGCCGGAAACCATGCGCTGTGCCAGGCCCTCGACCACGGCGGTCTTACCGACGCCGGGCTCACCAATCAGCACGGGGTTGTTCTTGGTGCGGCGG
>NZ_KV830861.1:0-34814 GCF_001836905.1 Rothia sp. HMSC062F03 | reverse complement strand
CACGGGGTTGTTCTTGGTGCGGCGGGAGAGCACCTGCACGACGCGGCGAATCTCGGAATCACGGCCGATGACCGGGTCGAGCTTGCCGGCGCGGGCAATGGCGGTCAGGTCGGTGCCGTACTTTTCGAGCGCCTGGAAGGTGCCTTCGGGGTCGGGGGTATCCACGGTGCGGTCTCCTCGGACGTTGGGGATGGTCTGTGCGATGAGGTCTGCGGTAGCGCCGAGCTTGTGCATTGCTTCAGCGGTGCTATCGGTTCCGCTGGCGATGCCCAGCAGAATCATTTCGGTGGAGACGTAGGTGTCCCCGAAGCCCTGTGCGCGGGTCTGCGCAGCCTGCAGGGCGGAAAGTGCGGAACGGCTAAAGGAGGCGTTCTGCACGGAGGAGCCAGATGCCTTGGGCAGCTTCTTGATTTCTGCGGAAGCAGCCTCGGAGATGGCGTCTACATCCAGGCCTGCTGCCTTGAGCACGGAGACTGCGATGCCTTCGCGCTGGTCCATGAGGGCCTTGAGGATGTGCGCGGTTTCAATAGTGGGGTTACCCGCCGTTTGCGCATTGGTGTTAGCGGCGGAGATAACTTCTTGACTCTTGGTCGTGAACTTAATATCCATGGTGTCCTTTCGTATTTCGAGGGGTTTATCCTATGTGTCCCTGCATTACATAACTTGAGTCTACTCCGCTCAACTATGTTTCGCAACCCTCTTGCAAAAAATTTTTTCGTATTTTTCACCCCGCCCCATACCCCTGACCCCCAAGCAAAAGCCCCCACCAAAACTCTCTGTCAAAGCCCCCACCAAAACCCCCAGTCGAAGCCGCATTGCTATACTGACCGGATTGGGCGCTTATAGGTTCCCATAACAGCTAAAGATTGGGGACCCCACATGAAAATACTGGTTCTCGGCGCAACCGGCCGCACCGGCCGCCTCTTCATCCACAAAGCCCTCGAGGAGGGGCACTCGGTCACCGCCTACGTACGCAATCCCGATAAGGCGCTAACACTTTTGGGAACCCACCCGAACCTCACGATTACTCCCGGCGACCTCAACGATACCGAGCGGCTCACCGCAGCCTCCGCAGGGCAGGACGTCATGGTCAGCATCCTGGGCCAGAAAACCACGGTACGAGAGTTTCTCTCCTCCACGTTCATGCAGGAGCGCCTGCCCCTCATCATGGAGGCGGTCACGGGCGCAGGCGTGAAGCATTGCGTTCTGATGAGCGCCTACGGTGTGGGCGATACGGTACGGACCGCGTCCCTGCCCATGCGCCTGGTATGCAAGGCCATCATGCGCGGCATTTTCACCGACAAGGTTAAGGCGGACGCCCTGGTTGCCGAGTATCAGCCGTATATTTCGCGTGCTCATCCGGGCAGACTAACCGATAAGCCCGGTAAGGGCGGAGTGAAGGTATTTGATATGGCGAGCGTCGAGCGAACTCCGGGTATCCCCACGATTGCCCGTGAAGACGTCGCCGATGCGCTACTCACTATCGCCAAGAACCCCCAGAATGCGGGCACAGATTTTCTGGTGACGACTGGGGACGCTGTCCTACGCTCGCCTCAGAAATAAACCGGTAGGCTTAATGACATGACGACTACGAACACCTTCCCCGCCGCCATTCTCTTCGACCACGACGGAACTCTCGTCGATACCGAACCCGTATGGGCCGCCGCCAAGGTTGCTCTCACCGCAGAATTTGGTGGCACCTGGACCGAACAGGACACCCTCGATTGCCTGGGCCTATCCATGCAGTTCACCCTGGATCGCCTGCGTGAGCGCGGCGTAAACCTGCCCGACGAGCAGATTAACGATTTGCTCGTGGACAAGGTACGTGAGGCCCTCTCGCATTGCGAGGTTGAATTTCTGCACGGCATCGAACCTTTCCTGCGCGAGGTCCGCGACGCGCACATCCCCGCAGCCATCGTTACAAATGCGACCACTTCCATTGCACGCCGCACTGCCAACGCCGCCCCCGAGGGTACTTTCTCGGCCATTATTGGTAACGACGAGACCACCCACCCCAAACCCAACCCGCAGCCCTATCTGCTGGCCGCGGAGCGTCTGGGTGTTGATCCGACTCAGTGCGTGGCGATTGAGGACTCCCCCTCGGGTGTGCGCAGTGCAACCGCGGCGGGTATGCGCGTGATTGTGGTGCCGGGTGAGCTGGAGGTTCCGGCGGAGCTGGGTACCGTGCGCATGAACCACGAGGAGCTGAATCTGGAGGCGGTTCGCGCCCTGGCGGACCGTTAGACAGTTTGCAGCCGACCCACCCCATGACGATTTATTACGAGTTACTCATAATAGTGATTGACATTGGGCCCACCGAGTGATTAACTCGATAGTGACGATTCGACCCGGGCGGCAGTGACCACCAAAGCAACCCACCACGGGCCGAAACGAACCGCAACAGCACAACGCAACATCCCAAAGGAGAACGCTATGGCATTCGCAAAGTACACCGCTCCCGGCCTGACCCTCGAGACCGGTAAGGAACTCTCCAACGTCCTCCAGGCTCGCCTGCACGACCTGAACGACCTGCACCTGATTCTGAAGCACGCTCACTGGAACGTGACCGGCCCCGGCTTCATCGCAGTTCACGAAATGATTGACCCCCAGGTCGACACCGTTCGCGAGTTCGTCGACGCCATCGCAGAGCGTATGGCCACCCTGGGTGCAACCCCCAACGGCCTGGCTGGTGCCCTGGTCGCACAGCGCACCGTTGAGGACTACCCCGTTAATCGTGCACGCGTTGCCGACCACCTGCATGCCCTGAACGACGTGTACACCCGCGTGATTGAGGCTCACCGCAAGGCACGGGCCTTCGCTGGCGAGACCGACCCCATCACCGAGGACCTACTGATTGGCCAGATCGCCGAGCTGGAGAAGTTCCAGTGGTTCATCCGCGCATTCCTCGAGAACAGCGCAGGCGAGATTTCCGAGTAAATCCTAACCAATTCAAGCCAATCAGCCGGTCATCGCCAGATTCATTCCGGCCGCTACCGGCTGATTGGGCGCCCCGGCCCGCTATCCGGGGTGTAGATGCTTACCTTCGGGCGGGCGTCCCCACGCACCATGTGGGGACGCCCGCCCGTTTGCGTACCCGCGCCACTGCCCCCCCTCTCCCTCGAAGTCTCTCAAGGTGCTGCTCCGGCGCCTCGACTTGGGCAGATTCCTTGATACAGGGGCACCTAAAAGTACGTTACGGCGAAGTTCAACACCCGGTGGAGCCGTCCTAGATTTCCGATTCCAAGTGCTTTACAGTGGTTCACTGGTCAACACAGATTTGAACGCATTATCAACGTATGCGGGGCCAGATACCCCGCACGCACCGCATCATGCGGAAGGGATTTATGAGTACGCACGCACCCTATGAGCACGGCACTGAAACCGAGATGCTCCAGAACGAGCCGGCACGCCACCGGGCAGTTACCGACCCGACCCCGGCGCAGATTAAGCGTTGGCGCCGTTACCTGGCCGACGAGGAATCCGAGGCGCGCATCTATCGCTACCTGGCGAAGCGTGCCGAGGGTACCGACCGCGAAATTCTGCTGCAGGTGGCGGAGGCGGAGAAGCGTCACCAGCAGCATTGGCGTGACATGCTCGGTGAACACGCGGATGTTCACGTGCGCCCGTCCATGCAGTCCCTACTCCTGCAGTTCTTGGCGAAGAACTTCGGTTCGGTGTTCATTCTGGCGATGGCTCAGCGCGCCGAGTCCCGCTCCCCCTACGCTGAGGATCCGGACGCCACCGAGGAAATGGCGGCTGATGAGGCGATTCACGAGGAAATTATCCGTGCCCTGGCGACCAGTGGCAGGGAGAAGCTTTCGGGTAATTTCCGTGCGGCGGTCTTTGGCGCTAACGACGGTTTGGTGTCGAACCTGGCGTTGACTATGGGTATTACTGCCTCGGGCGCATCCAGCTCAATGGTCCTGCTCTCGGGTATTGCGGGTCTGCTGGCGGGTGCACTGTCGATGGCTGCGGGTGAGTTTGTATCTGTGCGTTCTCAGCGCGAGCTGCTGGATGCCTCCCAGCCGACCCAGGTGACCCTGCGTGTTGCGCACGATTTGGATTTGGACTCGAACGAGCTGGAGCTCATTTACCGCGCCCGCGGCATGGAGCCGGAAGCGGCGCATCACCGTGCGATGGAGCGTTTCGGCTACTTGGATTGTGACTGCGATCCGTCGCTGTCTCACCGCGAGGATGAGGATCGTGAGGAGAATGTGGCTTTGGGTACCGATATTGGTGCCGCCGCTGCGTCGTTCGCGTTCTTTGCTTCGGGTGCGCTGGTTCCGATTCTGCCCTATATCTTTGGCTTGTCGGGTGTGTTCGCGATGGTGCTGTCTCTGCTGTTCGTGGGTGCGGCGCTGGGCTTCACCGGCGGCGTGGTGGGCCTGCTTTCGGGTGCTTCCCCGCTCAAGCGCGGTATTCGCCAGATTCTGATTGGCTTTGGCGCTGCGTTCGTGACCTATCTGCTGGGTCTGGCGTTCGGCACGACGGTCGGCTAGTTGCAACACCCCCCCAATAAGCTCTCAACAAGTGTATATAGCCGCTCTGGAATTCGTTTTCAAGCATTTGAGAACTATACAGATGCAGAAATCCCCCGGTGGATACATTCAGTGTATCCGCCGGGGGTTTTCTATATGCTCTTAGCCCGTATGAGGGGTTGATCTATTACGGGTGAATCTCCGCGGTGGTGGCCTGACCGGAAACGCTCTCCGAACCGCTCGCGCCGTTGCCGGAGTAGGTCAGGTTAGCGACCTGCACGCTGGAGGTCTGCTTGTACGAAACCCAGCCGTCGTTTGCCGGGAAGCGCAGCTGCGCCGGCATGAAGTTAGTCTGGCTGTAGTACTTGGTGCCGGACTGCTTCATGGTGTACGCCTTGCTGGTGGTGTAGACGATACGACCCTTGAAGGTGTAGGTGCCGTCAGAGTTTTTGGTGACGGTCGGTACTTCTGCGGTCCAGGTGCCGGCGGTCTGTGCCACGGACAGGTACTTTGCCTGGCCTGCGGAGGCTACCAGTTCGGTGGTCTTACCGGTCAGCTTGCGACCGGAGGGGGCCCATGCCTGGCCGTTGATCTTACCGAACTTAAGGAGCGACTGGGCGCTGGCGGCGACGGTGTACTCAACCTCGGTCACGAAGGTCGCACCCGCTGCGAGGGTGACGCTGCTGCCGGGGATGTAGCCGGTGCCGGTTGCGGTGTCCTTGGTCGGTACGGACCACCAGAAGCCGCTGGAGGACATGTAGGCGCCGTTTGCGCCGGTCTGGGAGTTGGTGACGGGGGTGAACTTACCTTCGCCGTTGACGTAGGTTGCACTCTTGGGCTTGGAGGTTGCGTCGTCCCAGTTGATGTCGGAGTCGGGGGTGCCGGAGGCGGTGAAGTGCACCTCGGGGCTTGCCGGGTTGATGGTGCCGGTGTTGTTGGAGGATGCGTAGCCGACGTAGCCGCCGTTGTTCTGCACGCTGACGTACACGCCGTACTGCACACCGGGGGTTTCCTTGGATGCTGCGTAGGCGGGCACTGCTGCGGAGGCTGTGACGACGGGTGCAGACCAGACGCCTGCCTTGGCGATGGTGCGGCGAGAGATGGGTTGAGTCATGAGTGTAGTGATCTCCTGTGAGTGGTGGTGTTTCTTGGAGCCGTCAAGAATGATTCTGACTAGGCTCGATGTCCTCAAGTATACAAAGGTTATGGTCGTACTTACATCTTTTTGTGGCACTGTGTGCACAAGCTTACTTTCTGTCGCAAGTTCTACCGCTCTGGTTCAAACATCTCAAAAGCGCCCTCAAATCCCAGCGCTATTCGACAGCTGGAGCGGCTCTACCCCGCCTCTTTTCCCCGGCGCATCCCCAGCGCCTCCAGTATTTTCCAGCGAGCTGTCCCGGTTGAGTTCCCGGTTAAAGCACAGATGCCGGTAGCCTCATGGACTACCGGCTTCTGCCGCATTTATATGCTGTTTACTTCGCTGCGAAGATTTCGCGCATCAGGTTTGCAGCCTCGGAGGGGGTCTTACCGACCTTCACGCCTGCTGCTTCCAGAGCTTCCTTCTTCGCCTGAGCAGTACCGGAGGAACCGGAGACAATAGCGCCTGCGTGACCCACGTTCCTACCAATATCGATATAGAAGACGTTCCTTATAACAAGACTCAGGTTCCTTAGTCACAGGTACCTCAACAAGACCTTTCTTGGCTATCAATTCCTCAATTTCAGTATGAGGATGATGAAACGTATACCCTGGATCCGAATGCACTACACATTCCACCCTAGTTCGAGAAAAAATATTATAAAATTTGTCATTCGAGTTATTTTCTGAGCCATGATGAGGGACTGTTAAAACCCGTATACGATTTATCCTTTCCTGCCCCAGATTAACTCTAAGTTCATCAATGTTTAGAGGGTCCTTTAGCCGGGCATCACCTGTCCCTAACCAACCCCCAATATATTTTGAATTATCATTCTCAATGCGATAGTAAAAACTCTCTCGATAATGTTCATCTAAATTCTTGTAATCTACAATAATTTGCCGCCCTTTACTTACACGATGCACACGACAATAATTTTCACCGGAGCCTGTAAGATTATCAGCAGGACCACTATAGAGGATAACCGAGGAGGAATTGAATATATCTTTGCAATTAACTCCATGTGCCTCCTTCATACGTTCACAAGTCTTTGCATATACTTTCTTAAGTTTAATCCAGTCATTACTTAGATCACTAGCGGTCATTTTATTCAAATCTTTACAATTCCTACCAAATTCTACCCTGTAGGAATTTTTAAATTCCTCAACGAACCCATCTTTAACAGATTCTTCTTCACCAGCATATAAAGAGAAATGAAGAAACTCCCACAATTTGTAGGGCCAGCGTTTCACTTTAGATGTATCTTTATTTATATCAAAATATTCAGTAGATATATCTCTTGAGGACTCGACAATCTCTACATCCCCCAATTCTTCTTCTAGGAACTGTATATCATAATCCCCTGCGCGATTAATTGCATTTACAAGAGAAGAACGGGGGGTCAGAGGATCTCGTCCTTCCAGCATCCTGCGGCCACTAGGAGAATCCAATGCAAGCATTATCTTTTCAATTTTACTCATATATGGAATTACAATTTTCTTGACGTCAAATGATTCTATTAATTTTGATACGCCATTTACATGATCCCTATCAAGATGAGAAATGACCAGTAAATCAATTTTCGCCTTATCTTTGCTATTGGGATTCAATTTTTTACATAAACCATCTACATATACAGGAATCCCATCCGCACCACTAACCGATCCACAATCATAAACACACACATATTTTGAATCCCCCAACCCTCTAATAATCTGGGCACTAAAAGTACCTTGACCAATCGGGTAATGATAACGTTCTACACTAATTTTCATTCCTGCACTCCTTATATCTAAAAGCTAATAGAGAATAAAATAACCCCGGCAAACAAACATCGAATGTTTATCTACCGGGGTCATTTATATAGCTAGGCTATAACTACTTCGCTGCGAAGATTTCGCGCATCAGGTTTGCAGCCTCGGAGGGGGTCTTACCGACCTTCACGCCTGCTGCTTCCAGAGCTTCCTTCTTCGCCTGAGCGGTACCGGAGGAACCGGAGACAATAGCGCCCGCGTGGCCCATGGTCTTACCCTCGGGAGCGGTGAAGCCCGCAATGTAACCAACGACGGGCTTGGTCACGTTTGCCTTGATGTACTCTGCAGCACGCTCCTCAGCGTCACCACCGATCTCACCAATCATGACGATTGCTTCGGTCTCGGGGTCAGCTTCGAAAGCTTCCAGAGCGTCGATGTGGGTGGTGCCGATGATGGGGTCGCCACCAATACCGATAGCGGTGGTGAAACCGATGTCGGAGAGCTCGTACATCAGCTGGTAGGTCAGGGTACCGGACTTGGAGACCAGACCGATCTTGCCCTTGCCGGTGATGTTCGCCGGGATAATGCCGACCAGGCACTCCTCGGGGGAGATGATGCCGGGGCAGTTGGGGCCGATGATGCGGGTGATCTGCTTGCCGTTCTCGTCCACGGATGCCTTAGCAGCCGCCCAGAACTCTGCGGAGTCCTGAACCGGAACGCCCTCGGTGATGACGACGACGAGGCCAATCTTAGCCTCGATAGCCTCGAGCACTGCTGCCTTGGTGAAGGCCGGGGGAACGAACACGATGGAGACGTTCGCACCGGTCTTCTCCATGGCCTCAGCCACGGTACCGAACACGGTCAGCTCGATGTCCGAGCCGTCCTTTGCCTTGTGGGTGACGGTAGTGCCGGCCTTGCGGGCGTTCACGCCGCCCACAATGTTGGTGCCTGCTGCGAGCATGCGTGCGGTGTGCTTGGTACCCTCGCCACCGGTGATGCCCTGAACGATGACCTTGGAGTCCTTGTTCACAAAGATAGACATATTACTTCCTTGAAATCCTTTGCTGGCGATTACGCCTTGTGAGCGAGCTCTGCTGCCTTGTCAGCGCCGGAGTCCATGGTCTCAGCCAGAACAACCAGCGGGTGGTTCGCCTCGGAGAGGATGCGGCGACCCTCAGCAACGTTGTTGCCGTCCAGGCGCACAACCAGGGGCTTGGTTGCTGCGTCGCCCAGAATCTCCAGAGCCTTCACAATGCCGTCTGCCACTGCGTCACATGCGGTGATGCCGCCGAAGACGTTCACGAAAACGCTCTTGACCTGCTCGTCGCCCAGAATGATTTCCAGGCCGGCAGCCATAACCTCGGCGGACGCGCCGCCACCAATATCAAGGAAGTTAGCGGGCTTGACGTTGCCGTGGTTCTCACCAGCGTATGCAACGACGTCCAGGGTGGACATAACCAGACCTGCACCGTTACCAACGATGCCGACCTCGCCGTCCAGCTTCACGTAGTTCAGGTCGAACTGCTTTGCCTTAGCTTCCAGCGGGTTCTCAGCGGACTTGTCCACGAGAGCCTCGTGCTCGGGCTGGCGGAATTCTGCGTTGTCGTCCAGGGAGACCTTGCCGTCCAGGGCCAGGATGGTGCCCTCGGGGGTCAGAACGAGGGGGTTAACCTCAACCAGGGTTGCGTCTTCCTTGCTGAAGACCTCACCCAGCTTGACGAGAACGGGAACAACCTTCTCCTGCAGTTCTGCGGAGAAGCCTGCTGCCTTCACAATCTCCTCGGCCTTAGCCTGGTCCAGGCCGACCAGCGGGTCAACCTCAACCTTGGCCAGCGCCTCGGGACGCTCAGCTGCCAGCTGCTCAATTTCCATACCGCCTTCAACCGAGCACATTGCCAGGTAGGAGCGGTTTGCACGGTCCAGCAGGAGGGAGAAGTAGTACTCTTCAGCGATGTCTGCGCCGTCGGCGACCAGCACGCGGTGAACGGTGTGGCCCTTGATGTCCATGCCGAGAATTGCCTTAGCGTGCTCGTAAGCCTCTTCGGGGGACTTTGCGAGCTTCACGCCGCCGGCCTTACCGCGGCCGCCGGTCTTAACCTGAGCCTTGATGACGGTCAGGCCGCCAATTTCCTCAGCTGCTGCCTTTGCTTCTTCAGGGGTGGTCGCAACAATGCCCTTGAGCACGGGAACGCCGTGCTTGGCGAAGAGCTCGCGCGCCTGGTATTCGAAAAGGTCCACAGGTGTCCTTCTTCTTCGAAGTGGTGCCGAGCGCGGTGTACGCTCGGCCTGGTCATTAGAGGAGTATTCCCCATGTGCCCGCTACGGTGCGATAGGGGTCTCTCGCACCCGGCGCACGCGCATCATTGACGCGGGGAATTTCTCTCGTTTCTACTCTATCGGATTCGGCGTGAGCTCGCACTCACGGAGCCCGAAATACGGGATTTTAGCGACTTAGGTCACAGATATTGCGGGGTGGATATCACCGCGTATCGCATGCCGGGAAAAGGTTTAGGAGCCCTGCACCTAAAGCGCGCGCAAGGGAGCGCGCAAGGCAGGGGCGGACACCATCGGATGCCCGCCCCTCCACGTTTATCACCGGGCAGCGTTAGGAGACCTTCTCCAGCGGCGCGTAACGCAACAGCAGGCGCTTCTCCTCTGAACCGAAGCGCACCTTCGCCACGGTCTTATCGCCGCTACCCTCAACTGCGAGCACGCGACCCTCGCCGAACTTGGTGTGGCGCACGGTATCGCCAACCGCCAGGGTCGGGATTTCCTTACTCTGGTGCACGCGGGAACGGTTCGTCACCTTAGAGGAGGCGGTAGCCGCCGCCAGCCCGTAGCTCGCCGAACCGTTAATATCCGCGGTGGACGGCTCGGAGCGGCGCACAGGGCGGGACTCGTAGGGATCGTATGAGCCGCGCGAGCCACCGGAACTGTAACCGCCCGAGTAGCCAACACCGTAGGAGCTACCGTAGGAGCCACTGCCGTAAGAACCGCCGCCGCGAGCGCCGTAGGCCCCCATGCCGGAGGCGCCGAAGCCAGAGAAGCCCGCGGTGCGCTTCCACTCGATGAGCTCCTCCGGGATCTCCTCTAGGAAGGGCGAGGGCGGGTTGAACTGGCTCTTACCCCACATCGTGCGGGTCTCCGAGCGGGTCAGGTACAGGCGCTCCATGGCGCGGGTCAGACCCACGTACGCCAGGCGGCGCTCCTCGCTCATCTCCTTCTCGTCGGTCAGGGCGCGCTGGTGTGGGAACAGGCCGTGCTCCATGCCGGTCAGGAACACCACGGGGAACTCCAGGCCCTTGGCGGTGTGCAGGGTCATGAGGGTAACCATGCCCTGGGCCTTCGCCTCGGCCGCCTCGGCGGCAATCTGCGCAGCGGATGCACTCTCACCCTCCGCGCTGGCGGGGCGGTTTGGAATCGAGTCGGCGTCGGCAACCAGGGCCACGTGCTCGAGGAACTGCTCCAGGTCGGCGCCGGGGTTCTCGGTCTCGAACTCGACCATGGCGTCAAGCAGCTCGGAGAGGTTTTCCACGCGCGATTCGTCCTGAATGTCCTTGGAGGCGCGCAGAGCCGCCAGGTACCCGGTCTGCTCCAGGACCGCCTCCAGGCAGGTTGCGGCCGGTTCGGTGCGGGCAATTTGCGCCAGGTCATCCATGAGGCGCACGAACTCAGCGTACTTCTTGACCGCGGCGGCACCCAGACCCGGAACATCGGCGGCCTGACGAGCCGCCGCAAAGAACGAGATGCGGTGTGCGGTCGCGTACTCCGCCACCACGGACTCAGACTTGGCACCGATACCGCGCTTGGGCTCGTTCAGAATACGGCGCACGTTCACGTCGTCATCGGGGTTGCTCAGGGCGCGCAGGTACGCCAGGGCGTCCTTGATTTCCTTACGCTCGTAGAAGCGGGTACCGCCGACTACGCGGTAGGGCAGGCCGGCGCGCATGAGCATGTCCTCGAGGGTTCGGGACTGCGCATTGGTGCGGTAGAAGATTGCAACGTCACCGGGCTGCACGCCGTGCTCATCGGCAAGGCGGTCAATTTCACGGGTGATGAAGCGTGCCTCGGCGTGCTCGGATTCGGCGACGTAACCGATAATCTTCGCGCCCACGCCGGAGGCGGTCCACAGCTTCTTGGGGCGACGGTCGGGGTTGCGTTCGATGACCGCGTTCGCCGCCGAAAGGATGTTCTGTGTGGAGCGGTAGTTCTGCTCCAACAGGATCGTGTGGGCGTTCGGGTAGTCCTTCTCGAAGTCCGTAATATTGCGGATGTCCGCGCCGCGGAAGGCGTAGATGGACTGGTCGGAGTCACCCACGACGGTCAGCTCGGCAGGGGGCACGGCGTCCGGGTAGGGGCCGCGGTCAGCCGGCGCCTTCGCGTGGGCGCCGACCAGTTCACGCACCAGCTGGTACTGGGCGTGGTTGGTGTCCTGGTACTCGTCCACGAGGATGTGGCGGAACTTGCGGCGGTAGTAGTTCGCGATTTCGGGGAACTTCTTCAGCAGGAAGACGGTGCGGCCAATCAGATCGTCAAAGTCGAGGGAGTTGGCGGCGCGCAGACGCTGCGTGTAGACGGTGTAAATCTGCGAGACGGTCTTCTCGTAGGGGTTATCGGAGGCCACGCGGGATGCGAACGCCTCGGCGCTGACCAGCTCGTTCTTCAGCGCTGAAATGCGGTTGCCCACGGCCTTGGCGGTGAACTTCTTGGTGTCCAGGTTGAGCTCTTTAATGATGAGGCTCAGCAGGCGCTGCGAGTCAGTTGAATCGTAGATCGTGAAGGTGGACTTCAGACCCAGGGCGGCGGCCTCACGGCGCAGCACGCGCACGCAGAAGCTGTGGAAGGTCGAAATCCACATGTGCTTGGCGCGCGGGCCAACCAGCGCCTCGATACGTTCACGCATCTCGGCTGCGGCCTTGTTGGTGAAGGTAATGGCGAGAATCTGGCCGGGGGTCGCGCGGCGGGTTGCGAGCAAGTAGGCGATGCGGTGGGTGAGCACGCGAGTCTTGCCGGAGCCGGCGCCCGCGACAATGAGCAGGGGTGAACCGGAGTGCAGTACGGCCTCCTCCTGGCGGTCGTTGAGCCCGGCGGTGAGGGAGGAGGGGTCCACCGCGTTGAGGCTGTAGGTGCGTTCGCCGTAGGGATCGGCGGGGTCGAAGTCCTCGCCGTAGCCGCCGACTCGGTAGGCGGGCGGCATGAAGTCGCCGAGCGGGTCGGCGGCGAAGGCTGCGGGCGCGCCGGGTTCAGGAACGGGCGCGCTGGTAGCAGGGGCACCGTAGGCGGGCATGCCGGTAGGCAGGGCGGCGGGTACATCCTGTGCGGGCGCCTCCATCACCGGAGCGTCCATCACTGCGGCGTCCATGGGAGGGGCGTAGTAGTCGTCTTCGGCAGGGGGTACGTCGTAGTACGGGTCGAAGGGCGGCTCGTCCGCCGGTGCTGCGGGGGTGACGAGTTCGGCGGCGAACAGGCCGTCCTGTTCGGTGAAAGACTGCTTCTGCTGTTCGGGCTTATCGCTCATCGTCTACCTCGCTGCCTAGAATACACGTTCGATATTCCATGCTACCGCATTTACTCCCCCGCTCCCACCCGCTTGGTCGCCCGGCCGCCCCTCGTTCACTCGGAGACGAGAAACCGCCCGCGCCTGCTAATGCAAGCGACGGGCGGTTCTGTCATATGTGTGCCCCCGAGACGATTCGAACGTCCGACACCTTCTTTAGGAGAGAAGTGCTCTATCCCCTGAGCTACGAGGGCGTACCTATCCAGTATAAAGCACCGCGCGTCGCGGGTCGGCACGGTGTTCAGAAACCTCTGCGGCCTGCGCGATTCGCCTCCACTCTGCGTTCACCGCCCGAAGACACCCGCACCCGGCGGCAGAACCGCTCCTACAATGTACGAATGAGCATCTACATTGACCCACCCGTCTGGCCCGCGCACGGCACCGTTTTCTCGCACCTCATCTCCGATGCATCCCTGGCGGAACTGCACGAGTTCGCTGCGGCGGCGGGCATTAGCGAGCGTGCCTTCGACCGCGACCACTACGATGTACCGGCGCACCGCTACGAGGAGCTGGTGCAGGCGGGCGCGATTGAGCTCAGCGGCGCACAGCTGACCCGTACGCTCATTGCGAGCGGCCTGCGCATCCCCCTAAAGGAACGCCCCGAGAAGATCCGCCCGCGCCTGCTTCGCACCTGGGAGGCGGCGTTTGCGCCCCGCCTCGAGCGTGCGGATGCGTCCGCCGAGTCGCGGGCCCGGCTCGTAACGCAAGTGGCTGAGTTGGGCGAGCACCTGATACAGGCGTGGGAACAGCCGCACCGCGCCTACCACCACAGCGGGCACCTTTCGCAGATGCTCACCGATCTGGACCGTCTCTACGCACACCGCACGCAGGGTTCTACTCCCCTGCCGCTGGTTCTGGCGGCGTGGTTCCACGACGCGGTTTACGAGGGCGCGCCAGGTGAGGATGAGCGCCGCAGCGAGCAGCTGGCGAGCGCCTCCCTGGAGCCGCTGGTCGTCGCTGGTCTGCTGGGCGAAGAGGAGCTACAGCTGGTGCGCCTTCTGGTTCGCGCCACGGCAGCCCACGAGCTGCCCGAGTCCACCGAACTACCGGCGGGCTACAATCCGGCAGATATTGAGTTCTTCCTTGACGCCGACATGGCCATCCTGGCGGCCGAACCGGCACGCTACCGCCGCTACCTGCGCGGGGTGCGTAGCGAGTACTCCCACTTCGATGATGAGGTGTTCCGCACCGGCCGCACGAGCTTCCTGCACTCCGTCCTAGAGCGCGAGCGCATCTTTCTCTCCGAGCGAGCCCGCGAACTTTGGGAGGAGCCCGCACGGGCCAATCTGTGTGGGGAACTCGCCGAGTGGGAACAGGCCCCGCAGACGCTCCTGCAGGCTCTCGTCCCGTAGTCTCACACCGTAGAGAAGCACCCCAAAATGCATACCGCCGAGTGTGCACGTGCGCTCTCGGCGGTATTCTGCGCGCTGAATGGGCACGCAAAAAAGCGCCCACCCCGTGCGGGGTAGGCGCCTTTTCGAAGTATGTTGGGCTAGACCCAGCTCTTATGCACTAAGGCTTAGAGAGCGGTGTAGTAGCCATCAACGGACATCCAGGAAGTGGGGTGCACCAGGGTACCGTTGGTGGGGTTCAGAGCGGAGATCATCTTGCCATCGCCCAGGTAGATACCAACGTGGCTGTAGCCGTTCTGGAAGACGATGTCGCCGGGCTGGGGGTTAGAGGTGGGGCGCAGCTCGTTCTTCATTGCGTAGGTGAAAGCGGTCAGCTTGATGCCGTGCTGAGCGAAAACCCAAGAGGTGAAGCCGGAGCAGTCCCATGCACCGAAGGTCTTGCCGCCCCAAACGTAGGAGCCGCCCAGACCGCTCATTGCGGTTGCGACGATTGCGTCACGGGAAGCATTACCGGTGTTGGAGGAAGCGGCGGGAGCAGCCTGCTCCTGGGTTGCTACGGGAGCAACGTAAGCCTGCTGGGTCTCAGCCTGGGGTGCTACGTAGGTGGTCTCAGCTGCGGGTGCCGGAGCTGCTGCGGGAGCAACGTAGGTCTGCTGTGCCTGAGCCTGGGGTGCAACGTAGGTGGTTGCGGGGGTGTTGTAGCTGGTGTAGTCGAACTCGTAGTTGGTGTAGTCGTAGGACAGATCAGCCGCAGCGGGAATCTGTGCAAATGCGTTCGCGGGAACGGTCGAACCGAGCAGAACAGCACCTGCTGCGAGGGTTGCACCTGCGGTACGTACGATCTTCTTAACCATTGATAATTCCTCCATTGCCTGACGAGGTGAGCTGTCGGACTCGAGCATGGATTCGCTCGGCCACCGAAGTGACTTAGCCCCGAGGCCTCTCGATTGAGATGCCGTATCCCAGCTTGGGGATTGGGTCCCCCGCTTCTGCCATATTGGGTAGACGTACATCGAAGCGTTGGCAGAACTCAGCGGAACCGCTTCGACGGTGCCCTCTTACGATGAGGATTTGGGCACAGAAACGAGAATACACAGAAAACTCCCAGTTGTCACTTCATTCGGGCTTAAATTTTGGACTTTCACCCTGGGGGGAAAACTTGGTACTCCAGGCAGTTGACTCCCTCTTAACGGAACCAACAACTACCGCTTAAGGCCCTTGACTAGGTGCTTCACAAGGATGCACATTCGCTTTTAATGCGCCATCACCCATTAAGGACAGGGTTCAAAATTCTCAAAGATGACCCTTATCTCTTAAGTGTCCATTCTCAGAGATTGCTCAAACATCGGCGTTTCCCTCAGTTTCAACTTCAGATTTAAGCGAAAAACGCGAAAAATGCACTCGAGCGCAGTTGCTAAAACCTTGAGAGAGGAGTATACGCGCCCGCGCACATGACCAAACTCTGAAATACCCCACCCACTAGGCACCTCAGCCTCCCGAAGCCTCCCCGCAAGACCGAGCAGCCCTAACACGTGCACAACAACGGTGGCACCGCCTCCACAAAGGAAGGCAATACCACCGTTTAGCGTGAACTGGGTTAGCAGACTCTCAGAATGAGAGCTTAGAGGTTGCCGCCGCGCTTGACCACAATTGCGTTTGCCACGTCCATATCCAGGGACAGGGTATCGTCCTCGCCGTCGGCGTGAACAATCACGTCATCATTCTGGCCGGCCACAACCGATACCGAGGCGCCGTAGACGATGCCCGCATCCGCCAGAAGCTTCAGCAGTTCAACGTCGGTCTGAATGGACTCGGGGAAACGGGAAATCGTGAAACGGTCCTCGGGGCCCGAATCGCGAGCGGCCAGAGACATCGGCACGGTACGCTCGTCGTTCTTCTCGCTCTCAATGCCCAGCTCTTCCAGGCCGGGAATGGCGTTGCCGTAGGGGGAGAACTTCGGCTCGTTTAGCATCTGCAGGATGCGCTTCTCGACCTTATCGCTCATGACGTGCTCCCAGCGGCAGGCCTCTTCGTGCACATACTCGAGGTCCAGGCCAATAATATCGGAAAGCAGACGCTCAGCCAGGCGGTGCTTGCGCATCACCTCGACGGCCTTCTGGCGGCCCTCGTCGGTCAGCTCCAGGTGGCGGTCAGGCTCAACGGTGAGCAGTCCGTGCTTCTCCATGCGGGCCACAGTCTGGGAAACGGTCGGGCCGGAGTGCTCCAGACGCTCGGCGATGCGCGCGCGCATGGGGACGATGCCCTCTTCCTCCAGTTCGAGAATAGTGCGCAAGTACATCTCTGTGGTGTCGATAAGGTCAGTCATTATCTCTCCAGCCATCAGCGCGACAGTGCGTAGGTAGCCCTGCCTAAGTCGTTAGTTTACTCAATAAACCATTATGTACCCTTTGGGCGGTTTTTGCCACGAGAGAGCCCCGCGAGTTGCCCAGCGCGAACAGCCGGGCACCCCGCGGGGCTCCTTAAATCTCTATGGTGGTGGCTCTACTCGGAGACGCTGCCCTCAGACCCCTCGGAATCCCGGTCGGAATCCAGAGAAACCTCAGCGGCCTCGGCAGGTGCAGTCTCGGTACCCTCTTCTGCACTCTCCGCGCTCTCCTCGGAGGCTGCGGTGGCGGCCTCCGAGCCCTCGGTCTTCTCCTCGGCGGGTGCCTCCGAAGAATCGGACGAAGAATCCTGCTCCAGGTCCTCGGGACGCACGCGGTCAGCCCACGGCACCCAATCCGGGGCGATGAGCGCATCGTCACCGGGCAGCAGGCCCACCTCACAAATCGTGGCGACCTTCGAGCGCGGGGCGCGGGAGAGGGTCGCAAACCAGAACCAGCCGCGGTACCCGGGCATCGTGCACTCGAAGAGGTGGGTGCTCAGGCGCTCCTCCTCGGGGCGCACGTGGTGCACCAGACCAATATTGTGGTCGGGGGTAATCTCGCGGACGCCCTGCAGCGCTACATCCTTAGCCGCCGCTAGGATCTCATCCACCTTGGAGGTGCGACGGGCCTTGTGCGGAACGCCCAGGGAGGGTTCGCCCGGGTCCTCAGCCGGCGCGGAGAAAGGGTCGTTAGAAGTATCAGTGGGGGTCCGGGAAGATTCGGCTTCCTCGGCGGCCTCGGTGAGGGCTGCCTCCACGGTGGCCTCGACGACCTTTTCGGTCTTCTCCTCGGCGGCCTCATCCGCAATCTTCTGCGCGGTCTCTACTTTCTCAGGTACAGCACCATCCACCGAGGTCTCGGCCTCCTCCGGGGCGGCAGCGGGCAGAGCGCCATCTGCGGGAGTATCGGGGGCGGGCATGGTTTCGGGGAGCAGTTCATTCACCTGTTCAGACATACCCCTATTAAAGCATCTCGCGTACACGAACACCTCGGGAGGCCCTCTAAGCTTCACAAACGCTGTGAATTTGGGGCCCAAACCCCCGATTCTTGGGCTTTGCTAGCAGAGAGCTGGGCACAAGCTGATACGGTTAATTTTATGAGTAACACCTCCGTAGAGACCCAGCACAGCAGTTCAGACCGGGCGTCCGCGCCTCTGCCCTACGCCCGTGCCATTCGTTGGCTGGGCGCGGGAGGCGGTATTCTCGCCCTCCTCTGCCTGCTCAGCGGAATCGTCATGCTCCTCATGAAGTGGGCCGGGGCCACCCCGCCCGCCGTCATGAGCCAGATTCCGCTCGTGCTTCTGCCCGTCGCATTCATCGCGCTGATGGTTGCGCTTGGCCTGGCAGTTCTGCGGCGCTCTAAAGCCTAACCACACACTATTGCACACACTGCATTTCTCTACTCACCGACAGATCACCTTCCTGCCCTTCAGAACGAAAGATAAAGAGTATGTCTGCTGAAGCCAAGCTCCTCGTCGTTGATGACGAATTCAATATTCTTGAACTACTCGCCACTTCCCTGCGCTTTGCCGGTTTTGAGGTCGTCACCGCCGGTAACGGCCGCGACGCCCTCGAGAAGGCCAACACCGAATCTCCCGATCTGATTGTCCTCGACGTCATGATGCCCGGCATGGACGGCTTCGAGGTCACCCGTCGCCTGCGCGAGCTTGGAAGCACCGTTCCCGTCCTCTTCCTCACCGCGAAGGACGCCACCGAGGACAAGGTCACCGGTCTGGGTGCCGGCGGCGACGACTACGTAACGAAGCCCTTCTCACTGGACGAGGTGATCGCTCGCATCCGCGCCATCCTGCGCCGTAGCCGCAGCGTCCAGGACGAGGACGATGCCGTTCTGCGCGTCGACGACCTGAGCCTGAACGTGGATACCCACGAGGTATTCCTCGGCGAGGAAGAAATCGATCTCTCCCCCACCGAGTTCAACCTGCTGCACTACCTGATGCTCAACGCCAACCGTGTGCTGTCCAAGGCGCAGATTCTCGACCACGTGTGGGAGTACGACTTCAACGGTGACTCCTCAATCGTCGAGTCCTACATCTCGTACCTGCGCCGCAAGATTGACAACAACCGCGAAAACCACGAGCCGCTCATCCACACCAAGCGCGGTGTGGGCTACATGATTCGCGGTTCCCGAGGCTAACGTGGCGCTCAAACCCCTCGATCGCATCCCCCTCTCGCTTTCCCTGCGCACGCAGCTGGTGCTGGTGACCTCCATGCTCATCGCTCTGGCGATTGCCGTCACCAGCCTCGTGGCTATCTCTGCCCTGCGCGCCCAGATGGTGCACCAGCTAGACGAAGAGATGAAGACCAGCGCACCGGCACTGGTGCAGCTGGCCACCGTGCGACCTTCCGGCAAGCAAGAGGGGTCGCTCAGCACCTACCGCGTCTACCTACTCGATAAGGACGGCAAGGTGCTGTACTCGCTCAGCTCCGAGCACGACGAGCAGGCCGGCGAACCCACCCTGAACGGTTGGACCGCTGAGAAGGTGCGCAAGCAGAACGAGGAGGGCGTGACCGTTGGCTCCTCCAGCGGTTCCGCCGACTGGCGTCTACTTGCCGTGCCAATTGAGGCGAACGACTCCTCGGGATTGACCGAGGCGAGTTCCCTCATCATCGCGATGCCGCTCAAGCAGACCAACCAGGTGGTCGCCCTGGTCGGCGTGCTCACCTTCGCGTTTGGACTCGCCACCCTAGCCTCGGCCATCGCCATGACGTGGGTGATTGTGACGCGCACCTTCGAGCCGCTCGCGCGCGTTGAGCAGACCGCCGCCAAGATTGCCGCCGGCGACCTCTCCCAGCGTATCGAGGACTACAACCCGAACAACGAGATCGGTAACCTCGCCATCTCACTGAACACCATGCTCGCCCAGATTGAGGCGCTCTTTAAGGCCCGAGAGAAGAGCGAGGCGAAGATGCGGCGCTTCGTGGGCGACGCCTCCCACGAGCTACGCACCCCGCTGGTGAGTATCCGCGGTTATTCGGAGCTCTACCGCCAGGGCGCGCTTCCCACCGAGGAGGCGGTCGGCACCGCCATGAGCCGCATCGAGTCGGAGTCCAAGCGCATGGGCCAGCTCGTCGAGGACCTCCTGACACTGGCCCGCATCGACGAGCGCAGAGAGTCCAAGCTGGCACCCTTCGACCTGTTTAACCTGGCGGTGGACGCCAGCAACGACGCCTACGCTACGGCCCCCGACCGCGAGGTTTCGCTTGTGGGCCTCAGCGACGATGTTGCCCCCACCTCCGCGCCGGTGCTCGGCGATGAATCGCGCATGCGTCAGGTCGTGGCGAACCTGCTGACCAACGCGATGCGTTACACCCCCGACGGCACGCCCCTGGAGATTGCGGTGGGCGTGCGCGAGGAGGTTGCGGGATTCCCGCTGGCCACCCTTGAGGTGCGCGACCACGGCCCCGGTATTCACGGCGAGGATCGCGAGCGTGTCTTTGAGCGTTTCTACCGCACCGACACCTCGCGTTCCCGCGAGACCGGCGGCACCGGTCTGGGCCTGTCCATCGTGGCCGCCATCATCGAACAGCACGACGGCCGAATCCACATTGAAGAGACCCCCGGTGGCGGCGCGACCTTCGTCATCTCGCTACCCTACTACCCACCACCCATCTCGGATGAGTAGCTGCTGAACTAGCGGGTTACGTGTCTCCGGCAGCCAGCGGCGTACCGAAACCCAGAAGAAGCCCTAAAGAAGCCCCCGAGCCTTACGCTCGGGGGCTTCTTCGTGTCCGGAGGGTTCAATCGCTCCGGCAGGCACGACCGGGTGTGGACGCACCGCCGGATGGACGCTGCGCAAAGGGCGCAACGCAATATTCAGCCGAATTCTGAAGGCCCCGTTCGAAATTTTCGGTGCGTTGGAAGCAATCGGGAGGGTTTATCCACAGATTCTCTCATTGAGGTATTTTTAGGTAGTTTAATGCATTTTGAAAGAATATAGTGGTGCCATGCACTCGGGATAGTTCATAGCCCGGGGCAAACCCTCCCAGCGGCAACCCGCCGCCCACCACTCTCAAAGGAGAAACCCATGGCACAGTTCAACGTCGATTCTGAGGTCATCGCGGCCAAGAGCGCCCAGGCCAAGTCCTACGTCGCATCCATCACCGCGGATGTCAACGGCATGACCGCTTCCCTGCATGACCTGCAGAGCTCTTGGACGGGTTCGGCATCGGCCAACTTCCAGGGCGTGCTGGATCACTGGCACGCTACCCAGCGCCAGGTCGAAGAATCCATCACCCAGATTAACGAGGCGCTCTCCCGCGCAGGCGTCAACTATGCCGACACTGAGCAGGCCAACGCCTCGATGTTCGTGGGCTAAACGTAGGCTAGACAGCCCGCACCCGGTACGCCCCGCCACCACTGGATGGGCCCCGTGCGCGTGACGTACCAACGGAAAACCCGCCGCACCTCACTATTCGAGGGGCGGCGGGTTTCTCACGTTCTCTTTTCCTCTTTCCCGGTTCTTCCCAGAAATTCTTCCCAATGGTTCTTCTCAGAGGTTCTTCCCGGGGTTGCCGGCGGCGAACCCACCGGGAGCTACCGGGTGGGCGCTACGAGGCGGGGGTCTCCTGGCGGAAACGCAGGCGCCACAGGCCGCGCTCGGCGTCGTAATGCCAGATGCTCGAGCGGCTCACGCGACCGCGGGCTGTCGCCACGGCGGCCATGACCAGAACGCTCGAGGCGTCAATCTGCTGAACCCCCTGCTTGGCCGGCGCACCCTGCTGGGTGAAGGCGCGCTCTCGATACTGCAACACCGAGGAGCGCGAAACCGACTTGCCGGTGGCGGTCACCCACACCAGGCGCTCGTGGAGCAGGGCGTCCAGCTGAGCCGGGTCCATAACGGCGCCGCGGCTTTCCAATAGCTGTTCGGCGGCGGCGGCATCCTCGGGACGCGGTGCCGCGGGAGCCTGCCGTGTGGAAGGCTGGGTGGCGGGCTCGGAGACAGCGGGCGCATCAGCCTGCACAGGACCGGGGGTCTCCGCAGGGGCTTCTGTGGGTGCCGGGGTCTCCGTGGGCGGCAGGGTCTCTGCGCCCTCGCCCAGCAGCTCGGCGGGATCCACATCGTTCGGGTCGAGGCCGGCGAACTCTTCCAGGCCGGTCAGGTCGTCCTCATCTTCCGCCTGCGCGGCGGAGGCCTGGTTGGCGGTTTCCTGCTGGCGGACCAGGGCCTGGGCATCGCGCTCGGCGGCACGCTCTGCGGCGAGGGCCAGCTGCTCCTTGCGGGTGCGAACCGCCTCCGGATCGGGGGCGTTCACCGCGGAGGCGGGGCGCAGCAGACCGGATAGGCGCAGGCTCTCCACGCCGCGCTGGGCGTTCTCAATCTCGGCTGCGGTGAATTCCTGCACGGGCAGGTGGGCATCCGCGGAGGCGGCAGGCTCACCCTCGGAAGCCGTGGTCGTGGCGGTAGCTTCAGAAGCCGCTTCAACCCGCGCTGTGGCGTCCTCTCGACCGGAGGCAAGCGAGCCGAAGCCGGGGCCGTACGCGGGTTCGCGGCCCTCCTGATAGGCGCGCGCAGCACCATTCGCCAGGGAGTCAGCCTTCTCGTTGAGCTCGTGACCGGCGTGCCCCTTAACCCAGATGAACTCGTAGTCGCGGCCGGTCAGCGCCTGATCCAGCGCCTCCAGAAGGTCGCGGTTGAGCACGGGCTTGCCGTCAGACTTCTTCCAGCCCTTCTTCTTCCAGCCGGGCATCCACTTGGTCAGCGAGTTAATGACGTACTGGCTATCGCAGTACACGCGCAGCTTCGCCTCCGGGCGGGATGCGGTCGCCTCGAACAGGTCCAGGACTGCCTTGAGCTCGCCCATGTTGTTGGTGCCGTGCGCCCAGCCGCCGCTCGCCCAGTGGTCGTCGTCGATATACCATGCCCAGCCCGCCGGTCCGGGGTTGCCCAGCGCCGAGCCGTCTGCGGCGGCAATGATCTCTTGCGTGCTGTTCACGGTACCTTCTTTCTAAGCTGCCACCCCTCTAGCGTGCAGGCGGCAGTCCGTAATGATGTCTGTGATGACTTTACCGCACCGGCGGCGAGGGTGCGTAGCGCGCGGTCACGGCTGTGGACAACCTATAGGAGCCCACCATAGCCGGGCGGGTACACTAAACCTATGAGCTATTCTGCCCCCGAAACACCCAGCGCACAGCGCCCGGAGCGCCCTACCGCCCGTCCGAGCGAGCGCGTGCAGATTTTCGCTCTTCCCACCCGCACCATGTACGGTTCCCTGCGTTTTAGCTGGTTGAGCTACCTGGGTCTTGCCGAGCAGCAGCATGCGGCGCAGTTGCCGACCTCCACGGCGGCGGTCAGCTACCTGAGCACTCAGGCACTCATGCGTGCCATGGCGGCGGCTCGTCTGGATGTGCCGTCCAGTGCCGCTTCTGAGATTGAGGTGGATCGTTCCTGCACCCTGTGCACCAGCGGTAAGAAGCACGGTAAGCCGCGTATTGCGGGCGTGAATTTCAATATGTCGCAGGTGAATCCGCTGGTGGTGGGTGCGTTTAGTCGTAATTCTTCGGCGGTGCTCGGCGTGGATGTTGAAACCCTGGATGCGCGCTTGTTCTCCGGTTTTGCACGTCTGGCGCTCTCCAATGAAGAACGCGCGTTCTATAAGCGGGTGGCACAGGAACGCCCCGCCCCCGTACTGCACCTGCTCTCTGTGGCGCTGTGGACCGCTAAGGAGGCGGTGCTCAAGGCGACTGGCCACGGCCTGAGCGTGGTGCCGTCCCTGGTTCGGGTGCAGCTCACCGATGACCTGTTGGATGCGCTCGAACTTGCCATGAACGAGGAGGCTCCTAGTGGCCTTCTGGACGGTGGCACCCCCGAGCCGACCGCCCTACGCGTACTGACTCAGGACAGTTTGACCACCCAAGCGACCTTTAGCGCGCCCGCGGCTCAGGGCAGCGGCGATCAGGGCGGTAATCAGGGTGGCGAGGCTACCGAGCGGAGCTTTAGCCTGCAGTGGGTACCCGTGGCGCTCCCCGATGCGGAGAACCCCGAGCACGCCCAGAAGATGCTCATCGCCCTGGCTGTGGAGAACCCGACCGAGGGCGACCCCGCGCAGGTTGAGGCTCAGCTTCTGCCGGTGGCTACTCCCCTGGAGCTCAAGCGCCTGCTCACCGATTAGCCGCGCTCAATCCCCTAACACCTGATACAACGACTGAACGCGCCCGCCACGACGGCGAGCGCGTTCGGTCGCTTCCACCCCGCGCGGGGCGGTTCGAAAAGAGTTTTAGGGGGTATCTTCGCCCAGGGTCTCCACACCCAGTGCGCGACCGAAGCTGCCGAGCTTCGTACCGGTCTCCGTGTGCTCCAGCTCCGGGTCGGATTCAGCCACAATACCCGCGCCCGCGTACAGCACCGCCTCCTCCGGGCTGACCTGGGCGCAACGCAGCACCAGCGCCCACTCGCCGTTACCCTCGGCATCCATGTAGCCGACCAGTCCGCCAAAGTAGCGGCGCTCGAAAGACTCCAGCTGGCGAATCAGATCGAGTGCTTTCTCGGTGGGGGCACCGCAAATCGCGGGGGTCGGGTGGATCGCGCGGGCACCGTCCAAGCAGGTCAGCCCCTCCTTCAGCACACCGTCGATGGGGGTCGCCAGGTGCCACAGCTGCGGGGTCTGCAGCAGCGAGGGCACCTGCGGCACGTTCAGCTCCTCGGCGATGGGTGCCAGGCGCTCGGCAATGTCGTTGATGACGTAGGCGTGCTCGTGGCGGTCCTTGGGGGAGGCGAACAGGCGGTCGCGAATCGCCTCGTCCTCGGCGCTACCGGGCTCGGCAATGCGCGGGGCGCTACCGGCAAGCGGGTGGGTCTTGAAGGCGCGGCCCTCGGTGCGGAACACCAGCTCCGGGGAGGCACCCATCAGGTAGCTTCCGCTCATGCCGCGCTCACCCTCGGGTAGGCGCACCGCAAAGTTGAATGCGGAACGCTGCTGGGCACGCAGGTTGTTGTACAGCGCCTCCAGGTTGAGGGCGCCGGGAGCGTAGCGGGCGGTGAGCACACGCGAAAGCACGATCTTGCTCAGCTCACCCGCCTTCATGCGCTCCACGGTGGTCGCAACGGCGGCACGGAACCGGTCGTTCTGGCGGCCGGTGACCGATACCGGCTCGGCAAGCGCCACTGTCTGCTCAGGGATCGGCACCTGCTGCTCCTCCAGGCGTTCAGGCACGAAGAGGTAGGCGGGCATATCGGGGTCAAAAGGAATCAGACCCACGACGGCGCTACCGGAACGTTTCGCCTCGTCCAGGGCATTATCGAAGGTTACAGGGATCATCGCACCGGATGCGCGCAGGACGCGGGTGCCGGTGGCAAAGATAAAGTCGGGAAGGTTCGTCATCGTACTTCTATCAGTGGTGTGTGGGTTCGCACCGGGCATCTAAACGCCGGACGCGGGGTGCCGTTAGAGGGTCGCACCGCCGTCGGCGACAATCTCCTGCATGGTGATGTGGCGTGCCGCCTCAGAAATGAGGAAAGCGTTGACCGCCGCAATATCCACCGGGTCGGCAATACGGCCCAGCGGAATACCCAGGCGGAAGGTCTGCGGGTTACCGGCAACCGGCAGGGCGGAGCGGTCCTCCCCCTCCCAGGCGTCGGTCACCATGGGGGTTCGGGTGGTACCGGGGCAGACCGAGTTCACGCGAATACCGTGCGCGGCAAGCTGCAGACCGAAGCTGGAACTCACGCGCGCCGCCGACGCCTTCGATGCACCGTAGGCACCGAACTCCGCGCGGGGCACGCGCGCCGCATTGGAGGCGACCGTCACCAGGGAGCGGCTGTTCGCCGGGTCGCTCTCCTGCTGGTCAATCATGATGCGCGCGAATTCACGCAGGCACAGGAACACGCCGTCGGAGTTGACCGCGTGCAGGCGCTTCCAGGTGGCGAAGCTGGTCTCCAGTAGCGGCTGGCTGTGGGCGATGCCCGCGGCGAGCACCGCACCGGTGATGGGTTCGTCGAGTGCCGCTACAGCGTTGGCGAGGGCGATGACGGACTCTTCGCTGGTCACGTCCACGGCGCGGTAGCGGAAGAGCGCATCGCCGTAGGTGGCGAAGGAGGCAATGGGCTGCTCTGCAAGGTCAGCCGCAAACACCGAATAGCCGTTCTTGATGAGCTGGTGGACGGTTGCCTCACCAATACCGCCGTTCGCGCCGGTCACAATGACCCAGCTCATGCGCGGGCCTCCTCAGCAGGCTCAGCCTTCTCAGCACCTTCTGCAGCATGCAGGTCGGCGAGTACATCGGCGGTGTTCAGCACGCGGGCGCAACGACCCGAAGCGTACTCGCACGCCATGCGGTGCTCCTCCCCCGAGAAGTCGGCGAGCGCATCCGCAACCATGAACGGCTGAATGTCACGCATGAACGCCTCTAGGGCGGTGGTCAGGCAGCCAATGTGCGCGTACACGCCGCCGATAATGAGCTGGTCGCGGCCAGACTCCTTGAGCAGGTCCTCGAAGGGGCTGCGCACGAACGCGGAGTAGCGCCACTTGGTCAGCACGGTGTCGCGGTCGGTGGGTGCCAGTTCGTCGAGCACGCGGGCGGACTCGTCGTTCTGCAGGCCGTCGCCCCAGAAGTCGATGAGCAGACGGCGGTCTTCGGGGTTCTGGCGCGGCGGCTGCGCGGTGTAGTAGACCGGGATTCCGGCGGCGTGGGCGGCGTCAATGAGGCGGCGCAGGTTCCGAATGGCGATGTTAATCTGGGCGTCCGGGTTGTCGTTGCCCTCACCCAGGTTGGCGCCTTCGAAAGCCTGGACGAAGTGTACCTGCATGTCGTGAACGAGCAGTACGGCTCGGGAGGGGTCCACAGGCCAGCTCACGCGGTTGCTGTGTTCACGGTCGACGTAGGTGTAGGGCTTGATTTTGGGCAGTGCCATGATTCTCCCGGTTCGTGCCTTTGGTTTTCGGTTGTATGCGCGGCGCAGGCGGTGCGCTGTGGTGGGTGTAGCAGCGAGTGGGTGCCTCCTCCGAGCCCTCTCGCGCTGACCACCCAATCGGTGAGCTTGCGCTTATCTCATAACCATCTTAGGGCATGCTTAGCTACAAGGTATATATGAGCCTTAACAAAAATGCTTCCCCACCCGCACCCCCGTTGACAGCACAACGGGCGGAACGGGCAGGGAAGCACTCAGACAAGCAGAAACGCTATACGAACCGCGAATTCAGCCGCGATTCTAGTTCAACTAGTTCACGGGCACTGCCGAAGCCAGCACCTCATTCAGACCCTCGGTAATCGAGGGGTGGGTGTAGATTTCATCGCGCAGCTGCGAAGCAGTAATGCCGTGGCGCATCGCCAGAGCCACCAGGTTAATAACCTCCATGGACTCGATTACCAGCAGCTGGGCGCCCAGAATCTGGTCGGTCTGCGCGTCAATCACGAACTTCATGATGCCGCGCGGGTTCTCCTGGGTCTTCGCACGCGGCATCGCGGCAACCGCGGCAACCGGCTTCGAAGCGACCTTCACCTTGTGGCCCGCCTCGATTGCCTCACGCTCGGTCAGGCCCACGGAAGACAGCGACGGATTCATGTAGATGGTCGAAGCCACTGCCTTGCGGTCCTTAGTGGAGCGGGAACCGTCACCGACCAGCTGGGAGAGCACCACGCGGTAATCGTCCAGGGAGATGTAGGTGAACTGCGGGCCGCCGTTCACGTCACCGAGCGCGAAAATGTTCGGCACGGTGCTGCGCAGGTGCTCATCCACGACAATTGCGCCGCGGTCGTTGGTTTCAATGCTGGTGTTCTCCAGGCCCAGACCCTCGGTGGCGGGCTTGCGGCCGGTCGCAACCATCACGTAGTCCACCTCCAGCTCCCGGGTGGCACCCTCGGAGTCGAGGTAGGTCACGGTCACCGAGTCAGCGCCGTCCTTGAAGGACTGCACGCGCACGCCGGTGTGAGCGGTAATGCCCTGGTCTGCGATAATCTCGCGGGCAACCTGGGCGACATCCTCGTCGTAGCGGCCGAAGAGGGCGGGTGCGCCATCCAGAATGGTCACCTCGGTACCGTAGGAGGAGAAAATACCGGCGAACTCAACACCGATGGGGCCGCCACCGATAATGCCCAGACGCTTGGGGCGCGGGGTGAGCTTCTGCAGCTCGGTGGAGGTGAGCACACGCTCAGATTCGCGGATACCCTCAATCGGCGGGATAACCGACACGGCACCGGTGTTGATGATGAAGTAGTCGGCGGTAACGCGCAGGGTGTCCTCGCCCGCGGTGACCTCAACCTCGGTGTCGGAGATGAAACGTGCGTGACCGTCAATGAGCTTAGCGGTCTCGTTCGACAGCAGGATTTCGCGGTTCTTGGCACGCATCGCACCGGTCAGCTTGTCACGGAAAACCACGGCGGATTCGTAGGCGGCGTTTGCCTCCTCGATGGCGCGCTCGCCGCTGGCGCGGAACTCGTCGGCGCGGTGCACGAGCGCCTTGGTGGGTACGCAACCGATGTTGATGCAGGTGCCGCCGTACATGCCGGTGGACTGTTCGATGAGGGCAACGTTCTTGCCGGTCTTGGCGTATGCGCCGGCGAGGGTCTTGCCGCCCTTGCCGAAGCCAATGACGACCATGTCAAAGTGCAACTGAGCGGGGGTGGTCATACTATTCTCCTGTGAATTTTAGATGATGATGTCTTCACAGAGTTCAACGGAAAGAAATGAGTATTATTCCCGCGCGCCACATTTTTTCTTGCCCCAACCACCGCTATGGCATGAGCAAAGCCCCCACCCCTCTTCTACAACCACCCCTCAGCCCGCGCGGGCGTAGACTGAAACTACCCGGCTCCCTACAAGAAGCCGGCCTAAAGGAAGCCAGCAAATTCAGGAGAACTCCATGAACACCCACGATATTCTGCGTGACGCCGCCAGCCGCCCCGGTATCGAAGCCGCCGTAGCCGTCAAGGGGCTATCCCCCGAGGCGCTCAACGCCCACCCGGGCGGGCACCCGAACTCTATCGCCTGGCTGCTCTGGCACGCCGGACGACAGATGGACATGCAGCTCTCCGCCCTGAACGGTCAGCCGCAGGTCTGGGAGGCTCAGGGCTTCAGGGAACGTTTCAACCTGGGCGAGCTGGGCGACACCATGGGTTACGGCCACACCCCCGAGCAGGCACGCTCCATCGTGGTTGAAGATTCTGCCCTGTTGGTGGAGTACCTTGTGGCAACCGGCGAGGCGCTCGCGGCCTACTCGCAGACGCTGAGCGAGGCTGATTTGAGCGAGATTATTGACCATTCGTGGACTCCGCCGGTGACCCGCGGTGTGCGCCTGGTCAGCATGATTGACGATGCGGCGCAGCACGTGGGTCAGGCGGCGTACGCGGCGGGTATTCTCGCGGCATAGGATTTCGCCGCGCAGAATTTCACAGCGCAGGGTTAGAATTTCACGCCCGCTAGAGGGGCACAAAAAAGCGGTGGCGCCTCGGACACAACCGTCTGAGACGCCACCGCCTACACGTATAAAGGTTGCTACTGCCTCTGCAACAGCACCATGACCTCGTAATGGTCCGTATGCGGGAACATGTCCAGCACGCGGCCCTGCACCGGCGCATACGACGGCATGCGCTCCAGATCCTTCGCCAAAGTCACCGCATTACAGCTCGAATACACCACACGGTCAATACCCGAACCTTCAATCCACGCGCACAGGCTCTCACCAATACCGCGACGCGGCGGGTTCACCACCAGCATCTGCGGCACCGTGCCCGAAGACACCGCAAACTCCGGCGCGTCCTGCGCCGAAAAGTTCACGCCCTCCAGCCCGTACTCGGCAACCGTACGCTGTGCCGAGGCGACCGCCTCCGCGCTAATCTCAATTCCGGTCACCGAGCCGCCGTCCATCACCGAAGCGGCATGCAGGGCAAAACCGCCCACGCCGCAGTACAGGTCCCACAGCGAGCGCGGAGCCACCTCACGCACCCACTCGCGGCCCTGCGCATACATCGCTTCAGCAACCTTCGTGTTCGTCTGGAAGAAGCTCTGCGGGCGCAAATGCAGAGTCAGGTCATTCACCTGCATCGGCAGGGTCTGACGCTCCGAAAGGATAATCTCCTCATCACCCTCAACGCGCGCCACCGGTTCACGCAGCAGGTTCACCGACAGCACCGCCAGGTTCGGCAGCTGCTCCTGCAGCCAGTCCATCTGGCGGCGAATCGGCACCAGCAGCTTCTTCGAACGCAACACGAAACGCACCATCAGCTCACCCGCCGCCGATGCGGTCACCAGAATATTCTTCAGCTCACCGCGACGGTTTGGAATGTCATAGGGGGTCAGATCCGCGCGCTGGATCAGCTCACGTAGCACCGGAATAGCCGCCTGAATCGGCTCCATATAGAGCGGGCATTCTCCAAGATCCGTGGAGGCGCCCGTACGGTAATCCACGATGCCGAGGGTCGGGTTCTTCGCCGAACCGCCCACCACAAGCTTCGCCTTGTTGCGGAAGCCCGCCTCCGCGCTGGTCACAGGGTCCAGCCACTGCAGCTGAGGGTGGGCGGCAAGCAGGGCGCGGGCATGCTCCTGCTTCGCCTGCACCTGCGCGGTGTAGGCGGTCTCAATGCTGGGGCAGGAGGAGCAGAGGTCATCACGAAAATAGGCACATTTCATAGGGGCACCATTTTACCGCCTCCACGAGCCGGCACGCCGCCGGCCCATGACGCGCGGGCGCTTAGGAACGCGAAGGACCCGATGGCCGAGTCCCCTGGCGACGATTTACCTTCAGCACCGACCGATACGACCCCACCGAGAGCACGGAGAGCCCCGATAAGACCGACAGCACACCAAGAAAGCCCAGGCACGAGGCAATAGCCCCAGCAGAAAAGACAGAGCCAATGGATCCAATCGAGAATACCGAACCAATCGAAAACGCCGAGTTCACGGAACCAATACTGCAGAACGAGTTCACCGACCCGATGCTCAGAATCGAGCCCCGCGATCCGATGCTCTTCATGCTCCGATTGGCGCGGTCCGGGGCTGGTGAAAGATGAGAAGAAGACGTGGTGTTAGAGCTCATGTTCTCAGCATATCGTTTGCCCCCTCCCCACCTCGCAACGCCTCTTTGAGTCACCGCCCAAATGGCAAAAAAGCGGGGGCGGCCACCCTTCATGGGTAGCCGCCCCCGCCTCATACGGATGCGTGGACCTGCGCCGGTTTGGGTACCAGCGCCGGGTCACCACCGGGTCACGCTTCGCGTGCCACGGAATCCGTAGAAATTTACCCCATCAGGGATAAATTTCTATTACATCATTCCGCCCATTGCGTCCGCACCGGGAGCAGCCGCACCAGCGGGCTCCGGCTTGTTCGCAACAACAGCCTCGGTGGTCAGGAACAGACCAGCAATCGACGCAGCGTTCTGCAGAGCCGAACGGGTCACCTTCACAGGGTCAGCAATACCAGCAGCCATCAGGTCCTCGTACTCGCCGGTCGCAGCGTTCAGACCGGTACCGGCGGGCAGGGAACGAACGCGGTCAACCACAACGCCCGGCTCCAGGCCAGCGTTAGCAGCAATCTGCTTCAGCGGTGCGTCAATAGCCACGCGCACAATGTTCGCGCCGGTAGCCTCGTCACCGGTCAGCTCCAGCTTGTCGAAGACCTTCACGCCAGCCTGAATCAGGGCAACGCCACCACCGGGGACGATACCCTCCTCAACGGCAGCCTTAGCGTTACGCACAGCATCCTCAATGCGGTGCTTGCGTTCCTTCAGCTCAACCTCGGTTGCGGCACCAGCCTTCAGCACGGCCACGCCACCGGCAAGCTTAGCCAGGCGCTCCTGCAACTTCTCACGGTCGTAATCGGAATCGGAGTTAGCGATCTCTGCGCGGATCTGAGCCACGCGACCCTCGATAGCTGCTGCGTCGCCTGCACCCTCGATGATGGTGGTCTCGTCCTTGGTCACAACGACCTTGCGAGCGGAACCGAGCATGTCCAGGGTTGCTGCGTCCAGGGACAGGCCAACCTCTTCGGTAATGACCTGGCCACCGGTCAGGATGGCGATATCGGCCATCTGAGCCTTACGGCGGTCACCGAAGCCCGGAGCCTTCACGGCCACGGACTTGATAGAACCGCGCATCTTGTTCAGCACCAGCAGAGCCAGAGCCTCACCCTCAACGTCCTCAGCGATAATCAGCAGCGGCTTGCCGGACTGCATGACCTTCTCCAGGACGGGGACGAGGTCCTTAACGTTCGAAATCTTCTGGTTCACAACCAGGATGTAGGGGTCCTCCAGGACTGCTTCCTGACGCTCCGGGTCGGTCACAAAGTAACCGGACAGGAAGCCCTTGTCGAAGCGCATACCCTCGGTCAGCTCCAGGTGCAGGCCGAAAGTGTTGGAGTCCTCAACGGTGATGACGCCTTCCTTGCCGACCTTCTCCATTGCCTCAGCAATGAGCTTGCCGATCTCTGCGTCGCCAGCGGAAATCGAAGCGGTTGCGGCGATTTCTTCCTCGGTCTCAACTTCCTTCGCGGAGGAGAGCAGAGCCTCGGTCACAGCCTCAACAGCCTTCTCAATGCCGCGCTTGAGGCTCAGCGGGTCAGCGCCAGCAGCCACGTTGCGCAGGCCCTCGCGGACCAGTGCCTGAGCCAGAACGGTAGCGGTGGTGGTACCGTCACCGGCAATGTCGTCAGTCTTCTTGGCAACTTCCTTGACGAGCTCCGCACCAATCTTCTCGTACGGATCCTCCAGCTCGATTTCCTTCGCGATCGAGACACCGTCGTTGGTGATGGTGGGGGCGCCCCACGCCTTCTCCAGCACAACGTTGCGGCCGCGGGGGCCGAGGGTCACCTTCACTGCATCGGCGAGGGTGTTCAAACCGCGCTCAAGGCCGCGGCGTGCCTCTTCGTCAAAAGCAATGAGCTTTGCCATAAGTGTCCTCCTGAACGATAGGATTTTCTCCTGCATCCCGCTGGGATGCGGTACGTCTAAAATTGGGGCCCGGACCCTGGCGCGTGTAACTCACGCGCGCGCCATGCAGGGCGCCCAAATGCTACATCAATTGTGGCACCCGCACCGGCAGGGGGCAAACGTGTAAGCCCAAGGTTGAAGGGTTAATCGCCCAGTGCTTAATCTGCGCTCACCCAACCCACCATCGGGGACCTCAACGCCCTCTCGAGGGGGACGTTAAAGCATCAACCCCACCCGGTACCTGATTGGAATTGCACGAGTGGGGTCGGTGAAAGTTTGTCATGACAAAGCGGCAGAGGCGGGGGCCTAGCCGGTGTAATCGGAGGCCAGAACCACAATCACCTCGTGGTTGCCCATCGGCACGGCAGAGGTCGCCTGGCGCACCTGGGAAATGTCCAGGGCCGCGGCGATGCTCTGCGCCTGCGCCTGGTAGCCCTCCGCGTAGTACACCACGCTGGTCGCCGGGGCCGCACCGGTGTAGTTGGCGGTCTCGTTGACGGTGTAGTTGCTCAGCAGAGCCGCCGCGCTCGAGGCGCTACCGGCCGGGGCAGACGCGTTAAACACGCCCACCGAAATGCTGTCCACCAGGCCCGTCTTCGAGGGGGTGGCCGAGGCCGTCGCGGACGCAGAGGCCGAAGCGGAGGTAGCGGATGCCGAGGAACGGGCCGAAGCAGAGCTCGACGCGGACTTCTGCGCCGAGTACTCGGGCGAAGCCGTGCGCGGGGCATAAATGTACATGGCGGCACCCACCAGCAGGCCGACCACGCCGGCGGCAACCAGCGGAATAGCACCCTTCGGGCTCTTTGCGGGATCGGCGTTGACCGCGCGGTAGGTTCCGCGGCGCGCGGTCTTCTCGTCCACCTCATCAAACTCGTCGCGGGGATAGCTCATGGTCTCCTCAATTCACGGGTACTTTATCGCGGTGGTCCGCGCGGTGCTTCTTCGAGGTAGCGCGGCGGATGACTCGGCGCTCCCTGTACCTAGAGTACCGTCTCGGGCAGACGGAACCAACGCGGGCACGCCCCGCAAAGCGTCACGCCAGGATTGACTAGTCGGCGTCACGACGGGCGCGCAGCGCATCCACGAGTCGCGGAGCCGCCTCGCGCACGCGCTCGTCGTCCAGCATGACGTTCAGCATCTGGTAGTAGGCAATCGGGGTGAATCCGAGGGCTTTAATGGCCTTCTCTTTGGAACCCTGATGCTTGAATCCTCGGCGTTCCAGGGCCAGGATGCGCCGCTCGAGCGGGTTCAGCCCGTCGTTCAGCTCATCCGATTGAGTCTCAGCACGGACGGGGGTCTCGGCCGAGGTTTCAGCCGGGCTTTCGGTCTTTCCCGGAGTTTTGTTCTCCGGGGTTTCGGACTGCACGGCTTCGGTGTGTTCCTGCTCCGGCATATTCCCTCCTCATTCTGTCTGCGGCGTACCATCGCGGCCGACATTGCCACCGCGAGTATTCGTCTTCCCTTAGTCTAGAGGAGAGCCTCAGTCTAGAGGAGAAGCAAACGTCGCGCACCCGGCACCGAGAAACCAGCCGGGCCGCCCCAGCCCGAGGAGTACGCTTGAACCAGCCCCTGAACACCATCATGAGCGAGGACTGGGCCGCGGCCCTCGCCCCGGTCGAAGAGCAGATTCACGCCATGGGGGATTTCCTGCGCGCCGAGCACGCCGCCGGCTACCGAACCTTCCCGCCGTCCGGTGATATCTTCAACGCTTTCCGCCGCCCAATGAGCGAGGTTAAGGTTCTTATCATCGGGCAGGACCCCTACCCCACCCCCGGCAACGCCATGGGCCTGTCCTTCTCGGTGCATCGCGGCATGCCCGTGCCCCGCTCGCTCACCAATATCTACAAGGAGCTGCAAGACGACCTGGGCATCGCTCCCGCCGAACACGGCGACCTGTCCTGCTGGGCCGACGAGGGCGTCATGCTCCTGAACAGGGTGCTTTCCGTGCGCGAGTCCGATGCCGGTTCGCACCGCGGCAAGGGCTGGGAAGAGATTACCGAGTGCGCTATCCGTGCCCTGGTGGCGCGCAATCAGCCGCTCGTGGGTCTGCTCTGGGGTGCGGATGCACGCAAGTGCGCGCCCATGCTGAAGCCGTACCCGAGCGTGGAGTCGGCGCATCCCTCGCCCCTTTCGGCACGACGGGGTTTCTTCGGTTCCCGCCCCTTCTCCACAGTGAATTCCCTGCTCGTGCAGCAGGGGGCCGAGCCGGTGGACTGGACCGTGCGCTAGAGCTTTCAAAGATAGCGTGGCGGCCCGTGAACTGAGGTTCACGGGCC
>NZ_KV830860.1:0-1007 GCF_001836905.1 Rothia sp. HMSC062F03 | reverse complement strand
TTCACGGCGGATTTCTCTTTCCGTCATGCGTCGCGACATCATCACAACGCTGTGTATGGATGTGGTTGGTAATGCCCAGCTTCGGGCATGCCCACATCCTAGCACCGTTCCCTGGGAAAAGTCTGGGCTCCAGCGGCGCCTCTCCGAACCCGAAATGCCTGGGCAAAATACCGAAGACCGAGAGCACGCGTACGAGAACGCCCCGCACGCATCACGTTCGGATGCGCACGGGGCGAGGTGCCGCGATATTCGAGGCTTCTTATGGATTTTAGTTCGTGACCGAGCTGATCTTCGTCGGCTTCACAGGTTCCTTAGGGACGCCCACGCCGCCTTCCACGGGGGCGGGAAGCTTGGGGGTTTCCAGGGTGTTAATGAGGTCCTTGGGCACATCGCCCTGGTGGTAGGAAATATAGACGGTACCGCTCCCCTTGACCGCGATGCGTTCGCCGTCAGGCTTAATCCTGATCCAGGAACCGTCGGTGTCCACTAGCTCCGCCTCACCGTTGGCCCTTGCACGGCTCCAGCTACCGTCATGCTGGTGGAAGATGATGTATTCATTGTTCTTCCCCACGACCATAGCAAGCTTGTCTTTTTCTAAGATGTAGGTCTTACCATCGGCGTTTTCGCCCTTCACAACGGCGGGGTCCTTCTCAGCCTCGGCAATTTTTTGGTAGTACGTTTCGTAGTGTTTCCTGGCCTTGTACTGCATCTCGTCAGCCCCTACCGCTGAGGATGCTCCCTGCGTTGTGTCGCTGCTAGCGGTTGCCCTGCCAGAAGCGCTCGAAGTAGGTTTAGATGAGGGGCTAGATGAGCTCTCGCTACGTGCAGAGGGCGAAGCAGAAGACGAGGCGGAGGGTGAAGCGGAGGCGCTTGCCGATGCGGAATCACGGGAGGCAACGGGGGCCTCCACAGCGGGGGCGCAGGCGGCTAGACCGAGCAGGCTTGCCACGCTTAGAGACAGTACAGCAATAGACTTTTTCACGGCGGATTTCTCTTTCCGTCATGCG
>NZ_KV830859.1:0-5769 GCF_001836905.1 Rothia sp. HMSC062F03 | reverse complement strand
CCTTGACGCCTATATTACGCATTGGAATACGGTAAGACGTCAGGTGAAGCTTAGGGGCCTGACTCCGGTTGAATATCGGGTTCAGGCCCTGCAGGAGGCCGCATAACGGCTAGTATTTAATGCGTCCAAGTTTCGGGGCGCAGTTCATTCGAGGCACCCTCCGGGGCTTTCTCACGCCGAGTATCCGGGTTCGCCGGGTACTGTGACTATGCCAGGTACAGCGGGTTAGCCGCGCATACCCTCAACCGGGGACATGCGAGCCGAACGAGCCGCCGGCAGAGCCGAAGCGAGCATCGCGGCGAGCACACCCACAATGAGGATGACCACGTACCAGACGTACGGCAGGTCAAGCACGAGCGGGGCGGAAGCACTCATGGAAGACATAATAATCTGCGCAGAGAGGCTACCAATCACACCACCGGAAACCATACCGAGCACCACTGCGGCGAGCGTAATCAGAATCGCCTCAATGGAAATCATGCGGCGCAGCTGCTTGCGGGACAGACCCAGCGAGCGGAGCATCGCATTCTCGCGGCGGCGTTCGTTGACCGACAGGGTCATCGTGTTCGCCACACCAATGATGGAGATGACCACTGCGAGCATGAGCATCACCAGGGTGAAGGTCAGCATGACGGTCAGCAGCTGGTCGTAGGTCTGACGTTCCTGCAGACCACCGGTGAAGGAGCTGTCCGGGCTGGCTCGGTTCAGGTCAGCCTGCAGAGTCGCGTTCTCGCTACTGGTCAGCGGGGAGGCGGCGCGCACCAGAACGACGGTGTCGTTACCGGTTGCCTGGCTGGTGACAGTCAGGTGAGCGGCCTTCGTCTGAGCTTCTTTGTCACCGCTGGCGATTGCTTCTTCCATGCGCTTCTGAGCTTCCTCAGCGGCAGGGTTGGCCACCTTCTGCGGGTTCTTGGCGTCCTGCAGCTTGGCGGCGGTGGCAGGGTTGACAATCAGCAGGTTCTGCTTGGTTGCGGACCTGACGGGCTTGAGTTCCACTTCGCCGAGCGGGCCGTGTGCCTTCAGACGGCTGGACTCATTCAATCCAGCGGACTTCCAGAGGCCCTGCGGCACGAGCACGGTGTCGTCGGCAAGGTTCGAGTTTTCGCCCGGCAGGATTGCCTTCAAATCGGAGGAGCTCAGCGCCACCAGGTCGGAATTCTGGTTGGCGGTCTGTCCCTCGTACTCGACGGTGTAGTCGACCACACCGGCTGCGTAACCGACGGCGGATGCCTGAACGTTCTTAATACCCTTGACCTTGGAGGCGATTTCCTCCGCCTTGGTCACGGTGGAGGCAGCCTCGGACTGGTCATACGAGCTGTACTTTGCCTGCGCAGAAATCGGGTACTGCTGATCCAGGGCCTTGGTCAGCGAGGCGCTCAGCACCGAGTAACCGGTCAGCACAGTCGACACGACCAGGGTACCCACCAGCACGGCGCGGCCGGTGGAGACGGTGCGCTTGGGCGAACGCAGCGCGTTGGCGAGCGCGAGCTTGCCGGTCTGGGTGCGGGTGACCGTGCCGAGGGCACGTACCAGCGGCGGCAGTACCAGCGGGGTGAGGAGGAAAACCGCAATACCGAGCAGCAGTGCGGCCCCCATCATGAGGGCAATGGCCTTATTGCCGGCCCCCTCACCGGAACCCTGGTTCTGAGCCAGCATAGCCAGGCCGATACCTGCGGCGCCGAAGACCAGACCCAGGATCGGGCCGACCTTGCCGGGCTTGCGCACCTCAAGGTTGGTGTGCTCGCTCATCGCGCTGATGGGCGAGATGCGCAGGGCGCTTCGTGCCGGGGAGAGCGACGCCAGAACCGTCACGAGGGTGCAGATCAGGGTACTGATAATCACCGGGGTGATCGAGTAGGAGATCATGATGGTGGTGAGGTTTGCACCAACCAGCATGCCGACCGGGAAGGTCAGCAGTGCACCGATGAGGGAGAACACCACGCCCACGGTAATGGATTCGATGAGTAGCATCCGTACGAGGGAGCCGCCACGGGCACCGAGGGTGCGTAGCAGAGCCAGCTCACGGATGCGCTGGCCGACCAGCACCGCGAAGGTGTTGGAGATGACGAACGAGGAGACCAGCAGAGCCAGCGCCGCGAAGGCACCCAGGACCACGCTAATGGAGGTGAAGACCGTGGAGATGGTCTTCTGGTAGTCCTCCAGCAGCTTCTGACCGGTCATGACGCGCGGGTCGTTCTTGGCGTCGCCGCTGCTGAGGGTATCCTGCAGGCTCTTGAGCTTGGCGTCGGTTACGCCGTCCTTGAACTTGAGGTAGATGAGGTTCGCGCCAGCCATGCTTCGGTAGCCTGCCGCGGAGCTCTTGTTTTCTGCCTCGGATGCCTTCAGGGCGGCTTCGCCGAGGCTGGTGCCGCCAATGAAGACAGCCTGATTGGTGGTGGAGCCTTCAAAACCGGGGTCGAACAGGCCGACGACGGTGTATTCGGCGGTCTTATCAGTACCGGGGGCGCTGACGGATTCCACAACGTCGGTACTGGTGACCTTGCCGTTCAGCGAGAGGTTGTGCTTCTTCGCGAAGTAGGTAGAGACCATGATTTCGTGGTCGCTACTGGGGATTTTGCCCTGCACCTTGTACGGGAAGAGACTCGAGTCGGCGGGCAGCTGGTCGTACTGCACCTGGGTTGCCTGGTCGCCGGTGCCGAGCTTACCCGTGACAGCGTACTGTACCCAGTAGCCGGAGAGCAGGTCGCTCTTTTCTACTTTCTGAATCTGGTCACGAGTCAGGTAGATAGAGGTGCTGTCTCTACCGTCGGAGGTTGTAGCGGCGGAGGCGACAACCGCCTCGGCGCGGGAGAGCACGTCACCCACGGAGGAGTTGACGGTCGCCTGCAGCGAGTTGGTGAGCATCATAATGGCGGCGATGAAGAAGGATGAGATCGCGATGCCTATGCCCGTGAGAATGTATTTTCCTTTGGAGGCGCGCAGATTGGAGCGCGCCACCGTGTTCAGTGTGGTTGCCACGGCTTATCGACCTTCCAGCTGTGCCATTGCGCCGAGGACGGCGTCGTAGGTGGGTTCGATCATTTCGCCGGCGACCATGCCGTCCTTGATGAAGACCACGCGATCTGCGTAGGAGGCGGCGTTTGCGTCGTGGGTGACCATGAGGATGGTCTGTGCGTGGTCGGTTGCGGCGGCACGCAGCAGGCGCAGCACCTCGGCGCCGGAGTTGGAGTCGAGGTTACCGGTCGGTTCGTCGGCGAAGACCACTTCGGGACGGGCAAGCAGGGCGCGCACGATGGCGACGCGCTGCTGCTGACCGCCGGAGAGCTGTTCGGGGCGGTGGTCGAGGCGGGTTTCCAGGCCGAGGGTCTTGACCAGGTAGTCGCGCCACTGCTGGTCCGGCTTCTTACCGGCGAGACCCAGAGGCAGGTCAATGTTCTGGCCCGTAGTGAGGGTGGGCACCAGATTGAACGCCTGGAAGATGAAGCCAATGTGTTCGCGGCGGAATTCGGTGAGGGCGTTGTCCTTCAGGCCGAAGAGCTCGGTACCGCCAATACGAATCGAGGTTGCCGGGTTCGGGTCGGGGGTGTCCAGGGTTGCGATGGTCTGCATCAGCGTGGACTTACCCGAGCCGGAGGGACCCATAATGGCGGTGAACTTGCCCTGCTCAAAGTCAACGGAGACGTTGTTGAGGGCGTGGACGGTGGCTTCACCCATGCCGTAGGTTTTGGAAAGGTTTCGTGCGGAGACGGCGGGCTGTGCCGTCTGTGCGTGAGGAGTTGTCGTAGTCATAGTTCAATTATTTCACGCAATGTGGCGCTGACTACTGGGTTTTTCTCATCCTCCAGGTTGATTTTGGCGGGTGTTCGCCGGGTCTTGACCTGCGGATGCAGGGTTTCCCGGTGCTTCCGCGGTATGAGCTGAACGCGAGGCGGCCGGAACGGGGTACCGACCTCATCCTTAAGTATGAGCGGCGACCAAACCAGCGTCCCGTCTCTACCCTGCGCCCGTACCTCTCCATACGCGCGTACACGAAAAGCCCCCGGCTCCTCCCCACTGGGGTAAGGATGCCGAGGGCTTTCTCACGCTATCCGTTACGGCGCTATCTCACGCGCCAGCCGCTATTACTCAAGCAACCGTTACGCCTTGGGTGCCTCGTAGCGCGGGAACACCGGTGCAGGTGCGGGCAGCTCGGTGCCGGGCACGAGCGCGGTGCCGAGGGCCGCGAACTGGCGAGACTCACCCTCGGGCACGCCGAGCAGGGTCAGCAGCTTGGCGGTCGAGTCGGGCATGACGGGCTGCAACAGCAGAGCAACCTGGCGCACGACCTCGAGGGTCACGTACAGCACGGTGTTCATGCGCTCAAGCTTGCCGTTCTTGCGCAGGGTCCAGGGCTCCTGCTCAGCGAAGTAGGCGTTGGTGTCTGCGAGGACGGTCCAGATGCGCTCGAGGGCGCGGTGGAAGGCCTGCTCGTCGAAGTCGGCGCGAACCGGCTCGTAGAGGGCAGCCGCCTCGTCGAGGATCTTACGGTCGGCCTCGGTGAATTCGCCGTGCTCAGGCACAGCGCCGCCGCAGTTCTTGGCGACCATGGACAGCGAACGCTGGGCGAGGTTGCCGAGGTTGTTTGCCAGGTCGGAGTTGATGCGGTTGATGATGGACTCTTCGGAGTAGGATCCGTCCTGGCCGAAGGAAACCTCGCGCATGAGGAAGAAGCGGACGGCATCCAGGCCGAACGCGTCGACGAGGTTTGCGGGGTCGACGACGTTACCGACGGACTTGGACATCTTCTCGCCGTTAACGAGCAGGAAGCCGTGGCCGAAGACGCGCTTGGGCAGTTCGATTCCGGCGGACCACAGGAATGCGGGCCAGTAGATGGAGTGGAAACGGGTGATGTCCTTACCAATGAGGTGCAGGTCGGCGGGCCAGTACTTGGTGAACAGCTCGTTCTCGGTGTCGGGGTAGCCGAGGCCGGTCAGGTAGTTGGTGAGAGCGTCGACCCACACGTACATGACGTGCTTGTCGTTGCCGGGTACGGGTACACCCCAGTCGAAGGTGGTGCGGGAGATGGACAGGTCGTTGAGGCCGCCCTTGACGAAGGAAATCAGCTCGTTACGGCGGGATTCGGGGAAGACGTAGCCCTCGTTGGCGTAGAGCTCCAGGAGCTTGTCACCGTACTTGGAGAGGCGGAAGAAGTAGGACTCTTCCTCGGTCCACTCGACCTCGGTGCCGGTTGCGATGGCGTAGCGCTGGCCGTCGCGGACCTCGGTTTCGTCTTCTGCGTAGTAGGCCTCGTCGCGGACGGAGTACCAGCCGGCGTACTTGCCGAGGTAGATGTCACCGTTCTCTTCCATGCGCTTCCAGATGGCCTGGGATGCGACGTAGTGGTCGGGGTCGGTGGTGCGGATGAAGCGGTCGTAGCTGATGTTCAGGGCGTCGTTCATGGCCTTGAAGCGTGCGGAGTTCTCGTCGGCGAGTTCCTTGGCGGTTTTGCCGAGCTTCTCTGCGGTGGTCTGCATCTTCTGGCCGTGCTCGTCGGTGCCGGTCATGAAGCGTACGTCGAAGCCGTCGAGGCGCTTGAAGCGGGCCAGCACGTCGGCGGCGATGGTTTCGTAGGCGTGGCCGATGTGCGGGTTGCCATTGGGGTAGGAGATGGCGGTGGTGATGTAGAACGGAGTTGCAGTCATAGCTTTCAGTTTACCGCAGTCTTAGGCTAGGCTCTCACCGGGGTTACACTCTGATACGCACTGACTCATTGCGTGTGGGTGGAGGCTAGCACGCCGTATGTTTCCTCCGCGCCTACGCAGGGGCACC
>NZ_KV830858.1:0-1760 GCF_001836905.1 Rothia sp. HMSC062F03 | reverse complement strand
GAGGGAGGGAGGGAGCCCTGCCCTATGCGCTCTCAGGGAACAGAAAACCCACCCGGTGCGGGTGGGTCTAGGTTCTCTCTAAGAGCGTTAGGCAGGTGATAGATGATGATGACATCGACCCGGTCGGTCGGTCGGTCGGTCGGTCGGTCACACAGGCGGGGGGCATTACTTCCCCGCAGTGGCGGCATGTCTGAATGTCTCTCGTCTGGGGCTTAGCATTATTACCCAGCAGCGTTCTCACGTCTCCAGCCTTGGCACTCCCTCGCGCCTCGGGATCACTCACCGAGGAATCGACTGGCTGAACATTCAGTCGCGAACCAGCACCCATCTAACGGGGTAATCCCGGGGGGTCAGCCCGGCGGCGTATTTTGGTTCTGCGTCCGTCTTCCACGCATCCGGTGGGTTGCCTCTCCACCGGTGAGCCATTCTCTGTTAGAATTGACTCAATCTTTTTTAAGATTTTATGCACTTTTGAATGTACCGCGGATTTGTTCCGCGGTACATTTTTTTGCCCAATTTCTCGAAAAAAACCGCGAAAAAATTCATTTTCGGGGCTATTTTCGCGACAAATCAGGGTGCCGCTTTCAGGACATTTCTTATTACGAATCGCTCATTTTGTGCACCTGATTCATTGAATGCATGAGGTGTGACCATCTGACGCCCGTCATTTTTCGCGCCAGCGGCTCAAAATTTCGCGTCATGGTCCGCGCTTCTGCGCGCGAGATTCCACACGCGACCGCCAGCAGGCACCAGCGCCGCAAAATCGCGAAGCGTGCGGCCTGCTGCCTGCTCTGCGCGTCGATCGTGGAATCTCGAAACGCCCGCTACAGCCTCCAGAATCGCCCCACACAGCCGCCTCACCGCTTCCCACCTTGCCGCTCTCTCACAGACCGCGCTAGCGCTCATCTGTGCCCTGACACGCTCCACAACGCGCACGCCTCACCGCTCTACTCTTCCATCACCACCGCGCCACAAATCCGCCCGCCGCAGCTCCACCACAGACCAAAAACCCTACGCTCTTCTAGACCTTCACCGACTCACTCAACCACCAAATCACCCATCGTCTTAAGCTCATCTCCGCAACCACCCGCAAACCCAAACCTGCACGCCCTTATCACCTCTACACAGCCGCCTGAAACGCCCTCTCAACCACCCTTGAACCTATCCGCTCCCAGTACTTCCTCGCCTTCCTCTGCTCTCTCAAATCCTCATCTCATCATCAGTCCCCCCTCTCTCTTTCTCTCCCTTAACCCTTCATCTGACCCTCTGCACCACCTCTAGAACCTCTCTTACCGACCACCTCAAAACCCACTCAACCCCCGCCCCCGCCCCCTCGTATATTCCAGAACACACATAAAAACGACACCACCCACTCACAAGGGACGCAGGGGGTGGGTGGTGTCGTTTGCAATGGGCTGTTCTGGCTTGAAATCGCGGGGGCGGGGGTGGCAACCTCACGATACAAGGAAAAATACACCCAAAAATACAGGTAGAGAGGCTTAAAAGAGTGGCTGCAGAGGGTCTAACGGGAGTTGTCATCTCACCCAATTCACCCCTAACTCTTCTTTGAGTTTTCGCGAATCCTCTAGTAGCTCTGTGGCTCTGAGCCTGCGGCGCGAAAGGACTTCACTCGCTCCGCTCGCTCAGGCTGTGCTTTCTCCCTTTCCCTCTTCCTCCCCCGCTCAACCTCCCAAGGGCTCCAGGCTCAGAGGTGAGCCGCCGCCCCCATCGATTTGGGAGGGAGCGAGGGAGGGAGGGAG
>NZ_KV830857.1:0-1830 GCF_001836905.1 Rothia sp. HMSC062F03 | reverse complement strand
TTTTGGATTGTTGGGTAGGGGAGCGTCGTGTGGCCGTTGAAGCTGCGGTGTAAACCAGTGGTGGAGGCTATGCGAGTGAGAATGCAGGCATGAGTAGCGAAAGATGAGTGAGAAACTCATCCGCCGGATGATCAAGGGTTCCAGGGTCAAGTTAATCTGCCCTGGGTTAGTCGGGGCCTAAGGCGAGGCCGACAGGCGTAGTCGATGGATAACGGGTTGATATTCCCGTACCGGTGAAGAACCGCCCATACTGATATTGTGATGCTAACCATGCGAAGCATGATGTGCAGGCTTTTGTTTGTGTGTTGTGTGGGTTGTGGGACCCGATCTTTGGAGGTAAACGTGTTAACAGGTGTGACGCAGGAAGGTAGCCAAGCCACGCGATGGTTGTCGTGGTCTAAGCGTGTAGGGTTGTCGGTTGTTAAATGCGCCGGCTGTGTGCCTGAGACGTGATGGGACCCTGTTTTTGGGGGATTTGGTGATCCTATGCTGCCGAGAAAAGCATCGGCGTGAGGTTTTAGCCGCCCGTACCCTAAACCGACACAGGTGATCAGGTAGAGAATACTAAGGCGATCGAGAGAATCATGGTTAAGGAACTCGGCAAAATGCCCCCGTAACTTCGGGAGAAGGGGGACCTTGAGCGTGATGGGCACTTGCTGTCTGGAGCGTGTATGGGTCGCAGAGACCAGGGGGAAGCGACTGTTTATCAAAAACACAGGTCCGTGCGAAGTCGTAAGACGATGTATACGGACTGACTCCTGCCCGGTGCTGGAAGGTTAAGAGGATTGGTTAGCTCTTTTGGGCGAAGCTGAGAATTTAAGCCCCAGTAAACGGCGGTGGTAACTATAACCATCCTAAGGTAGCGAAATTCCTTGTCGGGTAAGTTCCGACCTGCACGAATGGAGTAACGACTTCCCTACTGTCTCAACCATGAACTCGGCGAAATTGCAGTACGAGTAAAGATGCTCGTTTCGCGCAGCAGGACGGAAAGACCCCGTGACCTTTACTATAGTTTGGTATTGGTGTTTGGTTTGGCTTGTGTAGGATAGGTGGGAGACTGTGAAGCATGGACGCTAGTTTGTGTGGAGTCGTTGTTGAAATACCACTCTGGTCAATCTGGATGTCTAACTTCGGGCCATGATCTGGTTCAGGGACAGTGCCTGATGGGTAGTTTAACTGGGGCGGTTGCCTCCTAAAGTGTAACGGAGGCGCCCAAAGGTTCCCTCAGCCTGGTTGGCAATCAGGTGTTGAGTGTAAGTGCACAAGGGAGCTTGACTGTGAGACTGGCAGGTCGAGCAGGGACGAAAGTCGGGACTAGTGATCCGGCGGTACGTTGTGGAACGGCCGTCGCTCAACGGATAAAAGGTACCTCGGGGATAACAGGCTGATCTTGCCCAAGAGTCCATATCGACGGCATGGTTTGGCACCTCGATGTCGGCTCGTCGCATCCTGGGGCTGGAGTCGGTCCCAAGGGTTGGGCTGTTCGCCCATTAAAGCGGTACGCGAGCTGGGTTCAGAACGTCGTGAGACAGTTCGGTCCCTATCCGCTGCGCGCGTTGGAAATTTGAGAAAGGCTGTCCTTAGTACGAGAGGACCGGGACGGACGAACCTCTGGTATGTCAGTTGTACCGCCAGGTGCATGGCTGATTGGCTACGTTCGGGAGGGATAACCGCTGAAAGCATCTAAGCGGGAAGCCTGTTTCGAGATGAGATTTCCTGGCACTTTTTGGTGTGTGAGGCTCCTTATAGATGATGAGGTTGATAGGCCGGGTATGGAAGCGGGGACTGAAGACTCGTGGAGTTGACTGGTACTAATAGGCTGAAGGCTTA